>NZ_JAFCJI010000001.1:4160000-4260718 GCF_018131105.1 Bradyrhizobium manausense | reverse complement strand
GCCGCTCAGCGTGTCGTCGCCGTCGCCACCTTCGAGGATGTCGCTGCCGGCTGCACCATTGAGCGTGTCGTTGCCGGTACCGCCATACAGCGCGTCATTGCCGTCACCACCGTTGAGCGTGTCGTTGCCGGCATTGCCGATCAACGTATCGTCGCCGGCGTTGCCGCTGAGCGTGTCGTTGCCGGCACCGCCCACGATCAGATTGTCGAGCGCGTTGCCGTTGCCGGTGAACGCGGCCGTTCCCGTGAAGATCAGGTTCTCGACATCGTTGCCCAGCGTGTAGCTGGTCAGGCTGGTCTGAACCGTGTCGTTGCCCTGGCCGGCCAGTTCGACCACCGCATCACCGATATTGTCGACGATGAAGATGTCGTTGCCGGTCCCGCCGGTCATCGAGTCCGCACCCGTACCGCCGTCCAGCCGGTCGTTGCCGGCACCGCCGGTCAGGAGGTCGTTGCCGCCAAGGCCGAGGAGCACGTCGTCTCCGGCGCCGCCAGCCAGCGTGTTACCCGCGGCCGTCCCGGTTTGTGTTGCCGCGCTGTCGGCCACGTCCTGCACAAGGATCGTGAACCTCGTGGTCTTCGACAGGCCCTCCTGGTCTGTCGCCGTGATGGTCAGGAACACGGACTGCCCTTCCTCGGCGTTGAGACTGACACCAGTTTTCAGCCTCAGTACGCCGCCGACCACCTCGAACCGGGCGTCGGAGACCGTGATCGCCTGCACGTCACCGAGATCCTGATCGTAGACGCTGACAGTCCCGATCGCCGCACCGGCGGCATTCTCGGCCACCGCCGCGTTGCTCAGCGCAATCGCGTCGGGCGCCTCGTTGACGTTCAGCACGACCAGACCGATCGGGAAGTCGACAGAGTTGCCGTCATTGTCGGTCACATTGACGGTCAAGCCGAGCATGCCGACGTCGCTGTCGTCGAGCCGGGCACCCGGCGCCAGCCGCAGCGAGCCGCTGACGATCTCGAACCGCGGATCCGACACGATGAATGTGTGCGTATCGCCTGGGTCGTCGTCGACCGTAATCGCGCCGATCGGCACACCCGCTGCGATATCCTCGAACACGAACACGTTGCTGATGGAGAGCCCGAGCGGTGGACCCGCCAGATTGATGACGGGATCCGTCGCCGTGCCGAAGAACGTCTCCGCCGTACCGTGGTCATCGGTATAGCTTGCCACCACGCGCAGCATCATGTCGGCCTGGTCATTGCCCGGCGTGAAGCTGGTCGCGACTGCGCCGGCAATGTCAATCCAGGTCACGCCGTCAGCCGATTGCTGCCATTGATAGGTGAAGACAGCCGTGGTCAGGCCGTCCGCATCCGTGATCAGGTTGGCCACCGTCAGGAGATCACCTTCCGTCGGCGCAGAGTTGCTGACGAGCAGCGTACCGCCAGGCGGGTCGTTGACGTTCTCAACCGGCGCCGTGGGCGCCGAGAACACTTCCTCCATGACGCCGTTGGCGTCCTGGTACACGGCCCGCACGCGCAAGGCCTGGCCGACCAGGGATGCGAACGCGATGCCGCCCGGGAAGGGTTCGGCCGGTGTCAACGTGAGTCCCTCGATACGCGACAATTCGCCAGCCGCGAAGACGGTGATGTCCTCGAAGAAGCCAGGCCTCGTCTCTGCCTGCCAGAAGTAGGATACCGGGCCGGTGATCACGCCGCCCGGATTGTCGGCGTCGGTCACGCCGGCGATCGAAACGCGGAGCAACTGATCCTCGGTCGGCGTGTCGTCAGGAAGCCCGGTCACGCCGTCAAGAATGGTCAGCGTGCCCTGCGGTCCATTGTCCAGCCCTCCGACAACGATGGACTGATCGGAGAACTGCAGCCGTTCGACATGCATGACCCGATCGGTGCCGTCGCCAATCCCGCTGGCACCGACATTGTCGATCACGGTGATGACCGAGTTCAGGCCGATGCCGGCAAGATCGGCGGCCGCGACCGCAATGCCGTTCACAGCGAAGCTATAGTTTGCAAGCGGTCCGGTGAAGACGGCCGTATCGAAATCCGGTCCGTTGGCGTACTTGATTTCCCTGACAGCCTTGAGCTGCCCGGCACTGTAGGTTCCGTTGAGCATCAGCGGAACCATATCCTGCATCCGATCGTAGCTCGCGATCTCAGCGCCCTGGACGAGCCTGCCATCTGCATCGCGATCGGCCTTGCCGTCATGATCGCCGTCGACCGTGGCGCGGACACTGATGCGCACATTCAGCCAGGCGTCGCCATCGATGACATCGTCACCGCCGCGACCCATCATGAAGTCGTTTCCGTCACCGCCCAGCAGAATATTGCCAGTGGTGAACGCGGTCACATGCGTTCCGTACGCTGTATCGAGAAGATTGCCCAGGCCGTTGATCAGCGCGATATTGGTAAGGGCACTGCCGTTGACCCCGGCACCGACTTCTCCGCCGACCAGATCGATGATGCTGTCGCCGAACAGATAGTCGTTGTGCGACGATCCTGACAAACCTTCCATGATGTCGAACCGGGCGAGCGCCGAGGCTCCCGACCCCGGTGTCGGAGGCTGATCGAAGAAGCGCGCGTCGAGATCGATCGTCACGCCGATCTTGTCGTCCTTGTAATCGGCCCAGTCGAAGCCGGATCCGCCGAACATGCGGTCCGTGAAGCCGGTGGTGCCGACCATGATATCGTCACCGCCCTCGCCGATGAACTTGTCGTTCTCACCGTCGCCGATGAAGATGTCGTTTCCGATGATCGGGTCGTTGCCGAGCGGGTCGAAATTGTCACCAGGCGCGCCGTCGGACGTGCCCTTCTCCAGCCAATCGTCACCCTCGTTGCCGATATCCTGCTCGTTTGACTTGTTGCCGAGGATGAAGTCGTCGCCGGTGCCGCCAAAGGCTTCATCGTTGTCCTCACCGGTAATGATGAAGTCGTTGCCGAAACCACCGAAGATGAGGTCGGTGCCGTTTCCGGCCTGGATGACGTCGTCTCCGTCGCCACCCTGGAGTTCGTCGGACCCGCCGGAGTCGGTGATGATGTCATCGCCCGCGCCGCCGCGGACAAAGTCGTCGCCGTAGCCGCCATCCAGTCTGTCATTGCCGCCGTCGCCCCAGAGCGTATCGTCATCGGAGTCGCCGGCGATCAAGATATCGTCGCCTTCAGTACCACCGAGGACGACGGTCGCCGCATGAATGTGGTCGCCGGCATATTGCAGGTAATTGGTGTCCGGCCCAATGGTGTTGGGGTTGTCGCGAATCACCAGCGGAGAAATCTCGACGCCGTTGATGATGACGCCACCCGTTGGGTCGGCGCGACCGTCCGCACCAAGTCCGGTCAACTGCTTCGATTGATCGACCTCGAGCGTGAAGCCCGCGGCCTCGAACACGTTCCCGGGCAGATGCACCGCCGTCGTATTCGCCATGATCAGCTTGGAAAACGAGTTGAACTCCAGTTCGTTTCCGAACGCCAGTCCGGCGGTCCGCTCCAGATAATAGAACCGGTCGCCGTCCTGCAGCTTCTGGAGCTGGTTCTCGAAGACGAAGTTGAACGTCGAACCCAGCAACCCGCCGAAGGGCGTTGCCTGCTCGGCGAGCCCGCCAACCCAGAAGTCGATATTGCCGAGGCCGGTCGTGGTGACGCTATCCAGATCCTTGGCATGTCCCGCGCCGTTCGCCCAGGCTCCCGCGCTGTTCAGGAAGTCCAGACGATCCGTGTACGTAATACCATTGATGGTCGTGCCATCGGCATCGCTGCCATCGCCGAGAACCAGCGCCAGAGCCGCGGCGCGCTTGTCCGCCAGCGTCGTTGCGGACGTGATCGCAACGTGGGTGCCGTAGGCAGCGATGAAGTTGACGAGGGATTCAGGGTGCTTGATGTGCTGCACCATGTCCGCCCAGCTCGTATAGGGCTTGACCCAGGTGTCGCCGGTTTGCGTATAGAAATCCAGCCGCGCCGCGTTGAGCGTCGGAATTCCGGTGTCGCGGCCGCGCGCAATATTGAGCACGGCAAGATCGAGCGGCGTGCCCAGCAGATTGTTCCGCAGAGCTTCCGTAACGAACTCATCGATCTCGTTGCCGACAGTACGCGTCACGCCGCGCACGATGGCGCTCGTGGCTTCTTCCGGCGTATCGCCGCTGGCTGCGAACGCCAGCGGATTGAGGAAGGCCGCGATCAGGCCGAGTTGCTGATCCGGATCGGCTGAGTTCGGATCGCCGACGACGTTGAAATCGGCGTCGAAGCGATCGACGGTCTCGGTCAGCATCGAATGACCGAAGCGGTAGACGGTATGCGCGAACTCCGCGACGATCGCAGGATTGAGGTCGACGTCGTAAACCTGCGTCGGTGCAAAGAACGGATTGATCATCGGCTGGATGGTGCGGGCAAACTCTTCGAACACCAGATGCTGGTACTGCATCTCGGTACCGAACTTGGCGACCTGGAACAACCGTTCCCCGTTCCATTCGAGGGTGGAAAGGTCGGCCGGCAGACTGACGACGGGTGTCAGCAGCCATTCGTTGAGGAAGGCGATGTCGCCTGCCTGCGCAGCCGCAACGACCGTGTCCTTGGCCTGATCAACGAGACGATTGTGCTCGGAGTGGAAGATCGAATGCACGGCGGTGAGGCCGATGTTCTCGTTCACGCGGCCGTCGCCAGCGATGTAGTGCGCATCGAGAAGTTCGTTGTCATATTCGAGGTTCTGGCCAGACAGCGGATCGAACGCGACCGCATTTCCCGCCACATGGTCAGCGTCGGCGACAAGATTGCCGCCGGCATCGACGACCGGGACCGCGTTGTGCGCGACGTCGATCAGGAACTGGTGCCCGGTGCGAACGGCGTGGGTCAGATCGATCGGGGCGGCTCGATTGCCTTCGACAAGCACCGTGCCGTCGTCGGCCGTTCCGAATATCCCGTCGCCGCCAGCCGTCTGCATCACGACCTGCGGCAAGCCGTGGTCACCCTTTGTGAAGTTGCCGTACTGGTCGGTTGCCAGCAGCGGAACGTTGTCGAAATCCTTGTCCGTCAGATTGATGCCGAGCAGGTCGCGTGCCTGCGCCTTGACCACCTTCCAGGTCGACATGCCGCCGATCTCGTGGTCGTCGGCGGTTCCGAACTTGCCGTCGGCGCCGAGATCGCGATTGGTAATCAGCTTGCCTGTGGCGTGCGGCTCTCCATCGGTCCCTATCGCGTAGGCGCGCAGGAACACCTGATGAGACGGATGCGACGTGTAGGTCTGATTCTGGTCCACGAACGGTGTCGTGGTATTTTCCTGCTCGTGAATGTCGTCCGCGGTGCCGAGAACGCCATCCGGACCGGGCCGCATGGTCGCCCGCGTTTCCACCATGAACCGCAGTTGCGGCGGCAGGTCGTCGGCATTGCCGAAGATGCCGTCGGCGCCTGCGACCAGCGGATCATCCGCCTTGAGGGGAACGAAGATCGTTCCGTTTCCGCCTTTGGTCACCAGGTCGAGGCCGTGATCGAAGAACTGGCCGAAGAACGTGAACCACGCGTTGAACGGGGCGGTGAGGCCGAAGTCCGGCTTCACGTTGGGGAAGTAGAACACATCGGCATCGTCTGCCGTGCCGAACACACCGTCCAGGCCGGGGCTCTTGACGATTTCGACGCCGTCCTTGAGCACGTCGTCACTACCTGCTGCGCCGAAGTCGAGATGACCGTTGGCGCCCGGATCATACGCGCTCGCATACGCAGCCGGGTTGTCCGACGTCTGGTCGACGATCAGGTTGGAGATGGTGCGCGGCTGCGAATCGATGACCGTCCCACTGGTCTGCGTGTACGAGGTGCCCGCCTCGGCGTTCCGGAATTGCGGATCAAGCAGTCGCGGGAACGTCGTGTCCGCCGCTCCGAAGTCGGTCTGGTTGATGCCGTTGAGCTGAAGCAGATTGTTCTCGCTGCCGTCGACGCTGCGCAGACCGGCGGCCACGCGGATGTTCGGGATCAGATCCTGCAGAGGGGTGCCCGCGGCATGAGCTTCCCCGATCTTGATTTGCTTGAGGATGAAGTCGAGGTCGGAACGGATCAGGTGAACGCCCGGACCGCCGCTGACAACATCGGGAACCGCCGCGACAGGGGTCACCGGCGGAGCCACCGGGACAGCAACGACGGGATCCGTCGCCGCGGAGAAGACCTGCTCGGTGACGCCGTGAGCGTCTTCATAGATGGCCTTGACGCGCAGCCGTAGGCCGTCGACCAGCGGAAGCGCCCGGAAGTTCACGCCGCTCGCGCTTTCGAACGCGAGATCGCCGCCCGGCAGCAGGATGATGTCGTCGAACACGCCCGAACCTGCAACGGCTTCAGACTGCCAAGTGTAGCGCACCGGGCCGGTAATCGCTCCGGTCGGATTGGCCGCGCTCACGTTGTCGGGATCGGTCACGCCCGCGATCGATGCCCTGAGGAAATCGCCCGTCAGGATATCGCCCCCGTTGAGGTCGGTAATGGTCAGGTCACCCTGAGGCAGGTCGTCCTCGCCGTTCGTGAGCTCGATCGAGAGGTCGGCAAACTGCAGCCGCTCGATGTGCGTCAGGCGGTCCATCCCGTCGCGCCCCAGGACGCTGTCGGTAACCGTCACGACGTCGTCGGAGAAGTTGAGCGGCGTACCGCCATCGTTGATCGAAATGGCATAGTCGCTGCTGTTGCCCTGGAATACGGCGGTGTCGAAACCACCGCTGCCCGGCAGCACCTCACGCACCGCGACGAGCTGGCCGGGGTTGTAAGTTCCCGCCTCCATCAACGGGATCAGCGGAGCGAGACTGTCATAGCTGGCAATCTCGGGGCCGGTGCCGTCGATGTTCTGGCGCACGCTGACGCGCACGTTGAGCCAGGCGTCGCCATCGATGATGTCGTCGCCACCGCGGCCGAGAATGATGTCGCTGCCGTCGCCGGCGAGGATGATATTGCCGGTGCCGAATTGCGTGACATGCCCGGTGCCACCGGGCGCAATCCCGAACGCATGGTCGAGCACCTCCTGCAGACCATGGATACGCGCGATGCCTTCGGCGGAAAGCGCGCTGGTCTTGGCGTTGGTAGTCGCGATGACGTTGGCATCGGCTTCACTGCCGCGCAGATAGTCGGCGTATTTGGTGCCCGAGAGCCCCTCCACCTCGGCGAAGCGATCGAGGATCGACGCCGGCGACGCCGCAACCGGCGGCTCGTTGAGGGCAGCCAATTCCATGTCGACCGTAACACCGACGCGGTCCTTGAAGTACGTCACCCAGTCGAACCCGGACATGCCGTCCATCTTGTCCTGGGCATCGCTACCGACGAAGATGTCGTCACCGCCCTCGCCGATCATTTCGTCGAAGCCACCGCCGCCAACGAAGATGTCGTTGCCGTCGATTTCGTCCGCCAGCAGAGGACTGAAATTGTCGCCCGGCGCGCCGTCCTGGGTCCCGAGCTCGATCCAGTCGTCACCTTCGTTGCCCGTCTCGGGCAGATTCGGCTTGGAGCCGTAGATGAAGTCGTCGCCGCCGCCGGCAAAGATGGTGGAAATGTCATCCCAGGTTGCAATGAAGTCCTTGCCGAAGCCGCCGAGCAGGATGTTGGGAACTTCGAGCGGCAGCAGCGAATGGCTGTCGATGATGACGTCGTTGCCGGCGCCGCCGTGAATGACGTCGGTGCCGCCCATGTCGGTGATGATATCGTCGCCGTCACCGCCGAACAGGTTGTCGTTGCCGAAACCGCCCTCGATCCTGTCGTTGCCGCCGTCACCATAGACAGTGTCGTCGTCCGACGAGCCGGCAATGAGGATGTCGTTGCCTGCCGTGCCGCCGAGCACGACGGTCTCGCCGCCGGTATAATGCAGGTAATTGCTGTCCGGACCGACCGTGTCCGGATTGTCGCGGATCACCAGCGGCGTGACTTCCACGCCATTGATGGTGATGCCACCGGTCGGATCGGCACGGTTATCGGCACCCAGACCGGTGAACTGGTGCGACTGATCGACCTCAAGAATGAATTTTGGCGTCTGGAAGACGTCGGCAGGAAGATGCGTCGCGTCGCTGTTGGCCATCACCAGCGAGGCAAAGGTGTTGTTCTCGAGCTCGGTGCCGAAATTCAGGCCTGCCGTGCGCGACAGGTAGTAGAAGCGGTCGCCGTTCTGCAGGGCTTCGAGCTGGTTCTCGAACACGAAATTGAAGCTCGAACCCAGCAGGCCGCCATTGGGCTGTTGTTCCTCGGCGAGGCCCCCGACCCAGAAATCGATGTCGTCCACGCCCGTCGTGGTCACGCCGATCTTGTCGTCGGCCGTTCCCATGATGCCGTCGGCGCCGGCAAGATTGACGTTGGCGTAGATGCCCGTGCTGTTGAGGAAATCAAGCCGGTCGGCGTCGTCCGCCGTGAAAGTATACTCGTCCGCTGCGCCCGCATTGATGACGGCGGAGCCACCCAGCACGAGGGCCGCGGCGACAGCGCGCTTCTCGGCCAGGGTATCGACGCCAACCGCAGTCAGCGCTGAATGCGTTCCGTAAGCCGCGATGAAATTGATGAGCGATTCCGGGTGCTTCAGATGTTGAACAAAGTCGACCCAACTGATGTACGGCTTGACGTTCTCGTCGCCGACATCGTTGTTGTTCGTCATGTTGTAGAATTCGCGTCGCGCTTCGTTCAGGGACGGAATGCCGGTATCGCGGCCACGCGCGAGATTGAGCACTGCCAGATCGAGCGGCGTGCCAAGAAGGTTGTTGCGCAGCGCCTCCGTAATGAATTCGTCGATCTCGTTTCCGACCGAGCGCGTAACGCCCCGAACGATGGCGCCGACCGCTTCCTGAGGCGTGGGGCCGCTGGCGACGAATTCGAGCGGATTGAGGAACGCAGCGATCAGGCCGAGTTGATGGTCGGGACTGTTCGGATCGTTGACGAGGTCGAAGTTCGGATCGAAGCGATCAACCGTCTCGGTCAACATCGAGTGGCCGAACCGATAGACGGTATGGGCGAATTCGGCGACAATCGCCGGATTGATGGTGGTGTCGTAGCCGAACGGCGCCAGGAACTCGTCCACATTCGGCTGCACCGTGCGCGCGAACTCCTCGAAGACGAGATGCTGATACTGCATCTCGGTCCCGAAGCGTGCCGCCTGGAACAATCGCTCACCGTTCCAGATCAGGTTCTCGGGATGGTCGGGATTGACCGCGGCAAGCGTCGTCGGCGCCAGCAGCCACTGGTTCAGGAACGTCACGTCGCCGGTCTTGAGTGCGTCGAGCATCAACACCTGCTCGGTGTGCTCGACCAGCCGGTTGTGCTCCGAGTGGAAGATGGAATGCACGGCCGTGAGGCCGATATTCTCGTTGGCGCGGCCGTCGCCGGCGATGTAATGCGCGTTCAGCAGTTCGTCGTCGTAGGTGAGGTTATTGCCAAATGCGTCGGTCGGCTGCACGTTGCCGATGTCGCTATCGCTGTCGGGAGCCAGTTCGCCACCCGGTCCGAGAACCGGGACTGCGTTGTGCGCAACATCAATCAGGAACTGATGGCCGGTGCGCATGGCATGGGTAAGGTCAATCGGCGCCGCCAAATTGCCTTCGACCAGCGTCGTGCCGTCATCGGCAGTTCCGTAGGTCAAGTCCGCACCGGCTGTCCGCATGACGACCTGCGGCAGGCCATGCGCGCCCGGTATGAAATTGCCGTACGCGTCCGTTGCCAGCAGGGGAACGTCGTCGAAATCGCGATCGGTCAGGTTGATGCCGAGGACCTTGTTCGCCTGCGCCTTGACGACGGCCCAAGTCGCCATGCCGCCGATGAAGACATCGTCATTTCCGGTAAACAGGCCACCATCGACACCTGCCCCGCGGTTCTCGATCAGCTTGCCGGTGGCAAAAGCCCCGGTGATCGAATTGTCGGTGGCGGGGTTGCCGTCGGGATCGACGGTCAGGAGCTGATAGGCACGCAGGAACACCTGGTGGGACGGGTGCGACGTATAGGTCTGGTTCTGGTCGATGAAGGGCGTCGTCGTGTTGATATGGTCGTGAACGTCGTCGGCAGTGCCGAGCACGCCGTCGGGACCGGGATGGACAGCGGCGTTGGTGGCGCGTGTCTCGACCATGAAATTGGTCGGACTGCCAGGGACATAGAGCGGATCGTCCGGCTGCAATGGAATGAAAATGAAGTCCTGCCCGCCCTTGGTCACCAGATCCAGGCCGTGATCGAAGAACTGGCCGAAGAACGTGAACCACCCGTTGAACGGCACCGTCAGGCCAAAGTCAGGCGTCACGTTCGGAATGAAGAAGACCTGCTGGTCATCGGGGGTGCCGAAGACGCCATCAAGCCCCGGGCTGGTGACCAGGCTGCCGGGGCTCGGCGTGAGGGCTTGCGTGCCGTTGCTCGCCGCAGCGGCCACGGCCGCCGGATTGTTGTCGGTCTGATCGACGATCAAGTTTGAAATGATGCGCGGCTGCGCGTCCACGACCATCCCGCTGGTCTGAGCGTAGGAGGTACCGGCGTCCGCCATGCGGAACGTCGGCGTCAGCATGCGCGGGAAGATCGTGTCCGCTGCGCCGTAATGGGTCTGGTCAATTCCCAGGCTGTCGATGAAAACCAAATTGTTGTAGGAGCCGTCGACCGTTCGAAGCCCCCACGGCACCTGGACATTCGGCAGAATGTCCAGAAGGGCCTCGCCGGCTGCATTCCTTTCCGCAATAAGAATTTGATCCAGAATGAATTCGAGATCGGAGCGGATGAACTGAACAGCCATGGCAAGCCCCTATGTTAAAAAAACGAAAAATATCTCTGTACAGCAAAGTTAATACTCATCGAGCGCGGATGTACAGTGAAATCTATACAGCGCCGCCGCGCCTGTCTGTGAGCGCAAAATGAAGGGAAGGCGCGGGACTGCGGTCGACAAACCATCTGGCACGACGAACGACGAAGTTGTGCTTCGGGAAGGCTGGCACTAGGATGCGTGCGGGTTTTGGGCAGCAGCTAAGCTCTAGACACGACAGCACATGGATGCGGCCTTGGCGCTGGCGAGGCTTGCGCGATCAAATTTGGACGAGACGATCCAAGATGTATTCACACCCACAGCGCCTCTCGAGCAAGGCGACACAGGAGCTTCGGGGTCAGGCAGGATCGTGGTTGCGCGAACTGCGGGAGAAGCGGGGACTGTCGCAGCGCGAGCTGGCGGCTAAGGTCGGTGCCGAATATTATACGTTCATATCTCAGCTGGAGACTGGGCGGGGCCGCATCCCCCCGGACCGCTATCTTGTCTGGGCGACTGCGCTGGATGTCGACCCTCAGGATTTCGTGCGCACGCTGATGTCCTATTACGATCCCGTCACTTACGGCATCCTCTTCGGCGCGAAGGCCGGAAAACCGAAGGCACCTCGGCGAGCCTGAATCAACGTCGGTCGGTCATGACGGCTGACTTAACCAGCCGATTGCTGCGGGCTTCATCGATCACCCGATTGCAGATTTTTCCCGATTTTGAACGTGCCACAATGTCGCATCTCGTGAAATTGCCTTGCCTTGTTCCATGCATCTACCTGACAGTTGCTATGCGGATAGTGCTTTCGAGCGACATGGGCATTCCATCCCGTTAGGCGGGGGCGTTCATGCGTGGGATTACCAGCAACGCCACGAAGTGTGGCGGACCACATGATTGGTCTCTTTTTGAACTTTGCATTTTTGATCAAGCTCGGAGAAATTTGAAGCAGCGCGGCCTCGATGTCGATGCTGAGTTCGGGATTACGGACGAATACGAGCCGTGGCTCGTCTTCTGCGATGATGAAGGACAGGTCATCGTTCACTTTGCACGATTGGGCCAAACGTATGTCGCATGCGTGCCCTTCGGAGATGAAGGGACGATTGGCAACGTCCTGTCCGAGGTCGTGCGCACCTTTCTCGAGCGTCTGGCTATGCCCAATCGCGACCTGACCCGGCCCGTAAACGATGTGTGGCTCGGAAATTCGGGATTTGGTTGAGCTTTATCGAGACTCATTCTGCAGACAGCCTCCACGAGGCTGATCTGCTGCAGCTTGACAGTTCCTCCTTTGATAGGAAGGCGCTGATGTATCTGCGAAACTATCGCAATGCAGGTTCGGTCGGGACGATTTTGCAGAGCCGTCCGCGCGGCCGCAAATGGTGCATCCTTGTGCTGTGCACGGCCTTGCCGTTGTTTCTAACGGCGTGGACGATCAACCAGATAGACCGCCCTGCTTTCGATCAAGCGATCTGCGGCACCCGTTCCGCTGGCGCTGACAAGTGACTGTACCGCTTCTAGCGTTGGCGCGATTTTGAAAAACCGAGAGATTTGATTTACCGAAGGCGGGTTGGAAGAAGTTGTAGCCCGCCGGTGTTCCTATCTAGGGTCTTGCCGTGAGCAATCTCGGCTGGCCTGGGCGACCCCGATGCAAGCCCAGTTATCCGCGTGTCGGGGTCGCTCTCCAAAATCGGCAGAGTCCGAACGCGCCGGAATTCAAGTCGAGGACGCCGCCGAGCCACTCGCAAGGCCCGCTTAGCATTTTTGCCGGGCATTGTCTGTGCCGTCCGATCAATACCTTTGACTAGGCGCCGCGTCCCACGACCGATTTGATGTAGGAGCCTCTCCATGGCCCTTGGACCGCGATCGTGATCACGGCGAGACGCCTGCGATTCATCACGTTGGCAGTCGCCAGCCTTCCCGCGTTCGCGGCCGCAGGTGAGATCAAATTCGATTTTCCCCTGCGGTGCCAGCCAGGCGAGACGTGCTTTATCCAAAACTATGTCGACCACGATTCATCGGCGGGCGTACGTGACTACGAGTGTGGCCGACGCAGCTACGACGGTCACGACGGCACCGATATTCGACTTCTCGATCTCAAGGCCAAGCGCGATGGCGTAGCGGTCCTGACGGCCGCTGACGGCATTGTGGTCGCTACCAGAGACGGGATGGACGAGGTTTCGATCCGAACCACCGGACGGGCGGCGGTCGCCGGCAAGGAATGCGGCAATGGAGCCGTGATCGATCACCAAGGGGGATGGCAGACTCAGTACTGTCATCTCGCCAAGGGCAGCGTGCGCATCAAGACGGGCGACCGGCTCGACACCGGCGACGTTATCGGACTGGTCGGTCTTTCCGGTGCGACCGAATTTCCCCATCTTCACTTCACCGTTCGGCACCTCGGCAAGATCGTGGATCCCTTCGCGTATGGCGCCCTCGCCGACGTCTGCGGCAGCGGCCAGTCGCTCTGGAAAGAAACAACCCGCGAGCAAATCGGATACCGGCCGCGGGAAATCCTGAACCTGGGTGTTTCAGGCGATCCGCCGACGATGGAATTGATCGAGTCGGGAGAGACGGGGCCGCTTCAGGCGAGCACGGAATCGAGCGCAATTGTCGCCTATGTGCGCGTGATCGGACTGCAACAAGGCGACCAGGAATCCCTCTCGCTGTATGGTCCCGATGGAAACGCCATCGTTGAGCATCGCCCCCAGCCGCTCGCGCGGGATCAGGCCCAGCACCTGCTCTACGCCGGAAGGAAACGGCAGGAGTCGTCGTGGCCGGCGGGCCGCTACAGAATCTCGTATTCTGTCACGCGGGATGGAGCGGCGCTGCTGGGGAAAAGCGCCGAGATCGAGCTGACATCGAACAAGTGACGCCGCTGCGATGCGTTGCCTCCGCACCGGATAGTATTGTTTTCACTGTATAGCTCGGATAAAACCATCCAACTTTCGCGCACCTGCCTCGTGGGAAAGCGAATTCGAGATGCCGTCCTACAGAAACTTGATGTCTGGAGAACCTGCACCGTGGTTTATCGCGCGGGCCTCGACGCGCGAACAGTACGCTTTCGATACGGCGGGTGGCCGATATCTCGTGCTGTGCTTTTTTGCGACCGCCGATGCGAGAGGCATGTCGGCGATCAGGGCCGCGCTGGAGTACCCCGACCTGTTCGACGACGCGACAGCTTCCTTCTTCGGCGTAAGCATCGATCCAAGCGACGAGACGCGCCAGAGACTCCCGACGCGGCAGCGAGGCTATCGCTTCTTCTGGGATTTCACCGGAGAGATCTGCAGACTTTACGGCGCAGTCCCGCACGATGCCGGACCGGTCATTACGAATGTGCCGGTTCGCAGGATGTGGATCGTGCTGGATCCGACGCTGCGTGTCCTGAAGGTCATTCCCTTCATTCAAGATGGCGGAGACGCCTGCGAGCTCGTGACTTATCTGCGGTCGTTACCGCCGCCCGCCAAACACGCCGGCGTGGAAATGCAGGCGCCAATTCTTCTCTTGCCCAACGTGTTCGAGACGAGCTTCTGCGACGAGCTGGTAGAAAGACATGCGCGTGACGGCGGGTTCGAAACCGGGGTTATGCGTGAAGTCGCAGGCAGGACGGTGGCGATCCAGGATCACGGACACAAGCGACGCAGGGACTACGTCATCAAGAACGAACGTCTCATACAGGCAATCAGGCAGCGCTTCGCACGTGCCGTCGCGCCTGAGCTCCTCAAGGCCTACCAATACAAGGCGACGCGCATGGAGCGGCATGTTGTCGGATGCTACTCCGCCGCGGACGGCGGTCATTTCGTTGCTCATCGCGACAACACCACCAAAGGCACCGCGCATCGTCGTTTCGCAGCCTCCATCAATCTGAATTCCGATTTCGACGGCGGCGAGGTGAACTTTCCCGAGTACGGCCCGCGCGGCTTCAAGCCAGCACCGGGAAGCGCGGTCATCTTCTCGTGCTCCCTCCTGCATTCGGTTTCGAGGGTGACGCGCGGCCGGCGCTACGCTTACCTGCCGTTCATCTACGACGATGACGCTGCCAGGATCAGACAGAACAACACCGAATTCCTCGGCGACAACGTCGCTGGCTACGCAAAAGAGGAACCGTTTGCAGCCTCTCGGCTCCGGGAGATCGAGACACGGCAAGGGAGGACGACATGATCGCAAGATTGACATGGTGCTCTCCGTTCTCGCTGCAGGCGGCGGCACGACCGCCGCGCCCGCGCAGCAGCCGCCCACGGACAACAAGGGAATGAAGGCCGTGGCATTGTCGGACTTCCCACTTGGCAAGCAGGGCCTCGACGACTTCACGCGGCGGCAGATGCGTATCCGGCAGATCACCATCGAATCCGGCGGTGTCGTCGGCTTTCACAGTCACAAGCTCCGCCCCGCGCTGAGCTACATTGTCAAAGGTGAACTCACAGAGCACCGGAAGGGGAGTCCGGACCGGACGTACAAGCCGGGCGAGGTGCTAACCGAAAGCGCGGACGTGGATCACAATGCCCGATCACTCTCGGGTCCAAGAGTTCAAGATTGGCGCTCAACCGACCTAATTCTCGGCCGAGATAGCCGTCTTGCCCTGTCGTTCGATCTTGATGTCGCCTACACTCGCGCGCGCTTCACGGACTTTGACCCCGCGCGCGATCGTATTCCCGGCGCGCCTGGATGGGTAGGAAGCGCCGCCTTCACATTTGGCAACGAGACCGGCTGGTTTGGCGCTTTGAAGCGCTCGCTATTTCGGTCCCCGGCCACTTATTGAGGACGCCAGCGTCCGATCTCTGGCCTCGCTCATATTCAATGCACGAGCGGGGTATCGTTTCGATAATGGACTGCGTGCAACTCGACGTGCTCAATCTCTTCCCAGACGAACCAGATCGAATATTACTATCTGTTACGACTACCGGGCGAACCTATCGATGGAGTCGCCGATCGTCATGTTCATCCGGCAGAGACCCGTGCGGTGGGAGTCACACTGGCAGCACGGTTCTGAGTCTCGCGCGCATGAGATCACCGTTGGCGCTTAATTCTAGGCTGAGACCGTAGCTCCGCCGGCGTTCAATTGTTCCTGCTCGTCTGTCGCATTCGCCAGCATCGCCCTTGCAACTGGATCGCCGGGATAGCGAACAAGCACTTCCTCATAGATAACGCTTGCTTCCTTGAATCTTCCTGCTTCGAACAAGGCGGAAGCCTCCCCGGTCAACCGGCTCAACTCAGCGGCGCCGTCTTCTTCCCTCAGTTCCGGATCGTCGCTGCCTCTTATGCCCAACAATTCATAGACCATGAAGCGTTGCTCGCGTCCTTTAACCGCCACGCGGCGAAGTGGCCGCACCAGGATTGCATCGCCGGCCGCACTCACCACGCTCGCGCTTACGCAGATCCCAGTGCCGAACTGCTTGTTCATGCCTTCCAGCCGGGCCGCTACGTTTACGTGGTCGCCCATCGCGGTGTAGCTGAAGCGCTCGGCAGAACCGACGTTGCCGACCAGCACGTCACCGGTGTTGAGCCCGATCCGCGTCCGGAACGGCGGGCGCCCTTGCGCGAGCCAATTTGCGTTGAGACCTTCGAGGCGGCGCCGACAACGCAGCGCGCCGCGGCATGCGCTGAATGCCGGGTTAGGTAGCGCGACGGGCGCGCCCCAGAAGGCCATCACGCCATCGCCGATGAACTTATCGACCGTGCCTTCTTCTTCGCCGATCGCCCTCGAGATGATCTCAAAGTAGGCGGACATCTGATCGAGCAGGGAGTCGGAGTCCGAGTGCTCGGCAAGTGTCGAGAAGCTCTCGACATCGGAGAAGAATATCGTCAGGCATCGCCTCTCGACTCCGAGCTGCAGCGGTATTCCCGACTTCACCAGGCCCTTCACGACTTCGACTGGAGCGAACGAAGAAAACGACTGCAGCGAACTTCGCAGCAACGTTGCCGCGGCCTGCAGTCGGGCGATCTCCTTGATCTTCGAAGACGGATTTTCACGCTTCTCGAACGACAGGTCCTCGATCGCCTCCAGTTCCCGCGTCACCCGCTCCAGCGGCCGCGTCAGCCGCCGGGCCAGAACGAATATAAGGGCAAGCTCGATCACGGTCAGTACGACGATCGTCACGATGATCTTTTGATTGGTCTGGCGCAGTTGTCCCACGAAATCGTTCGTCGGCGTCAGGATCACCGACTGCCATGGGCTGCCGAAACTTTCAGGAAAGCGCGCAAACGAGGCGCTTATCTCGCGACCATCCAACGGCGAGTTGAACACGAAATCATCGTTGTTGGTCTCGACATGAATCCGGTAGGCTTCCCGCACATCCCGATTTTCGATGTTCGCGAGTGTTACGATCTGCAGAGAACCGGCCTTGAGACTGGTCAGCCTCTCGCTCTCTGATGATGAGACCACCTTGCCGTCGTTGGGGTCGGCAATGATTGTAACGCTGTTCTGGCTTGGCCGCTGCTTGGACAGATAGCGTGACAGGACCGCAAAGGTGATGTTGACGGATGCGCACCCCAGGAATTCGTTATCGCCACGGTATATTGGATAACGCGCCGCAATAATGGGATTTCCGGTGTCGGGGTTGATAAACGGCGGCGTCACGTACAGTGCTCGGGACTCTCTTGCAGCGGCATAGCCCTGCAGCGTCCGAAAATCGAATGCGATAGGAGTGCTGGATTGGGCAATCGCATGCGGCCAGGTGTCGTAGAATGTGCGGTGCCGCTGGCGAACGTCCCCTGCGGAGAATGCATCGACGTAAGTCGAGTGCCAGTTGGCCTCTCCGGGTATCTGTCGATCTGATCGCTTCCGGTCTTCGTCGGCGCGCGTGACAATGCGATGGTAGCCGCCCTCAAAACTGACATACGCAGCGTCGATCTGGGTTGAGGAGATGAGCACACGATAGAGCGCCTCATTGCTCTCCTTGGTCCGGAAGAAAGACGGTTGCGCGGCCGCCGATTCCGCGAGTAAGCCGAGAACACCGCCGACGCCGCGCATCAGGTTCTCGATACTCTCGATGGTCGCAGCTCGCGATTTTCCGATGTGCTCTTGCAGCAGCGCAATGATCGCTTCGCTGTTCTTCTGGTGATTGAAGCCGAGAATGAAGATCAGGATCGGAATGCTGAGCGATACGAACAGCCCGGCCATCACCATACTTAACCGCAATTGGCGAGAAGCTCGCTTGCCGAGTCTTCGATAGATCGCGACTGCGACGATTACGACCAACAGCAGGACTGCCGCGGGCACGATCGCTTTAAGCCAACCACGAAGCTTGTCCTCAAAGGGCTGGTGGAATGGCGGGTCTGGCAGACGGCCCTTGGGCAGCATCCCGAGGCTCTGATAGATTCGTGCGATCGCATTCCACCGCTCGACCGTCTGACTCCCCAGCTTGATGAGCCCCGGCTGTATCAGGGCCTCGGTTCGAACCGCTTCGAACATCAATGCTTCGCGCGACTTGATAGTGGGATAGTCGCGCAGGATCAATTCGACCGTGCCCTGCTTGTCGGCCAGCGCTTGCTCCCAGCCCTTCAGGCTCGCTGCAAGGAACGCCTGGACCGTCGCCGGGCTACGGTGCAGCAGCGCTTCGCTGGTGCAGAGATTGTCTCCGTAGAAATCGAATCCGAAGGTCCTCGGCGTGAAGGAACGGAAGGGAACGCCGTGCTGCTCGAATATGAATGGTTCGTTGGTGACGTACGAAACCATTGCATCCGCCTTGCCGTCGAGCAGATCGAGCGGATTGCCCGTATGTTGGACGCGCGGTAGCGCCGCGTAGTCCACGCCCTGCTGCTTGAGCATGGCGGCGAGGTCTTCGCTGCCAGAGGCATCCATCAAACGATGGCCGGTCAATTCCGAGAGGGCGTTGATACGCGTACGGCTCGGCACGAGGATGTTCGCCGCGGAGTGCTGGAAGATCACGCCCAGCACGCTCACCTTGTTCTTTGCGGCTTGGGGCAGGACCACGCCGCTCGCGCAAACGCCGAAATCGGCCTTGCCGGACCCGACGTCTACCATCGCGTCGATAAATGGGCCGCCCTGACGAATCTCAACGTCGAGCCCGGCATCCCGGTAGTAGCCCTGCTCCAGGGCCACGTAGTAACCGGCGAATTGAAATTGATGCAGCCATTTGAGCTGCAACGAAACCTTTTCCAACGCCTTGGCAGCACCCGGGTCGAACGTAATCGCCCAAACCAACAAGGCGCCTGAGGTCCTCATCGCCCAGCGCGGGAGCAGCCATAAGGCCCGCTTTGAACCCTTGAAAGGACGGGGCGCAGAACGGCGAAAAAACATCAATCCCCGCTCCAGTCTGGGCTGCGCACCAACGCTATGGTGCAGGGGGCTGCGATCGACGTTTGATCTGGGTCAACAGTTCTAAGAGGTCGTGCGCCGCTGGGAGGTTTCCCGGCTGGCGCGAAATCGCTGCCTGTCGCGAGGTCACCCTGTCCCCGTTACGGTGTGCGAGGGCTCGACCACTTGGGGCGGCTTCACCGCATCATGGACGGCAACGCCAGCAAGCCGAGCGTAGTTGCGCTTCAATGCCCGCAAAGCCTGCCATTCCACGCATGCTGAAACTTGCGGCTCGCCATGGCGGCTAGACCGACCTTGGGGCTACACCAGAGGCCTCTGGCATGTAGTAAGGCCTGATTTACGGGGCTTTCTCGAAGCCGTTTTATTATGGCGGAGAGGGAGGGATTCGAACCCCCGATAGGCTTGCACCTATGCCGCATTTCGAGTGCGGTGCATTCAACCACTCTGCCACCTCTCCTGAAGGCGCCATGGTAGGAGCTGCGGCCCCTGTGGTTGGGGGCGTTAATAGGCGAGGATGGCGGGCCAGACAAGGCGCGAAAGGGGAAAATCCGCTGCCTCTTTTGCCCCAGACCTCGCCACTGGGAGGAACTGCCATGGAGCACCTGACGATCTCCGCCAATGGCGCTAACTTCCACGTGGTCCGTGCCGGACGTGGAAAACCGCTACTTTTGCTGCATGGATGGCCGGAATTCTGGCTGACCTGGGAGCCGGTGATCTCAAGGCTCTCGGACCGTTTCATGCTTGTAGCGCCCGATCTGCGCGGCTTTGGCGACAGCGACAAGCCGGATGGTCCTTACGGGCCTGATCGCCATGCGGCGGACATGCTGGCCCTGATGGACCGGCTCGGCATCGAGCGATTCGGCGTCGTCGGCCACGATGTCGGCGGTGCCGTGATGCAGCCGCTGGCGCGGAAGGCGCCCGAGCAACTCGCCGGGCTGTTCTTCTTCGATTTCGTCTATCCCGGCATCGGTCCGCGGATGGCGGCGCCTGATCGACTCAACCACATCTGGTATCAATCTTTCCAGCAGATGGAGATGGCGCCGCGGCTCGTCGGTGCGAGCCGCGAGAGCTGCCGGCTCTATATCGCGCACTTCCTGAAGAATTGGGCACATCGCAAGGACGCCTTCGACGACGTCCTCGACCTCTTCGGCGACACCTACTTCAGGGATGGCAACCTCGCCGGCGGCTTTGCGCATTATCGCGCGTCGCACGCCGGGCGCGTTGCGATGATGAAGGGCGAGGCACTACCGCTACCGCCGATCAAGGTGCCGACCTGCGTACGCTGGGCCGAGCACGATCCGCTGTTTCCCTACGCCTGGACCGACCGGCTGGGAGAAACTTTTGCCGAACTCGATCTCGCGATGTTTCCCGACGTCGGACACTTCCCGCATCGCGAGAATCCGGATCGCGCGGCGACGGAAATCGCAGCGTTCTTTCAGCGCATCGGCTGGAGCTGAGCCGCTGGAGAAGCGGCAAAGAACGGGTGGGACCGCCAGACGCGGTAAACACTGGCGGTCCCGTGCCGCTCATCGAAATGCTGGCCAGGAAGGGCGGCTTCGCAGGCCTGCGTGAGACGACCATTCGACCGTAGCGTGTAGCTGCCGCGTCGCAACGCAATCCGTCCCTTAACCTAACCAGTCAAGGTTACTCTGGAGTCCCGAGGCTCCAGATTCTGGTTTTGCGCGTTTTCTTGACGCGAACCGGCATCCACTTCGCTTGAAAACGCCAGCTAGTCGTTCTTGTTGTTTTCCTTGGCCTTTTTCTTCCCGTTCTCCGACCCGTCCTTGCCGCCGTCCCTGTCCTTGTGGCGGTTGGTAAAGCGCGCATTGCCAAGGCCCGTGCCGATGGTGAGCACGCCCCAGCGATCGACATCCTGCATGAACGGCACCTCGGAGAGGCCTTGAACCACGCCGTCATTGTGCATCAGGATCGCCGTGTCGTGCTCGCCGATCGTGGGGATGCCCTCGATCAGACTCGCCGGCAGGTTGAATTTGCTGCTCTCCCAATTCCCCGGCAGATTCTGCGCGCCCTTCTCGATCGAACCGTCCTCGTTGATCACGCCGGGACAGGCAATGCCGATGAAGGGCGCGAGCTTGAAGCCGTCTTTTTCGGCCTCGGCAATCAGCCACTTCAGCATCTTCGTGAGCCGCTTCACCGCGCCTTCGCGCGTCGGCTCGTCGTCGGCATGACGCCACAGCTCTGATTTCACGACCTTGGCCTTGGACAGATCCTTGCCCTTTTTCCAGACGGTCTCGACCAGACCGCAGCGAATGTTGGTGCCGCCGATGTCGACCGCGAGGATGCTGTCATAGGCCTCGAAAATCCAGGACGGCGCCAGATGCAGCGTGCCGATCAGGCCGGCTTCGTCGGGGTGATGCCGGATCGGCACCATGTCGATCTTGAAATCCTCGGCCTTGAGAATGATCTCGGTGCGCGCGATCGCGAGCTCGCCGAGCCGTGAATCGCGAAAGCCGCCGCCGACCACGATGCGCTCGGTCTTGGCCCAGGCCTTCGTCTTCAGGAAGCGGCGCGTGACGTAAGCGAGCTCCTGGGCAAACTCCTCGATCGCGCTGTGCACCACCGCCGAGGCCTCGACGTCGTCGCTGATCAGGATCGAATCCAGCGTCTTCTTGCTGATGTTCTCCGACGGCTCGTCGCCGAACGGATCCTCGCCGGTCTTGCGCAACGGCTTGCGCCAGCGGTCGAGGATTTCGCGGAACGCACCCTTGCTGGCGCGGTCGCCGAGGAAGCCATCCTCGTCCTTCATCTCGATGTTGAAACTGTCGATGTCGACCGACGGCAGCCGCTCGGCGCCATGATGGGCGATGCCCGTCGTCGTCTTGACCAGTTCGTCCGTTGCCATGGATGCCCTTGCCCGAATGCCAGATCGCGAGGACAACGGTGCGGGAACCCGTTGGTTGCAGGGTCGGCCGAGATTCAGCAGCGGCCGCGAAATTGGCCCAAATCCTTCAAATCCGGGCTCTTTTCGGCAGTTTTCCTTGACTCTTCGCAGCCGGCGGCTATAAGTCCGCACAACCGGCGCGGGGCGTTTCTCGCGCCGCTTGTTTTTGCGTGGGTTTTCAAAGGGATAACTCCCGCCCGCACAAAACTCGCAATAAACCCATAGCGACTGATCAAAAAGCCGGCCCGGACGTACCAGTCTCGAGGCCGGGATTGAACACGGAGAAAAAACGATGTTCGCAGTCATCAAAACCGGCGGCCGGCAGTACCGCGTCGTTCCGGATGATGTCTTGGAAGTAGGCAAGATCGAAGGCGAAGTTGGCACGATCGTGCAGCTGAGCGAGGTCCTGGTGGTTGGCGGCGACACGCCGATCCTGGGTCTGCCGACGGTCGCAGGCGCGTCCGTTGCGGTCGAGGTGCTCGACCACAAGCGCGGACCGAAGGTCATCGCGTTCAAGAAGCGCCGCCGCAAGAATTCGCGCCGCAAGCGGGGCTACCGCGACGAAATCACGGTGCTACGCGTCAGCGAGATCCTGACGGACAATGCGAAGCCGACCAAGGGCCCGCGTCCGAAGAAGGAAAAGGTCGCGAAAGAAGCTGCCGAGTAACGAAAACTGATCACGCCAATTCACGAATTGATGCGTGCGACGTTTTGAAATGATTCCGTCAAGGAATTGACCTAGAAATACGCAGGATTTCGGAGACGAGCCATGGCTCACAAAAAAGCAGGCGGTTCATCGCGTAACGGTCGCGATTCCAAGGGTAAGCGCCTTGGCGTCAAGGTGTTCGGCGGGGAGCGCGTGATTCCCGGCAACATCATTGCGCGTCAGCGCGGCACCACCTGGCATCCCGGCCTCAATGTCGGCATGGGCACGGACCACACGCTGTTCGCCAAGATCGAGGGTCGTGTTGAATTCCAGGCCAAAGCCAACGGCCGCACCTTTGTAGCGGTACTCCCGCTTGCAGAGGCTGCTGAATAGACGGTGGATCTTATTTGGAGTCCGCCGGGTCCTTGACCGAACCGGCGGAGTCCAGAGATCAAAAGAGATCGAAGGCTCCAGGGGAGGCAGGGAAACCGGCCTCCCCTTTTGTTTGTCGTGTTCACTTTTCCCTTAGTGACTTTGACGGAGCCGGACATGTTGCAGGATTTCTCGAGCGTGACCTTGCAGGAGGCGAGACCCAGCGTCGTCGCCACCGAGCGGCTGACCTTGCGGCGGCCGACCCTCGCCGACGTCAGGACCATCGCCCGCCTCGCCAACGACCGCCGCGTCGCTGAAAACACCCGCCGCCTCCCCCATCCCTATTCGCAGGACGACGCCGTCGAATTCATCCGCGCCACCGCCGAGCTCGGCAGCGAGACCGTGTTCCTGATCGAGCACGACAGCGGACCGGTCGGCATGGTCGGCATCGACCGCTCCACGCCTGACAATGCCGAGCTCGGCTACTGGCTCGGCGTCGAGCATTGGGGCCGGGGTTTTGCCACCGAGGCCGCGCGCGGCGCGATCGACTTCTTCTTCGAGGAGTTCGAGGACGACCATCTCCATGCGGGTGCACGCGTCACCAATCCAGCCTCGCGCAACGTGCTGGAGAAGTGCGGCTTCCAGTGGAGCGGCGTGCAGCTGCATCGCTTCCTTGCACTGGGCTCGTCGACACCGGTGGACTGTTTCCGCCTGTCGCGCGGCGTGTGGTCGTCGCTGAAGAGCTGGAGCAGCGCGCGACGGATGAGGTAGGCAGTCTCTGCTGTCGTCCCGGCGAAGGCCGGGACGACGAGAAGCTACACCGGCGGATTGACCTCTTCGCTGGGGCGGCCGAGATCGCGCTCTCGCACATAGATGTAGAACCCGGCGCCGATGATGATCGCGGCGCCGATGATGGTGGCAATGGACGGCACGTCGCCGAACACGACGAAGCCGAAGATCACCGCCCAGACGATCATCGAATATTGGTAGGGCACCACCACGCTCGCCGGCGCAAGCTTCAGCGACCGGTTGACGCAGAACAGCGCCGTGACCGAGATGCATCCGGCCAATGCGAAGAACACCAGGCTCCCCGGCGTCGGCGGCACCCAATGGTACGCCGACAGCACCGCGCCCAGCGAAAACGTGCCGATGAACTGCGAGGATGCCATCACGATGTCAGGCGTCTTGCGCAGGCTGCGGGTGATCAGCATCAAGGTTGCGAAAGAGAGGCTGCCGCCGAGCGCGATCAGCGCGGGCAGGCTCACCGTCTGCGCCGACGGCCGCAGCGCGATCAGCACGCCGCAAAAGCCGATCAAAATCGCGGTCCAGCGCCGCCAGCCGACCTTCTCGCCCAGAAAGATCGCCGACATCGCAGTCACGAAGATGGGCCCGGCGAGATAGTAGGTGATGACGTCGGCGAGCGGCAGATAGACAGTCGCGAGGAAGAACGCCGCCACTTCCAGCGTCGACAGCACGACGCGAAACAGCTGCAGGCGCGGCCGCTCCAGGTGCAGGAACTGGTGACGCTGCTTCCAGATCAGCGGCGACAGCAACAGCAGCGCCGCGCAGGCACGCAGGAATAGCAATTGCCCGACCGAATACGTCCCGACCAGGAACTTGCCCATGGCGTCGCCGAACGAGAACAGGAAGATCGACAGCACCATGAGAGCGATGCCGGCCAGCCGCGCCGAGCGGTCGTCATAGGCGGAAAGATTTTTGAAGAGAGACATCGAGCGCCGTTTTAATGAAGCAGGCCGCCGCGACAAGCCCGCGCAAGCCGAATTGAACGGATTGTCGCACCCCTCGCGCCGCGGTAGCGATAAGCATCTCACTTATGAAAGAGCTTTGGCATGACCGACTTCGACCCGGCCCAGCATCGCATGATCAGCGCGCAACGCTGGTTTGAGGATTTCGTGGTCGGCGAGCGCTTCGTGCTGCCAAGCCGGACCCAGACCACGGGCGTGTTCGCGGCGTTCCAGACCGCGAGCGGCGACACCCATCCGGTGCACTATGACATGGAGTATTGCCGCAGCCGCGGCATGCCGCATCTCCTGGCCCACGGCTTTCAGACGCTGATCCACACCGCGCCCGGAGCGGGCCTGTTTCCGTTCATGGTCGAGGAGTCCCTGGTCGGCTTCCTCGAGCAGTCGAGCCGCTTCCTCAAGCCCGTGTACGCCGACGACACCATCTATCCCGCGCTCGAAGTCACCGAGCTCGCGCCGGGCCGCACGACCGGCGCGGTGACGCTTCGGAGCACTGTCTTCAACCAGCGCAAGGAGCTGGTGCTTGAAGGTACGCAGAAATTCCTGATCCGGCGCCGGCCGGTTGGTTAAGCAAGGGGTCAAATTCGCGGAATTTCGGCCCATTTGCGGATAAGTCCGGGTTGCCGGGCGTGCCCGGCTGGCCTACCTATGGCCGATGAAATTCCTCGACGAAGCAAAGGTCTATATCCGCTCCGGTGACGGCGGGAACGGCTGCGTGGCGTTCCGCCGCGAGAAGTTCATCGAATTCGGCGGTCCCTCCGGCGGCAATGGCGGCCGCGGCGGCAATGTCATCGTCGAGGTCGCCGACGGCCTCAACACGCTGATCGACTATCGCTACCAGCAGCATTTCAAGGCCCAGAAGGGCGAGAACGGCTCGGGCTCGGACCGTCACGGCGCCAACGGCAAGAACATCGTGCTGAAGGTGCCTGTCGGCACGCAGATCTTCGACGAGGATCGCGAGACCCTGATCCACGACTTCACTGATGTTGGCGAGAAGTTCGTTCTTGCCGAGGGCGGCAATGGCGGCTTCGGCAACGCGCATTTCAAGACATCGACGAACCGCGCGCCGCGCAACGCCAATCCCGGCCAGACCGGCGAAGAACGCTGGATCTGGCTGCGGCTGAAACTGATCGCAGATGCCGGTCTCGTCGGCATGCCCAATGCCGGCAAGTCGACCTTCCTGTCCAAGGTCAGCGCGGCGCGGCCCAAGATTGCCGACTATCCCTTCACCACGTTGCACCCGCAGCTCGGCGTCGTGAACGCTGACGGCCGCGAGTTCGTGCTCGCGGACATTCCCGGCCTGATCGAAGGCGCGCATGAGGGCACCGGTCTCGGCGATCGCTTCCTCGGTCACGTCGAGCGTTGTCGCGTGCTGCTGCATCTGATCGACGCCACCTGCGAGCACGCCGGCAAGGCCTACAAGACGGTGCGCAAGGAGCTCGACGCCTATGGCGGGCTGCTCACCGACAAGGTCGAGATCGTCGCACTCAACAAGATCGACGCGGTCGAGCCGGACGAGCTGAAAAAGCAGAAGGACCGGCTGAAGCGCGCGGCGAAGAAGACCCCGCTGCTGCTCTCCGCCGTCACCGGCGACGGCGTCAAAGACGCGCTCCGCGCGCTCGTCGACGTCATCGGCGAAGCCCCGGTGTCGGCCAAGGCCAAGAGCGCCGCCGAAGCGGAGCCGTGGTCGGCTTGATTGTCGTCCCGGCGAAAGCCGGGACCCATACCGCGTGATCTATCGATGCGAACGGTCGTCGTACCGAACCACTAGTCGTCGCCTAACTACTCCCTGGGGTTATGGGTCCCGGCGTTCACCGGGACGACATATGAATGCGTGACCCGGGCACGCGCATCACCAGCTTGTCTTCGCTAGCGCAATAGCGCAGCATCAAAAAATCAAGAAACGACAGGGGCGAGGCATGGCGCGCGCGAAGAACGTTCTCTGGATCATGTGCGACCAGCTTCGCTATGATTATCTCGGCTGTACCGGCCATCCCACGCTGAAGACACCGAACATCGACGCCATGGCGAAGCGTGGCGTGCTGTTCTCGAAGGCTTACGTGCAATCGCCGATCTGCGGCCCGTCGCGAATGTCGTTCTACACCGGCCGCTACATGCGTTCGCACGGCTCGCACTGGAACGGCTGGCCGCTGCGCGTCGGCGAGCCCACGCTCGGCGATCATCTCAACAAGATCGGCGTGCGCAACGTGCTGGTCGGCAAGACCCACATGGCCCCCGACCTCGAGGGCATGAAGGCGCTCGGCATCCCGCCGGAATCGATGATCGGTGTCCATGTCGCCGAATGCGGCTTTGAACCGTATGAGCGCGACGACGGCCTGCACCCCACGGGGCGGCCACGCCCAAAATACGACGCGTATCTGCGCCAGCAGGGATTTGAAGCCACCAACCCCTGGGAGCACTGGGCGAATTCAGGTGCGGCGGACGACGGCAGCTTGCAGAACGGCTGGCTGCTGGTGCACGCCGACAAGGCCGCGCGCGTGCCGGACGAGCATTCCGAGACGCCCTACATGACGCGGCGCGCGATGGACTTCATCGGCGAGGCCGAGACCGACGGCCGTCCCTGGTGCCTGCATCTGTCCTACATCAAGCCGCACTGGCCCTACATCGCGCCAGAGCCCTATGCGAGCATGTATTCGACCGATGACATGATCCCGGTAATCCGCTCCGAGCGCGAGCGGCAAAATCCCCATCCGGTGTTCGGCGCCTATATGGACATGCGCTACTCCCGCAACATGGCGCGCGACGATGCCCGCGAGAAGGTGATCCCGACCTATATGGGCCTGATCACCCAGATCGACGACCAGATGGGCGTGCTGATGAAGTTCTTGGGTGAGCGCGGCCTGCTGGACACCACGATGATCGTGTTCACCTCGGATCACGGCGACTATCTCGGCGATCACTGGATGGGCGAGAAGGACCTGTTCCACGAGCAGTCCGCAAAAATCCCGCTGATCATCATCGATCCCTCCGCGGAGGCCGACGCCACGCGCGGCACGCGCAGCGATGCGCTTGTGGAAGGCATCGATCTGGCGCCGACCTTCGTCGATTATTTCGGCGGCAAGGTTCCGGGTCACATCCTCGAAGGACGCTCACTGCTGCCGTTGCTGCGCGGCCCCACGCCGGGCGACTGGCGCAAGGTGGCATTCTCGGAATACGACTACGCCATGCAGGATGTGCGGCTGAAGCTGAACCAGCCGATCGAGCGCTGCCGCCTTTTCATGGTGTTTGACGGCCGCTGGAAATACATCCACGCCTCCGGTTTCCGCCCGATGCTGTACGACCTCGAAACCGATCCGGAAGAGTTCCTGGATCGCGGCGACGATCCGGATTGTACCGCAATCATCGCGCGGCTCCAGGCCGAGCTGTTCGACTGGGCGCTACATCCCAACGATCACATCACCACGCCGCGCGAGAAGATCGCGAACTATGCGGACAATCAGTTGCAGGTGAAGGGCGGGATCTTGATCGGCATCTGGGACGAGCAAGAACTCGCGGCGATCAAGGACGGCATCGCGCAGCGCGCCAAGATGTGAGTGAGCGAAGCTAGTCTCTCACAACGCGTCATGCCCGGGCTTGTCCCGGGCATCCACGTCTTGCGTAGATTGCCGACGCATGTGGATGGCGGGAACAAGCCCGGCCACGACGCCGGAGTATGAGGCCCGGGCGGAGACTCAATTCTCGATCTTGTACCCCGTCGCCTTCACGATCGGCTGCCAGAAGGCCGTGTTCGCGGCGAGCTCCTTCGACAGCCCGTCCGCGCTGCTGCCGACCGGGATCAGGCCGATCGCGGTGAGCCTCTCCTTCACTGCGGGCTTGGCCAGCGCGGCACTTGCCGCTGCGCCGAGCTTGCTGGCAAACTCCGGCGGACTGCCGGCGGGAAGCCACATGCCGTACCAGGCATCCGCAACGAGATCGATTCCGTCCTCCTTCAGCGTCGGAACGTCAGGCGCGAACGGCGAGCGTTCCGCGCTCGAGACCCCGATGATCTTCACGCTCTTGGCGCGATGCTGTGGCAGCGCATCCGCCAATGTCGTGATACCGAACGAGATATGCCCGCCGATGAGATCGTTGAGGATCGGCGCGCTGCCGCGATAGGGCACGCGGGTCAAGGGAATGCCGAGATCCTTCTCCAGCTTCGAGCCGGTGAAATGCGGAATGGTGCCGTTGCTCGGCACGCCGAACGAGGTCTTGTCGGGGTGCGCCTTCAGCCACGCGACGAACCCCTTGAAGTCGGCGACGTCCATGGCCGGACCCACCACAAGCGCAAACTCGTACCGCGCCAGCAGCGACACCGGCATGAAATCCTTCGCTGTGTCGAAGCTCGGCGTCGTCTCCACCATCGGCAGCAGGTACATGGTGGGCCCCGTCGTCACCAGCACCATGCTGCCGTCAGGATTCGCACCCTTCACCGATTTGATGCCGATCAGGCCGTCGCCGCCGGTGCGGTTCTCGACCACGACGGTCCGTTGCAGCATCGGGGCGATTTCCTGCGCAACCAGGCGGCACAGCGTGTCGCCTCCCGCCCCTGCCGCGAATGGAAAGATGATCTTCGTCAACCCGGCCTGAGCTTGCGCCTCACCCGCTTGCGCCAGCAGCGGCAGACCCAGACATCCGGCCATGAATTTGCGGCGATCCATTCGCTTCCCCTCCAGCCCATTGGTGATTGCCGGCATTAGAACCGGCTCCGCGCTCAAGACAAGGCCGACCTTCGCCGTTTACCATTCCGCCCGCCTTGCGCCGGCCATCGTCCTGCTGCAAAAGCAGGCCTCATCGGCGCCGCCCGTCGCTCCGCCGTTTCCAGAGCAATTCGACCTAGCGCCCATGGCCAGCCCCGAACTCAGTCAATTCCGCCGCATCGTCGTCAAGGTCGGCTCCGCACTGCTGGTCGATTCCGACCGGGGCGAGGTGCGCGCGTCCTGGCTCGCTGCGCTCGCGGACGACATGGCCAAGCTGCACAAGCAAGGCCGCGACGTGCTCGTGGTGTCCTCGGGCTCGATCGCGCTCGGCCGCAGCCGGCTCAAGCTGCCGCGCGGTCCGCTGAAGCTGGAGGAAAGCCAGGCGGCCGCTGCCGTAGGACAGATTGAACTGGCGCGGATCTGGTCCGAAGTGCTCGGGGCTCATGGCATCGGCGCTGGCCAGATCCTGGTCACGCCTGGGGATACCGAGGAGCGCCGCCGCTATCTCAACGCCCGCTCCACAATCGGCAAATTGCTGGAATGGCGCGCAATCCCCGTCATCAACGAGAACGACACGGTCGCCACAAACGAGATCCGTTACGGCGACAATGACCGCCTCGCCGCGCGCGTCGCCACCATGGCGAGCGCCGATTTGCTTGTGCTGCTGTCCGACATCGACGGGCTCTACGACGCGCCTCCGAAGAACAACCCGAACGCCAAGCTCATTCCTGTCGTCGACAGCATCTCCTCGGAGATCGAGGCTGTGGCGGGCGATGCCGAGTCCGAACTCTCGCGCGGCGGCATGCGCACCAAGGTCGAGGCGGCCAAGATCGCCACGACAGGCGGTACGCACATGCTGATTGCGTCGGGCAAGATCGAGCATCCCTTGCAGGCGGTCGCCAATGGGGGCCGCTGCACCTGGTTCCTGACGCCGGCCAATCCCATCACCTCACGCAAGCGTTGGATCGCGGGCACGCTGGAGCCGAAGGGCACGCTGACCATCGACGCCGGCGCGGTGACCGCGCTGCGCGCCGGCGCCAGCCTGTTGCCGGCCGGCGTGATCAAGGTCGAGGGCCAATTCGCCCGCGGCGACGCCGTGATCGTCCGCGGCCCTGATACCAGCGAGGTCGGCCGCGGCCTGATCGCCTATGACGCCGAGGTCGCCGAGCGGATCAGGGGCCGCTCCTCTCCCGACGTGATGACCATCCTCGGCATCAGCGGACGATCGGAGATGATCCATCGCGACGATCTGGTGGTTGGCGGGTAAGGGCCGCTGCGGCCCTTTTTGCCAGGCCGGTGACCCAGCCGAGGTGCAACCGGGGGTACCTGCCATACTCTCCCCGCCCTTCGCAGACGCGGGATTTCCGTGCTAGGACACCGCCTTAGCAAAAGGTTGAACTCTCCCATGGCCGCCCCCCTCAAAGCCGTCGACGGCAATGCCGATCTTCTGGCCCTGATGTCCGATCTCGCCACCCGTGCCCGCGCTGCCGCGCGCGTGCTGGCGCTGGCGCCGCCGGAGCAGAAGAACCGGGCACTGGAAGCCATGGAGCGGGCGATCCGCAGCAACGCCGCAGCGATCCTCACCGCCAATGCCGAGGACGTCGCCGAGGCGCGCGCCTCCGGCAATGCGACCTCGTCCTTCATCGATCGCCTGACGCTGACGCCGGCGCGGGTAGAGGGCATGGCCGAAGGCATCGCGGTGGTGCGCGGCATCGCCGATCCCGTCGGCATCGTCACCGAAAGCTGGCAGCGCCCGAACGGCATGACCATCGAGCGCGTGCGCGTGCCGCTCGGCGTCGTCGGCGTGATCTTCGAGAGCCGGCCGAATGTCGCGGCCGATGCCGGTGTGCTCTGTTTGAAGTCCGGCAATGCCGTGATCCTGCGCGGCGGCTCCGACAGTTTCCGCTCCTGCCGCGCCATCCATGAATGTCTGGTGCAGGGCCTGCGCGAAGCTGCTCTGCCCGAAGCCGCGATCACGCTGGTGCCGACGCGCGACCGCGCAGCAGTCGGCATGATGTTGTCCGGTCTCAACGGTGCCGTCGACGTGATCGTACCCCGTGGCGGCAAGAGCTTGGTCGCGCGCGTCGAGCAGGAGGCGCGCGTACCTGTGTTCGCGCATCTCGAAGGCGTCAATCACGTTTACATCGACGGCAGCGCCGACCTCGCCATGGCGAAGTCGATCGTGCTCAACGCAAAAATGCGCCGCACCGGCGTCTGCGGTGCGGCTGAAACACTGCTGGTCGATCGCGCCGCTGCCGGCAAGAATCTGAAGCCGCTGGTCGAGATGCTGCTCGAGGCCGGCTGCGAAGTGCGCGGCGACGACGCCGTGCAGAAGACTGACGCACGCGTAAAGCCTGCCAGCGAAGACGATTGGGACACCGAATATCTCGACGCGGTCATCGCGGCGAAGGTGGTCGACGGCGTCGACGGCGCGATCGCGCATATCCAGGATCACGGATCGCATCACACCGATGCGATCGTGAGCGAGAATGACGTGGTCGCGAAGAAATTCCTGAGCGAGGTCGATTCCGCGATCGTGCTGCACAACGCCTCGACGCAGTTCGCCGACGGCGGCGAGTTCGGCTTCGGCGCCGAGATCGGCATCGCCACCGGCCGCTTCCACGCCCGCGGGCCTGTCGGCGCCGAGCAATTGACGAGCTTCAAGTATCGCGTTCACGGCACCGGGCAGACGCGGCCGTAAGTAACGTCGCGGGGCGGGCGGGCATTGAGTAACAATTTCGACGTGCCGCGCTTCGTGGCGCAAGCGGTCCCGCCTCATACCGAGGGGATGCGCATCGGCCTGCTCGGCGGCTCGTTCAACCCGCCGCATCAGGCCCATCGCGCGATCAGCCGGTTTGCGCTCAAGCGATTGCAACTCGATCGCGTCTGGTGGCTGGTCACGCCAGGCAATCCGCTCAAGAAGAACGGCAATCTGCATGAGCTCGGCGCGCGCATGCAGGCGGCGCGCGACGTCGCCAATGATCCCCGGATCGAGGTGAGCTGTCTCGAATCCGTCATTCGCACCCGCTATACTATCGACACGATCAACACCTTGCGCCGCCGCTTCAGCGGCCTGCGCTTTGTCTGGATTATGGGCGCCGACAATCTCGCTCAATTCCATCGTTGGCAGGACTGGCGGCGGATCGCCGCGCAGGTCCCGATGGCAGTCATTGATCGCCCGCCGCAGAGTTTTCGCGCCCTTGCCTCTCCCGCCGCCCAGGCGCTCGCGCGCTATCGTCTGCCGGAGAATGAGGCAGCCTTGCTTGCGGATCGGCCGGCGCCGGCCTGGGTCTTCCTGACCGGATTGAAGCTCAACCTGTCCTCGACGGGCTTACGGAACCCGGACGGGAGCTGGAAAGGTACGAAGTGAGACGGAGTGTGGGGTTTTACGGGCTCTCTGGCATATTGAAACCCTTAACCCCACATGATGTAGTGTAACCAGCGAAGGCCGGATTCGGCGTTCGCGATACAGTGAAAGGAATGGTCCCTGGCCACGTCTGTATTGTCCAAGTCAGCTTCATCGAAGTCTGTTTTACCCAAGGCTACGAAACCGACGCGTAAAACATCGACCAAAGCTGCGGCCTTGAAGGCGCAACCCGACGCCGACAAGACGCTGAGCCTGATCCTCTCCCGCCTCGAGGACATGAAGGCGGAAGAGACGGTCACCATCGACCTTCGCGGCAAATCGGCATACTCCGACTACATGATCGTCACCACCGGCCGCGTGAACCGGCACGTTGGCGCGATCGCGGAGAACGTCGCCAAGGGCCTCAAGGAAAACGGCATCAAGAACATCCACGTCGAGGGCTTGCCCAATTGCGACTGGGTGCTGATCGATTCCGGCGATGTGGTCGTGCACGTATTCAGACCCGAGGTCCGTGAGTTCTACAATCTGGAGAGATTGTACACGCAGGGCCCTGGAGCGGCGAAGGCGATCTAGGTCGACCTGGCCGATTTCGAATCGGCTGACGCGCATGCTAGCGTCGTGCGCGCGCGGAATGCGTGCGGTCTCGAGAACACGACTCTGAAAAGATCATGCGCGTTGCTGTCATTGCGGTGGGCCGGCTGAAACAGGGTCCCGAGCGGGAGCTTGCCGACCGCTATTTCGACCGGTTCGACGAGGCCGGCCGCAAGCTCGGATTCCGCGAACTCACCATCCACGAACTCCCCGAAAGCCGCGCGCGCGACGCCGCGACGCGGATGACCGAGGAGGCTGCAGCGATCTCCGCCCATATCCCTGACAAATCGATCCTGGTGGCGATGGACGAGCGCGGACAAAACCTCGATTCCACCGTATTCGCACGGAATCTCGGGCGCTGGCGCGACGAGGGCGCCGGTCATACTATCTTCATGATCGGAGGGGCGGACGGACTTTCGCCCGAATTGCGCCGTAAGGCCAAGCTCGCGATCGCGTTCGGCTCTGCGACCTGGCCGCATCAAATGGTCCGCGTCATGCTTCTGGAACAGCTTTATCGGGCCGCCACCATTCTGGCCGGCCACCCCTATCATCGCGCGTGATTCGCGCCACAACGAGCACCTTGCCCCACAGATGCGAGCGCAGATCCTCAATTTGCTGCTGATTGCAAGCTGCGCCGGCGCAAGCCCCTTCGCCGAAGAAAGCCTCGCGCAAGCTCAGACGGCGGCACCGGCGCCTCAGACGGCGGCCATCTCGCCCGACGCCATCAAGCAGCGCGAGCAGGAGCTGGAAGCCGCGCGCGCCCGGCAGAAGAGCGCCGAAGAGGCACAGGCCAAGCTGAAGGCCGAGATCACCTCGCTCGGCCAGGACCGCACCCAGCTCAATCAGCAATTGATCGACACCGCCGCCAATGTCCGCACCGTCGAGACCAAGATCGACGAGGCCGAAGGGCGTCTGCGGACGCTGAATGGCCGCGAGCAGGAGACGCGCGCCTCGCTCGATTCGCGCCGCTCCGACATTGTCGAGGTGCTGGCGGCCCTGCAGCGCGCCGGCCGGCGCACGCCACCGGCGCTGCTGGTGCGGCCTGAAGATGCGCTACAATCGCTGCGCACCGCGATGCTGCTCGGCGCCGTCGTGCCGGAGTTGCGCAGCCGCGCCGAGAAGATCGCGGGCGAGCTCGGCGGTCTCGTGGCCTTGCGCAAGAGCATCGCCGCAGAGCGCGACCAGCTGGCCTCCGACCGCGACAAGATCCGCAGCGACCAGACCCGGCTCGCCGCCCTGGTCGATGAGCGGCAGCGCCAGCAGGCCTCGCGCGAAAAGGACCTCGACGCCGAGAACTCGCGCGCGATCACGCTGTCAAAGCAGGTCGGCGATCTCCAGGGGCTGATCGCCAAGATGGAGCAGGACCTGCAAAGCGCCGCCAAGGCGGCCGAGAAGGCCGCCGAAGCCGCAAGGCTGGCCGAGGCCAAGGAGGCCAAGGCCGCGGCAAACGCTGTCGCGAACGCCAAACCCGGCCCGGCCGTCTTCAAGGACCGTTCCCGGACCAGCCCGGCCATCCTGTTCGCCTCGGCCAAGGGACTTCTGCCACTTCCGGTTAACGGTAACACGATCAGGGATTTTGGCGGTTCCGACGGGGTCGGCGGGGTCCAGAAGGGCATTTCGCTGGCCACCAAGCCCGGTTCGCAGGTCACAACGCCGTGCGACGGCTGGGTGGTCTATGCCGGCCCGTTCCGCAGCTATGGACAACTCTTGATCCTCAATGCCGGGGGCGGGTATCATGTCCTGATCGCCGGGATGGAGCGCATTTCGGTAAACATCGGACAGTTTGTGCTCACGGGGGAGCCGGTCGCGACCATGGGGTCGACATCTCAAGTCGCCTCCATTCTCGCCACCAACGCGAGTCAACCTGTGCTGTATGTCGAGTTCCGCAAAGACGGCACTCCAATCGATCCAGGCCCATGGTGGGCCACAAATGAAGGCGAGAAGGTTCGCGGATGATGCGCAAGACTTCAGTTATCCTCCTCAGCGCGGCCACCGGTGCGGCGCTGACGCTGTTCGTGACTCAGCCGCGTGCGGTGTTCATGGGCTCCAGCGCGCGAGCCGCGACCGCGGACACCTATCGCCAGCTCAATCTGTTCGGCGACGTGTTCGAGCGCGTCCGCTCCGACTATGTCGAGAAGCCCGACGACACCAAGCTGATCGAATCCGCGATCAGCGGCATGCTCACCGGCCTCGATCCGCATTCGAGCTACATGGATGCGAAGAGCTTCCGTGACATGCAGGTGCAGACCCGCGGTGAGTTCGGCGGCCTCGGCATCGAAGTCACGATGGAAGACGGCCTGATCAAGGTGGTCTCGCCGATCGACGATACGCCCGCCTCGCGCGCCGGCGTCATGGCCAACGACATCATCACCAATCTCGACGACGAAGCGGTGCAGGGCCTGACCCTGAACCAGGCGGTCGAGAAGATGCGCGGCCCCGTCAACACCAAGATCAAGCTGAAGATCATCCGCAAGGGCCAAGACAATCCGATCGACGTCACGCTGGTGCGCGACAATATCCGCGTCCGCTCGGTGCGCGCGCGCGTCGAGGCCGACGACATCGCCTATATCCGCATCACCACCTTCAACGAGCAGACCACCGAGGGCCTCAAGAAGGAGGTCGCCAACCTCTCGACCCAGATCGGCGACAAGCTCAAGGGCTACATCATCGATCTCCGCAACAATCCGGGCGGCCTGCTCGAGGAAGCCGTCACCGTCTCCGACTCGTTCCTGGAGAAGGGCGAGATCGTGTCGACCCGTGGCCGCAATGCCGAGGAAACCCAGCGCCGCACCGCGCATGCGGGCGACCTCACCAAGGGCAAGCCGGTCATCGTGCTCGTCAACGGCGGTTCGGCTTCGGCGTCGGAAATCGTCGCCGGCGCGCTGCAGGACCACAAGCGCGCGACCATCGTCGGCACGCGCTCGTTCGGCAAGGGCTCGGTGCAGACCATCATCCCGCTCGGTTCGGGCAACGGCGCACTGCGTCTCACCACGGCGCGCTACTACACGCCGTCGGGCAAGTCGATCCAGGCCAAGGGCATCGTGCCTGACATCGAAGTGCTCCAGGACGTGCCGGACGAGTTGAAGTCGCGCACCGACACCAAGGGCGAGGCTTCGCTGCGCGGCCATCTCAAGAACGACGGCGACGAGAAGACCGGCTCGCAGTCCTACGTTCCGCCGGATGCCAAGGACGACAAGGCGCTCAAGCTCGCCGACGACCTGCTCCACGGCATCAAGAACAGCGCCTCCGCAGCACCTGCGCCGGGCGGCGACAACAAGGCCGCACCCGCGGACAAGCCCAAGGCGGCGAACTAGGCGCACCATCCGATTTGACGAAAAAGGGCGGCTCCGGGAGCCGCCCTTTTTGCTTGGAATTCCCGGCGCCCCCGGCCTATCCCGGCCTGCCGCCACTTGACCTCGGCGTGGTATCGTCGGTGCCAGTGATTCGGGATCTCGCATGACTGAAACGGCCGATGATCTGAGCGCCCCGCTCGGACAGGACAAGCCGCGCCGGAAGCGGCGGCTGCGGCTGCCGTTCACCGCCATGCAGGCGCTGGCCGTGATGCTCGGGCTGTTCCTGGTTGCCTTTGCCGGCTTTGCCATCTTCAACAAGGATCCGCTCGGCGGCGAGCCGATGACGCGGATCGCAATTCGCGATCCCAAAACCGCTGACAAGGCGGCCGACGAGAAGCCCGCCGCCGGCCATGGCGAAGAGAGCAAGCACGCGACCAAGGAAGCGCCGAAGGAGGCCGCCCCCGGCGACCACAAGACCGTCACCATGATCGACGGCTCGACCGGCGCGCGCCACGACGTGGTGATCGGCGCGGGCGACGCCGCCGACAAGGGCGAGGCGGCGTCCGCGGCCCCGCCCGTCATGGCCGGAATCGACCCAAAGCTGCTGGAGAAGTCGCGCTACGGCATGATCCCCGCGATCTCGGGCGATCTCAAGCCGTTCAACGTCTACGCCGCCGAGGCCGACCGCGCCAAGGCCGCGAAAATGCCTGTGGTGGCGATCGTGATCGGCGGCCTCGGCGTCGGCGCCGCCAAGACCACCGATGCCATCATGAAGCTGCCGGGCGCGGTGACGCTCGCCTTCACGCCCTATGGCTCCGCCCCCGGCAAGCTTGCCGAGCGCGCCCGCGCCCAGCGCCACGAGATCTTCCTGCAGATCCCGATGGAGCCCTACGATTTCCCGGACAACGATCCCGGGCCGCAGACGCTGCTGACCTCGCTCACCCCGGACCAGAACACCGACCGCCTGTACTGGCACCTCAGCCGGATGCAGGGCTATGCCGGCATCACCAATTTCATGGGCGCCCGCTTCATCGCGACGGACGCGGCGATGCAGCCGATCATCCGCGAGGCGTCCAAGCGCGGGCTCGGCTTCTTCGACGACGGTTCCTCGCCGCGCAGCATCGCGCCGCAGGCCGCAGGAAGTTTCGCCGTTCCGTTCGGCAAGGGTGATATTGCGCTCGACGCGGTGCCGACCCCGACCGAGATCGACCGCGCCCTGAACAAGCTGGAATCGGTGGCCCGTGAGCGCGGCGTCGCCATCGGCACCGCCTCTGCGCTCCCCGTCTCGATCGAGCGGGTCGGCGCCTGGATCAAGACTTTGAGCGACCGGGGTATCCTTTTGGTGCCATTGACAACCGCGATGCTGAAATCAAAATCCAGCTAAATCAAAGAATTGATGCGGCACGGGCCCGACGACCCGGCCGTCAGCACGCGAGAGGTTTGGCGGAATGGCGCGTTATGAGGATCTGCCCTACCGAACCTGTGTCGGTGTGATGCTGATCAACCCGAAAGGCCTGGTGTTCATCGGTCGCCGCGCCGGCGGTATCGAGCATGTCGACGACGGTCATGTCTGGCAGATGCCGCAAGGCGGCGTCGATCCCGGCGAGGACAATTGGGACGCGGCCAGACGCGAGCTCTACGAGGAGACCAGCGTGCGCTCGATCGAGCGGCTCGGCGAAGTGCCGGACTGGCTCACTTACGACATCCCGCGCACGGTGGCGGGACGCGCCTGGAAGGGCCGCTACCGCGGCCAGCGCCAGAAATGGTTCGCGGTGCGCTTCACCGGCAAGGACAGCGAGATCAATGTCGAGAAGCCCGGCGGCGGCGGCCACAAGGCCGAGTTCATCAGCTGGCGCTGGGAGCCGATGAAAAACCTCACCGGGCTGATCATCCCGTTCAAGCGCCCGGTCTACGAGCGCGTGGTGAAGGAATTTTCCGCGCTCGCGGCCGACTAAATCAAATTGTCACCCCGGCTTTGGTGCTAAGGCATCGCCGGACTGACAATGAGAGATTCCGCGTGACGAACGAAAAGCCCTACCGTCCCAATGTCGGGATCGCGCTGTTCAATGCCGCCGGCCGTGTGCTGATCGGCCACCGCTTCAAGGGCGACGGCCCCGAGATCATCCTGCCGGGGCTCGACTGGCAGATGCCGCAGGGCGGCGTCGACGAGGGCGAGGTCTTGCGCGATGCCGCCATGCGCGAGCTCTGGGAGGAGACCAGCGTCAGGAGCGCGGCCTATCTCGGCGAGACCGACTGGCTGACTTACGAATTCCCGCCCTATGACGGACCGCAGACGCATCGGCTGGCGAAGTTTCGCGGCCAGCGCCAGAAATGGTTCGCGCTGCGCTTCACCGGCACGGACGACGAGATCGATCCGCTGACGCCGCGCAATGGCCAGCCCGCGGAGTTCGACGCGTGGCGCTGGGAACGCCTCGACCGTGTCGCCGATATCGTGGTGCCGTTCCGCCGCGACGTCTACCGCGCGGTGGCGGGCGCGTTCGCGGCCTTCGCCAACTGAAATCGCGAAAACAACCCCATGCACAGTAGAGCGGGCTTGCGGGCGCTTTGCGCGGTGGCTCCCGCGAAGCGCCTGACAGTTCGGGCGAAATCAGCGAAAGCGCGCGCTAGTTGATCGGTCCGACCGTGAACGGTCCGATCGCGATGACGTGGCAGTCGCTGTCGTGCTTGACGCAGTCGGCGAGCGCGCCGTTGACGGCGGTCTGCTCGTCGGCAGCCCTCAGGCCAAGGCCCGGGCGACCGGCTGTGCCGACGGCCACCGCGTTCCAGCCCATGCCGTCGCCGAGCTTGCGCACGACATCGTCGCGCGCATCGGCCACGATCGAGGCATTGGTCGCGGCGTGGAAGAAGCCGTTGGCCCTGAACAGGGTCGGTACCGGCACGACGAAGACATCGTCGGCGGCGACGACCATGCAGGCTGAGCCCGCGATCGCGCCGCAGGACTCCAGCGAACGCCGCGCCGCCTCGTCGACCGACGACGCTCCCATCACCATGTAGTACTGACCGCCCGGACCAAGTGCGACCGAGCGCGACTTTGCCGCCGGCATGTAAATGTTTTCGACGCGATTCCTGGCCTGGTCACGCAGCATCGGAAAATCCTTCGATGCGGCCGGGCGCTCGGTGATGCTGTCGTGCCGCACCCAGGGCTGCGGCGGCATCGGCGGGCCGCCATGGCTGTAGACGACCTTGTTGCCGACCGCATAGAGCTCGCAGCGCCGCGGCGATTGCGCCGCGTCCGCGCGTTTCTGGCACTGGTCGAGCGCGGCGGTGCGCGCGGCCTCTTCGTTCGGCTGATTGAGCGAGGCGCCGGTGAAGCCGGCGATATTCAGGGCGAAGGCCTTGTGGTCGCCGGCGGCGGAATAGTCGGTGCTGAGATAGGTGCGGAGGCGCTCGTTGATGAAGGGCACCGTGTCCGCGGCGATCTTGCCGCTGGATGCGGCTAGCGGCGACGGAATTGGCGTCGGCGTTGCGGCAGCCGTTTGGGTCGGAGTCGCCGTTGACAGAGGCGACGGTGCCGGTGCCTTCGAGGCCATTGTGGACGTTGGGCTCGGCGACGGCGCGGCCGCGGTCGTCGCGACCTGAGCGCTCTCGAGCTTGGTGAAATAGAGAAAGCCGCCGACGCCGATGGCAACGACGGAGACGACGCCGACCACCAGCGGCCACATCCAGTTCGGCCCGTGCTCCCCCTTCGCGACCTTCTTCAACTGTGGCGTGGCATAGGTCCCGTCCTCGCGACGCATCGCCACCATGTAGGCGTGCACCGGCGTCGGGATGTTCTTCACTTCCTGTGCGCCGATATCGGCGAATTGCACCGACAGCTTGTTGGCGACCTGCTCATGCACCGCGCGGGAGACGCAGATGCCGCCGACTTCGGCGAGTCCTTCGAGGCGCGCCGCGATGTTGACGCCGTCGCCGAGCAGGTCGCCGTCGCGCTCGACGACGTCGCCGATGGTGATGCCGATGCGGAACGACATCTGCCGGCTCGGCGGATAGGCCATGTTGCGGGTTCGCAGGGATTCCTGGATGTCGATCGCGCAGCGCACCGCTTCCACGGCACTCGGAAATTCCGCGAGCACGGCATCACCTGCGGTATTGAAGATGCGCCCGCCGGACTTGGCGATGAAATCGTCGATGACCAGGCGATAGGAGGCCAGACGCCGCAGCGTCTCCTCTTCATCTTCCGCGACCAGCCTCGAGTAACCGGCAATATCGGCTGCGAAAATCGCTGCGATCTTGCGTTTCATCTGTGACCCGCCCCGGACCAAATTCGCGGGCGCAGAATGCCGCTATCTCCGGCGCGGTGCAACAAAGTTTCAGCGCCCGCCACTTACGTGACGAGCGCTGAATCTATTACAGTTTTTGCGAGATCGGGGTAACGCCGCGATCGCAAATGCGACGCGCGGGATTAGTGCATCGCCGTCGTGTTGAGCTCCTGCTGGATGCTCTTGTAATGGTCGAGCCGCGCGATCGCGTTATCCAGCTCGTCGCCTTCCTTCTCGGACAGCTTGTCCTGCATTTCCGCGATCTTGTCGGCGAACTGCGCGCGATCAATCTCGTCGATCGAGGTAGCGACGTCGGCGAGCACCGTCAGGCGGTCGTCGGACACTTCCGCAAGACCGCCGAGCACGATGACTTTCTGCTTCTGGCCACCGGAGATGATGGTCAGGATGCCGGGCCGCACCGCAGCCACGAGAGGCGCATGTCCGGCGAGCACGCCGAAATCGCCTTCCCAGCCGGGGACGTCGACCTGATCAACTTCGCCCGAGAAGGCGAGCTTTTCCGGAGAGACGAGATCGAAGTGGAAGGTGGCCATGGTGTACCTGCGAGTAGCGAATAGCTGATGGTGAGCGGCGAATCGTGGGAGCAGCGCGTCTTTTCGCTACTCCCCGTTCGCCATTCGCCCTTAGGCGGCTTCCGCCGCCAGCTTCTTGCCCTTCTCGACCGCCTCTTCGATGGTGCCGACCATGTAGAAGGCGGCTTCCGGCAGGTGGTCATACTTGCCTTCCACCAGGCCCTTGAAGCCCTTGATGGTGTCGGCGAGGTCGACGAACTTGCCCGGCGAGCCCGTGAAGATTTCGGCGACGTGGAACGGCTGCGACATGAAGCGCTCGACCTTGCGGGCACGGGCCACGGTCAGCTTGTCCTCTTCCGAAAGCTCGTCCATGCCGAGAATGGCGATGATGTCCTGGAGTGCCTTGTAGCGCTGCAGCACCTGCTGGACCTGACGGGCGACCGCGTAGTGCTCCTCGCCGACGACCAGCGGGGAGAGCATGCGCGAGGTCGAGTCGAGCGGGTCCACCGCCGGGTAGATGCCCTTTTCAGCGATCGAGCGCGACAGCGTGGTGGTCGCGTCCAGATGGGCGAACGAGGTCGCGGGCGCCGGGTCGGTCAAGTCGTCGGCCGGAACGTAGATGGCCTGCACCGACGTGATCGAGCCCTTCTGCGTGGTGGTGATGCGCTCCTGCAGCGCGCCCATGTCGGTCGCGAGCGTCGGCTGATAACCCACGGCCGAAGGAATACGACCCAGGAGCGCCGACACTTCCGAGCCGGCCTGGGTGAAGCGGAAGATGTTGTCGACGAAGAACAGCACGTCCTGGCCCTTGTCGCGGAAGTCTTCCGCGATGGTCAGACCGGTGAGCGCGACGCGGGCGCGGGCGCCCGGGGGCTCGTTCATCTGGCCGAACACCAGAGCGCACTTCGACTTGACGCTCGGATCCGGATTGTGCGGATCGGCGTTGACCTTGGACTCGATGAACTCGTGATAGAGGTCGTTGCCCTCGCGGGTACGCTCGCCGACGCCGGCGAACACGGAATAACCACCGTGCGCCTTCGCGACGTTGTTGATCAGCTCCTGAATCAGCACGGTCTTGCCGACGCCGGCGCCGCCGAACAGGCCGATCTTGCCGCCCTTGGCGTAGGGCGCCAGCAGGTCGACGACCTTGATGCCGGTGACGAGAATTTCAGCTTCGGTCGACTGGTCGGTGTAGGTCGGCGCTTCCTGGTGGATCGCGCGCAGGCCTTCCGACTTGACCGGACCGGCTTCGTCGATCGGCTCGCCGATGACGTTGATGATGCGGCCGAGCGTGCCTTCGCCGACGGGAACGCGGATCGGCGAACCGGTGTCGGTCACTTCCTGGCCGCGGACCAGACCTTCGGTGGTGTCCATCGCGATTGTGCGGACAGTGGACTCACCGAGATGCTGGGCGACTTCGAGCACCAGGCGGTTGCCGCCGTTCTTGGTCTCGAGCGAATTGAGAATGGCCGGGAGGTGGCCTTCGAACTGCACGTCGACGACGGCGCCGATGACCTGGGTGACGCGACCGGACTGGGCTGCCATTGAATGTCTCCTTCGATCCGAACTTCTAGACCACGATCAATCTGACCGGGATGTTGCGTGTGATGGGTACCGATACGTCTTGGTCAGACGGCCTCGGCGCCCGAGATGATTTCGATCAGTTCCTTGGTGATCTGCGCCTGACGCGTGCGGTTGTAGACCAGCGTCTGCTTGCGGATCATTTCACCGGCGTTGCGCGTCGCGTTGTCCATCGCGCTCATCTGAGCGCCGTAGAACGAGGCGTTGTTCTCGAGCAGCGCGCGGAAGATCTGGACCGCGAGATTGCGCGGCAGAAGACGGGTAAGGATCTCGTCCTCTTCCGGCTCGTATTCGTAGGACGTCGTGTTGGCGGCAACGCCCTCCTCGACGACCAGCGGGATGATCTGCTGGGCGGTCGGGATCTGCGCGATCACCGAGCGGAAGCGCGAGTAGAACAGCGTGCAGACATCGAACTCGCCGTTGTCGAAACGCGCCAGAACCTTCTTGGCGATATCCTCGGCATTGACGAAGCCGATCTGGCGCACGCTGCGCAGGTCGAGATGCTCGACGATCTGCTTGTCGAACTGGCGGCGGAGCTGCTCGTAACCCTTGCGGCCGACGCAGAAGAATTTCACTTCCTTGCCCTGGTTCATCAGAGCCAGCGCACGCTCGCGGGCGAGACGCACGATCGACGAGTTGAACGCGCCGGACAGGCCGCGCTCGCCGGTGCAGACCAGCAGCAAATGGACCTGATCACGGCCGGTGCCGGCCAGCAGCACCGGCGCGCCGGGCGAACCCGCAGCGGCGCCGGCGATGTTGGAGATCACCGCGCTCATCTTGTCGGCATAGGGACGTGCAGCTTCCGCGGCGGTCTGCGCGCGGCGCAGCTTCGAGGCCGCGACCATCTGCATGGCCTTGGTGATCTTTTGCGTCGCCTTGGTGGAGGCGATGCGGACGCGCATGTCTTTAAGTGACGCCATTCTTCGTTCACCCCGGCGGTTCGACCCTTACGGTCAAGCCGCTAGCCTATCCCAGTCGTCATGCCCGGGCTCGTCCCGGGCATCCACGTCTCCGTCTTCCACGCAATGAGCGTGGATGGCCGGGACATCATTTGCGAAGACGCGCTTCGCGCTTTAGCCCGGCCCTGACGGCCTACTTATGCAAAAGACTTCGCGAAACCTTCGACCACCGACTTCAGCTTGGCAGCGACGTCGTCGGAGAGATCGCGGGTGTCGCGGATCGAATTGAGGATCTCGACGTGCTTGCCGCGCAGCAGCGACAGCAGGCCGTCCTCGAACGCGCGCACCTTGTTGACCGGGAGCGGATCGAGATAGCCGTTGGTGCCGGCCCAGATCACGCAGACCTGCTCTTCCATTTTCAGCGGCGAGAACTGCGGCTGCTTCAGGAGCTCGGTCAGGCGCGAGCCACGGTTCAGCAGGCGCTGGGTCGAGGCGTCGAGGTCGGAGCCGAACTGCGCGAACGCCGCCATTTCGCGGTACTGCGCGAGCTCGCCCTTGATCTTGCCGGCGACCTTCTTGGTGGCCTTGGTCTGCGCCGACGAACCGACGCGCGACACCGACAGACCGACGTTCACCGCGGGACGGATGCCCTGGAAGAACAGGTCGGTTTCCAGGAAGATCTGACCGTCGGTGATCGAGATGACGTTGGTCGGAATGTAGGCCGACACGTCGTTGGCCTGGGTTTCGATGACCGGCAGCGCCGTCAGCGAGCCCGAGCCCTGGTCCTTGTTCAGCTTCGCCGCGCGCTCGAGCAGGCGGGAGTGCAGATAGAACACGTCGCCGGGATAGGCTTCGCGGCCCGGCGGGCGGCGCAGCAGCAGCGACATCTGGCGGTAGGCGACGGCCTGCTTGGACAGATCGTCATAGATGATGACCGCGTGCATGCCGTTGTCGCGGAAATACTCGCCCATGGTGCAGCCGGTGAAGGGCGCGATGTACTGCATCGGCGCCGGATCCGACGCGGTGGCGGCGACGACGATCGAATATTCGAGCGCGCCCTGCTCTTCCAGCACCTTCACGAACTGGGCAACCGTCGAGCGCTTCTGGCCGACTGCGACGTAGACGCAGTACAGCTTGATGTTCTCGTCGGGCTGCGCGTTGAGCGGCTTCTGGTTCAGGATGGTGTCGAGCGCGATCGCGGTCTTGCCGGTCTGACGGTCGCCGATGATCAGCTCGCGCTGGCCGCGGCCGATCGGGATCAGGGCGTCGATCGCCTTGAGGCCGGTCGCCATCGGCTCGTTCACCGATTTACGCGGAATGATGCCGGGCGCCTTGACGTCGACGCGCATGCGCTTGTCGGCCTGGATCGGGCCCTTGCCATCGATCGGGTTGCCGAGACCGTCGACGACGCGGCCGAGCAGGCCCTTGCCGACCGGCGCGTCCACGATGGCGCGGGTGCGCTTGACGGTCTGGCCTTCTTTGATCTCGCGGTCGGCGCCGAAAATAACGACACCGACGTTGTCGGTTTCGAGGTTCAGCGCCATGCCGCGGGTGCCGTTCTCGAACTCGACCATTTCGCCGGCCTGGACGTTGTCCAGACCGTAGACGCGGGCGATACCGTCGCCGACGGACAACACCTGTCCGACTTCGGAGACTTCAGCTTCCTGGCCGAAATTCTTGATCTGGTCCTTGAGGATCGCGGAAATTTCCGCGGCGCGGATGTCCATCAGCCTGCCTCTTTCATCGCGTGCTTGATCGAATTGAGTTTGGTGCGAAGCGAACTATCGATCATGCGGCTGCCAAGCTTGACGACGAGGCCACCAATGATCGAGGGATCGATCTTCACGTTGAGCGCGACGTCCTTGCCGGTCACCGACTTCAGGGCAACCTTGAGGGCGTCGAGATTCTTGTCCGAGAGCGCTTCCGCGACCGTGACATCCGCGGTCGCTTCGCCCTTGAACTTGGCGACGAGAGCGCGATAGGCGCGGATGACGTCAGCCACCGCAAACAGGCGGCGGTTGGCGGTCAGCACTTTGAGGAAATTGGCGGAGATGCCGGCGATGCCAGCCTTGTCCAGGACGGCCGAGAGGGCCTTGGACTGGGCGTCAGCCGCGAAAACCGGACTGCGGACGAGGCGCTTGAGATCAGCGCTTTCGTTCAGCAGACCCTCGAACCTTTCGAGATCGGCCTTGACCTCGTCGACCAATTTCTGGTCGCGGGCCAGTTCAAACAAGGCCGTTGCATAACGACCCGACACACCGGAAACGGACGTATCTTCTGCAGCCACAGACGCGCTCTTTGTGCTGTCAAATTCGCAAGGGAAAAACCGTCGCCACAACGCGGCGCCTAGCGATCCAAGCCCTTGGAATTCAAGCGGGACTTTGATTCTCGGCCGGCACGGGACGTGCCGGGTCCGTTAAAATCGCGGCTTTGCTAACATAGCAGGCGCGCACGTGCAACATGACGCCAAATTAAAGGCACGACCTTCTGTCGCCAGTTCGTCGCAGCGCGCGACCTCCTTATAGGGGGCGCCGCAATGTCTGCCACGCCACGGAATTGCCGCGGGCCGTTCGTCGGCAACACGCCCATTCGTTCCTGCCTTCAGCGCATAGCGGCCATGAACACGGCTCGCAGAGGCGTGACGCTGACCGCGCCGGCAGCGGCCTCCGAATACTTACTCATTTCTAAACACGAAGAGTAACAACTTCACTTTACAGTATTCGCAAGTAATAGATCGGTTAATTATTCGTTAAAGCGAAAGATCACGAAACTTCGGCTGAATATCGATTCAGATCACAAGATATTTCAACGCGACATCGAACGGATTTACTGCCCAATTCACGCCTCATTAGGAATCGAAACGCGGTCCCGCTCGCAAACTGATGGGGGCTCCACTTGCCACATATGTGGCATTACTAGCGTAGGGACCACTAAATGCTGTCTTTGAAGACGCTGGGCACCGTGACCCGGCCGCGTACGGCGATCGCTTTCGTCGCTGCAACTCTCATCGTCGGTGGAACTGCCACCGAGGCTTCCGCCAAATCGAGGCATCACCACCGGTATTCTCACCACCACCGCCATCACGCCCAGGACGACTCCAACGCGACCTCCAATTGGCGCAACGCCAACGCGTCGATGACGCCGTCGCAGGGCACGGGCCGCAGCTTCTCCGGCATGGCCTCCTATTACGGCAACGAGTCCGGCAGCCGCACCGCCTCGGGCGCGCGCTTCAACCAGAACGCCATGACCGCGGCGCATCGCTCGCTGCCGTTCGGCACCAAGCTGCGCGTCACCCACGGCGGCTCGAGCGTGATCGTCACCATCAATGACCGTGGCCCGTTCGTGCGCGGCCGCGTGCTCGACCTCTCCACCGGCGCTGCCCGCGCCATCGGCCTCACCGGTGCCGGCGTCGGCCGCGTCACCGCGGAAGTCGTCTCCTAACGGCGCTCCGGCGCCTCAGCCCACACGCGCAGTTTCCATCATCGTCCGCACGGACATGAGCAGTTTGATGCGCCGCGGGTAACAAGCCCGCCGTCTTGGGGGACGGCGGGCTTTTTGTTTGGTTGTCGTTGCATCAACGTGGGCGGCACGTACAGGTGCGTTCCCTCCCCCCTTGCGGGGGAGGGAGCGCAATGTGCCTTGTCGCTACAAAAAGCTCTGTGGATCGACATCGACCTCGAGCTTCTGGTTGCCCTTCGGCTTCGGGCACACCGCGAGCCAGTTCCGCAGATAATCGGACAGATCAAAACCGCGAGCCGATTTCACCAGAATGCGAAACCGGTAGCGGCCCTTGATGACCGCGAGCGGGGCTTCCGCGGGGCCCAGCACCACGACGCGTTCGTCGTGCGGTGCGAGCGCAACGAGCCTGCGGCCCAGGCCTTCCGCGCTCGGACGATCGCCCGCGGAAATGATCAGGCTCGCGAGCCGTCCGAACGGCGGATAGAGCGTGCGCTCGCGCAGATCGATCTCGCTGTCGTAGAAGGCCTCGCGGTCGCAGGCGATCAGTGCCTTCATCACGGGATGATCGGGCTGGTGGGTCTGGAGATAGCCGACGCCGCGGCCCTGCTCGCGACCTGCGCGGCCGATCACCTGGTTGAGCAATTGCCAGGTGCGCTCCGCCGCGCGCGGATCGCCGTTGGAAAGACCGAGATCGGCATCGACCACGCCGACGAGATTGAGCCGCGGGAAATTATGACCCTTGGCGACGAGCTGCGTGCCGATGATGATGTCGACACGGCCCTCCGCGATCTCGGCAAGCTCGCTGCGCATCGTCTCGATCGAGGTGATGAGATCGCTCGACAGCACCATGGTGCGCGCGTCGGGGAACAGGGCGGCGGCCTCCTCCTGCAGGCGTTCGACGCCGGGGCCGACCGCGACCAGCGATTCCTCTGCCGCGCAATGCGGACAGGTTGCGGGCCGCGGCATCGAGAAGCCGCAATGGTGACAGACGAGGCGCTGGCGAAAGCGATGATCGACCAGCCAGGCATCGCAGATGGTGCAGGCGAAGCGATGGCCGCAAGCTCGGCACAGCGTCAGCGGCGCGTAGCCTCGGCGATTGAGGAACAGCAGCGCCTGCTCGCGCTTCTCGATCGCCTTTCTGATCTCGCCGGCTAAGCGCGGCGAGATATAGCGGCCGCGCGCAGGCGGCTCGCGGCGCATGTCGATGGCCTCGATATGCGGCATGTGCTGGCCGCCGAAGCGCGACGGCAGCGCGACGCGCTGATAGCGGTTCTTGCGCGCATTGACTTCTGACTCGACCGAGGGCGTGGCCGAGGCCAGCACGATCGGGATCTTTGCAATATGCGCGCGCACCACGGCCATGTCGCGGGCGTGATAATGCACGCCTTCGTCCTGCTTGTAGGCCTGGTCGTGCTCTTCATCGACTACGATGAGGCCGAGATTGGCGTAGGGCAGAAACAGCGCCGAGCGCGCGCCGACCACGACCGGCGCGGTGCCTTCGGAGATCGCGGCCCAGTTGCGCGCGCGGGTGCGCGGGGTGAGCTCGGAGTGCCATTCGATCGGACGTACGCCGAAGCGTTGCGCGAAACGATCGAGGAACTGGCCGGTCAGCGCGATCTCCGGCATCAGGATCAGTGACTGCTTGCCGCGGCGGATGGTTTCCGCGACGGCCTCGAAATAGACCTCGGTCTTGCCGGAGCCGGTGACGCCGTCGAGCAGCGCGACGTGGAAGGTGCCGTTCGCCGCGAGCGCGCGCATCGCATCGACGCCGGCGCGCTGGAGCGGCGAGAAATCCGGCCGGCCGAACTCCGGATCGGGCGCCGGCGGTGGTGGCGGCGGCGGCATCGGCTCGACCGTCAGCGTGCCTTCGTCGACGAGGCCGTCGATCACGCCGGCCGAGACGCCGGCCTCCCTGGCTGCCTCGGATTTGGCGTGCAGCAGCCGGTCCGACAGCACCTCCATCACGCGCGCCCGCGCCGGCGTCAGCCGCCGCGGGGAATCGCCTGTTAGCCGCACGCCGGCGCGCACCCGTTCGGGACCGAGGTTCTCACCCATGCGCAGGCACATGCGCAGCACCATGCCGCGCGGGCTCAGCGTGTAATTGGCGACCCAGTCGACGACCGAACGCAGCTCGGGCTGGAGGGACGCAACGTCGAGCTTCTCGCTGACCTCCTTGAGACGGTTATGCAGGCGCGGATCCGGATTGGCATTTTCCGCCCAGACCACGGCGACCACCTCGCGGGCTCCAAGCGGCACGCCGACGAGATCGCCGGCCTTCAGCTCCATGCCGCGCGGCACCTTGTAGGAATAGGTCTGGTCGAGCGCGACCGGCACCAGCACGTCGACCATGCGGGTCACGTTGGCGGGGACGGTCGAGCTGCGTGACGGATGATCCATGGAGAGAATCGGAACCTTGGGGCCTTGAGGCTATCGCCCCGGGGCCGCCTTAGCGAACAGTAAACGGGTGTGATGCGATATACTGTGCGGAATCACTCCGTCCAGAGCGCATGAGCAAAGCAGCCGCCCCAGTCATCGAGCTTGCCAGCGCCGATCCCTCGATCGCGCAGGAGATGGCGCGCTGGCTGTTGCATCTCGGCGCCGAGCGGCGGCTGTCGCCGAAGACGCTGGAGGCCTATGGCCGCGATCTCAGGCAGTGCCTGGATTTCCTCTGTGCCCATTGGGGCGAGCGCGTCACGCTGGAGCGGTTCGCCTCGCTGGAAGCGACCGACATCCGTGCTTTCATGGCGATGCGCCGCGCCGACGAGATTGCCGGCCGTTCATTGATGCGCGCGCTCGCGGGCCTGCGCTCGTTCGGCCGCTTCCTGGAGCGCGAAGGCAAGGGCAAGGTCGGCGCACTCTCCGCCATCCGTGCGCCCAAGGTCGCGAAAAGCCTGCCCAAGCCGCTGCCGATGGCATCCGCAAAACGGCTTGCGGACGCCGACGAGCGCGCCGGCGAGGACCGCGAGACCTGGATCCTGGTGCGCGACGCCGCCGTGATGGCGCTGCTCTACGGATCAGGCCTGCGTATTTCCGAGGCGCTCGGCCTGAAGCGTCGCGAGGTGCCACGACCCGGCGAAGGCGATGTTCTCATCGTCACCGGCAAAGGCAACAAGACCCGGATGGTGCCGGTGCTGCAAAACGTGCTGGCGCTGGTGCAGGAATATGTCGCGATGTGCCCGCACGCGCTGCCGGCCGAGGGGCCGATCTTCGTCGGCGCCCGCGGCGGCCCGCTCAGTCCGCGCATCATCCAGCTCACGATGGAGCGGCTGCGCGGCGCACTCGGATTGCCCGACAGCGCGACGCCGCACGCGCTGCGCCACTCCTTCGCCACGCATCTGCTCTCGCGTGGCGGCGACCTGCGCGCGATCCAGGAATTGCTCGGCCATTCCTCGCTCTCGACCACGCAAGTGTATACCGGCATCGATTCCGAGCGGCTGCTTGAAGTCTATGCGAGCGCGCATCCGCGGCGCTGAATCCTGACATGAAGCTGTCATAGCGAGCATGCCTCTTGCGCAGGCCGCGCGGTTCGGTCAATCGTTGCGGAACCGAGGCAGGAGGGACTGATGAGCGCACACGAAAGCATGGAGCACGCCGAACATGCCGAGCACGCATCCGGCGAGAACAAGAAGATCGCCCTTCTGATCGCGGTGCTCGCGCTGTTCCTGGCGATCTCGGAAACGCTCGGCAAGGGCGCCCAGACCGAGTCCATCAGCAAGAACGTCGAGGCCTCCAATCTCTGGGCGTTCTTCCAGGCCAAGAGCATCCGCCGCACGGTCGTGCAAACCGCCGCCGACCAGGGCAAGCTGACGCTGGGCACCGCCACCGACGACGCCATGAAGGCCACGGTGCAGAAGCAGATCGACGACTGGCAGAAGACGGCGACGCGCTACCGCTCCGAGCCCGAGACCGGCGAAGGCACCGAGCAGCTCGCCGAGAAGGCCAAGCATGCCGAGCATGAACGCGACGAGGCGACGGCGAAATATCATCACTTCGAGCTGGCGTCGGCCGCGTTCCAGATCGGCATCGTGCTGGCATCGGCGACCATCATCACCGGCATGCTGCCGCTCGCCTGGATCGCCGGCCTGCTGACGCTCGCCGGGCTGGGCATGACCATGCTCGGCGCCTGGGCGCCGCATCTGTTGCATCTGCACGGGTGAGGGGAACTACGGCCCTCGCCGCCTCATTGCGAGGAGCCTTTGCAACTTCGCTCCGCTCGCAATGACGAAGGATAAAGGCGAGGCCGCCTCTCAGCGCGCCTCGCGCACGCTCTTGCGGAAGCGCTGGATCAGGCGAAGCGTCCGCGAGGACCAGCCTTCGCCGTTGCCGCTAAGCAATTCCTTGATGCGGCGCTTGACCGGTTCGACCACCTCGGTCGCCTTGGCACGCACTTTCAGCACCAGCTCGTAGAGCTGCTCGAACCAGTGCATCTCCAGCAGCTTGTCGCGCGTGACGTCGAACACGAAGGCGGTGACGCCGACGCCGAGCATCTTGGCGAACAGGATCGTGAAGACCGCGCTGGTCCAGTATTCATGCGTGAGCAGCCACAGGCCGACAAGCTTGAGCGGAAACAGCGGGATGATCGGAACGGCGAAGACGATCAACGTCATCGCAGGCGACAGCGCGTCGACACGATCCGCCAGCCATGATTTGAACCGGGCGAGCGGGATGAGCGCGACAACCCGCGCGACGATCGGCTCGCAATGATCCCACAGCCAGGCTTCGATCAAAAAGATGATCGCCAGCAGGACCCAGACCGGTTGAAGAAGGCGGCGCAGCATGTGATGTCCCGCCCGATTCGGCTCTTGGCGCGACCCTACATATGGATGGCCCGCTTGCCGACTGCAAGCGCGGCCTCTTTCACGGCCTCCGACCGGGTCGGGTGCGCGTGGCAGGTGCGAGCGAGATCTTCCGCACTGCCACCAAACTCCATGAGCACGCAGGCCTCGTGGATCATTTCGCCGGCCTCGATGCCGATGATGTGCACGCCGAGCACACGGTCGGTCTTCGCATCTGCGAGAATCTTCACGAAGCCATCGGTGGTCTGGTTGACCTTGGAGCGGCCGTTGGCGGTAAAGGGAAACTTCCCGACGGTATAGGCGACGCCGGCCTGCTTCAGCTCTTCCTCGGTCTTGCCGACGGAGGACACTTCCGGGGTGGTATACACGACGCCTGGGATAACGTCGTAGTTCACGTGGCCGGCCTGCCCTGCGATGATCTCCGCAACGGCAACGCCCTCATCCTCGGCCTTGTGAGCGAGCATCGGACCAGCGACGACGTCGCCGATCGCATAGACGCCCTTGAGGCTGGTGGCGAAATGCGGATCGATCTGCACGCGGCCGCGCGGATCGAGCGCAACGCCGGCTTCCTTCAAGCCCAGACCATCGGTGTACGGCACGCGGCCGATGCAGACGAGCACAACATCGGCCTCGATCGTCTCGGCGGCACCGCCCGCAGCGGGCTCGATCGTCGCCTTCAGCGTCTTGCCGGACGTGTCAACGGCAGTGACCTTTGCGCCGAGCTTGAACGCAAAGCCCTGCTTCTCGAGGATGCGCTGGAATTGCTTGGCGATCTCGCCATCCATGCCGGGCAGGATGCGATCCAGGAATTCGACGACGACGACTTCGGCGCCGAGCCGCTTCCACACCGAGCCGAGCTCGAGGCCGATCACGCCGGCGCCGACGATCAGCAGCTTGCCGGGGACCTTGTCCAGCGACAGCGCGCCGGTGGACGACACGATGCGCTTCTCGTCGATCTCGATGCCCTTGAGACGCGCGATGTCGGAGCCGGTGGCGATGACGATGTTCCTGGTCTCGATCACCTGCGACTTGCCGTCGGCGGAGACTTCGACCTTGCCGGTGCCCAGGATCTTGCCGGTGCCCTTGAGCACGTCGACCTTGTTCTTCTTCATCAGGAACTCGACGCCCTTGACGTTGCCGTCGATGCCCTGCTGCTTGAAGTTCATCATCGCCGGAAGCTCGAGCTTCGGCGCGGAGACGTTGACGCCCATCTTGGCGAAGGAGTGCCCGGCTTCCTCGAACATTTCGGAGGCGTGCAGCAGCGCCTTCGAGGGCATGCAGCCGACGTTGAGGCAGGTGCCGCCGAGCGTGGCGTTCTTTTCAACGACTGCGACCTTCATGCCGAGCTGGCTGGCGCGCACCGCGCAGACATAACCGCCGGGTCCGGTGCCGATGACGACGAGATCGTAGGTAGCCATGAGAGAAAGTCCCGTAGGTTTAGTGTTGTGATGATGCGTCCGCGCGGCGCGTCAGCGTCCGCCGGACACATCGAGAGTGGCTGCAGTCACGTAGGAGGCCTCGTCCGACATCAGCCAGACGATGGCGTTGGCGATTTCGTCCGCGGTGCCGACGCGCTTCATCGGCACCACATGGGCCAGACGATGGGCACGATCAGGCTCGCCGCCCGCCGCGTGGATCTCGGTGTCGATCAGGCCAGGGCGGATGCCCGCAACACGAATGCCTTCGCCCGCGACCTCATAGCCGAGGCCGATGGTGAAGGAATCGATCGCGCCCTTGGACGCCGCGTAGTCGACATAGGTGTTGGGCGAACCAAGCTTGGCAGCAACCGACGACAGGTTGACGATGACGCCGCCCTTGCCGCCGTGCTTGGTCGACATCCGCTTCACCGCCTCGCGCGCGCAGAGGATGGAGCCGGTGACGTTGACCGCGAGCACGCGCTGGATGCGCTCGGCCGACATCTCGTCGACGCGCACGCCGCTCTTGCCGACGATGCCGCCATTGTTGACGAGCGCGGCAAGCGTGCCGAACTTGTCGGCCTCCTTGAACAGGTCGAGGATGTCGGGCTCCTCGGCGACATCGCACTTCACCGCGATCGCCTTGCCGTTGCCGGCCTCGATCTCGGCGACGACCTCGTCGGCAGCCTTCTTGTTGCTGGCATAGCCGACCACGACGCGGTAACAGCGCGCAGCCGCCGCAAGCGCGGTCGCGCGGCCAATGCCGCGGCTGCCGCCGGTGATGACAACGACCTTATCCGTCACGCGCGCCTCCATGGTTCGACACGCGCCGTCGCAAAAAACAGCGACGGCGCTCGCAGAGCATTAGCGATCAGAGATCGAGCACCAGACGTGCCGGATCTTCCAGGCTCTCCTTGACGCGAACCAGGAAGGTCACCGCTTCCTTGCCGTCGATCACGCGGTGATCGTAGGACAGCGCCAGATACATCATCGGGCGGACCTCGATCTTGCCGCCGACGACCATCGGGCGATCCTGGATCTTGTGCATGCCGAGGATGCCGGACTGCGGCGCGTTCAGGATCGGCGTCGACATCAGCGAGCCGTAGATGCCGCCGTTGGTGATGGTGAAGGTGCCGCCCTGCATCTCGTCGATCTTGAGCTGACCGTCACGGGCGCGACGACCGAAATCGGCGATGCCCTTCTCGATGTCGGCGATCGACTTGTTGTCGCAGTCACGCACGACGGGAACGACGAGGCCCTTGTCGGTGCCGACGGCGACGCCGATGTGATAGTAGTTCTTGTAGATCAGATCGGTGCCGTCGATCTCGGCGTTGACGGCCGGGATGTCCTTCAGCGCCTGCACGACGGCCTTGGTGAAGAAGCCCATGAAGCCGAGCTTGGAGCCGTGCTTCTTCTCGAACGCATCCTTGTAGTGGGCACGCAGCGCCATCACGTTGGTCATGTCGACCTCGTTGAAGGTCGTCAGCATGGCCGCGGTGTTCTGCACGTCCTTGAGGCGGCGCGCGATGGTCTGGCGCAGGCGGGTCATCTTGACGCGCTCTTCGCGGGCAGCATCATCGGCCGGCGACGGTGCACGAACCTGAACGGCAGCGGCGGGCTGGTTGACCGGGGTCGGAGCCGAGGCCGCACGCTCGATCGCGGCGAGCATGTCGCCCTTGGTGACGCGGCCGTCCTTGCCGGAGCCCGGAACGGTCGAGGCGTCGACGCCGGTCTCGGCGGAAAGTTTTCGCACGGACGGAGCGAGCGGGGCATCAGCCGGCGGCGCTTTCGCGGCCGGTGCGGGAGCGGCAGCAGCGGGGGCCGGAGCCACGGCGGCGGGCTTCGGCGGAGCAGCGGCCGGCTTTGCACCGGCGGCGCCATCGGTGATCTGGCCGAGCAGCGCGCCGACCGCGACGGTGGTGCCATCCGCGGCAATGATCTCGCTCAGCGTGCCGGCGGACGGCGCCGGGACTTCGATGGTGACCTTGTCGGTCTCGAGCTCCACCAAGGGCTCGTCGACGGCGACCGCGTCGCCTGCCTTCTTGAACCAGCGGCCGATGGTGGCCTCGGTGACGGATTCGCCGAGCGTCGGCACACGAATTTCAGTCATGGTCTTTTCCTTAAGGAGATCGCCAGTCGCGGTCATGAATTCGGAAGTCACGGCCGGCGAAAAGCAGGCCATCCAGCAAGCCGGAACGAATCCCATTCGCGAGGACGTCACGTCTTGCCGGATGCCCCGCCTTTGGGGCGGGGCATGACGCAGTTCTAGAAGTTCAGCTCAATGCTTCGTCCAGGAACGCCTTCAACTGCGCCTGATGCTTGGACATCAGACCAGTGGCGGTCGCGGCGGAAGCGGCGCGACCGACATAACGCGGACGCCGGCTCGCACCGTTCACCTGGTTCAGCACCCATTCCAGATAGGGCTCGATGAAGTGCCACGCACCCATGTTGCGCGGCTCTTCCTGGCACCAGATCACCTCCGCTTTCTTGAAGCGGGACAGTTCGGCGACCAGCGCCTTCAGCGGCACAGGATAGAGCTGCTCGACGCGCATTAGATAGATGTCGTCGATGCCGCGCTTCTCGCGCTCCTCGTAGAGGTCGTAATAGACCTTGCCCGAGCACAGCACGACGCGGCGGATCTTGTCGTCCGCCACGAGCTTGACCGGCTCGTTCGGCAGCATCTGGGCGTCATCGTACAGGATGCGGTGGAAGGTCGTGCCCTTCGCGAGCTCCTCGAGGCGCGAGACCGCCCGCTTGTGACGCAGCAGCGACTTCGGCGTCATCAGGATCAGCGGCTTGCGGATCTCGCGATGCAGCTGGCGGCGCAGCACGTGGAAGTAGTTCGCGGGCGTGGTCGGGTAGACCACCTGCATGTTGTCTTCCGCGCACATCTGCAGGTAACGCTCCAGACGCGCCGAGGAATGCTCCGGACCCTGGCCCTCATAGCCGTGCGGCAGGAGGCAGACGAGACCGGACATGCGCAGCCATTTGCGCTCGCCCGACGAGATGAACTGGTCGAACACGACCTGCGCACCGTTGGCGAAGTCGCCGAACTGGGCTTCCCACAGCGTCAGCGTGTTCGGCTCGGCGAGCGAATAGCCGTATTCGAAGCCGAGCACGGCTTCTTCCGACAGCAGCGAGTTGATGACCTCGTAATGGCCCTGCTCGTTGCCGAGATGGTTGAACGGCGTGTAGCGGCTCTCGTCCTCCTGGTCGATCAGGACCGAGTGGCGCTGCGAGAACGTGCCGCGCTCCGAATCCTGCCCGGACAGACGGACGTGATGGTTCTCGTTGAGCAGCGTGCAGAACGCCAGCGCTTCACCGGTCGCCCAGTCGATGCCGGCACCGGTGTCGATCGCCTTCGACCGGTTCTCGAGGAAGCGCTGGATGGTGCGGTGAGCGCGGAAACCGTCCGGCACCTTGGTGATCTTGCGGCCGATTTCCTTGAGCTCGGCGATGTCGACGCCGGTGACGCCGCGCCGTGCGTCTTCTTCCTGATCCGCAATCTTGAAGCCGGCCCACTTTCCGTCGAGCCAGTCGGCCTTGTTGGGCTTGTAGCCTGCGCCGGCTTCCAGCTCGGCGTCGAGACGCGCGCGCCAATCAGCCTTGGCCTTGTCGACTTCGCCCTGGGTCAGCACGCCTTCGCTGACCAGGCGGCGGGCGTAGAGCTCCAGCGTCGTCGGGTGAGCCGCGATCTTCTTGTACATCACCGGCTGGGTGAACGCCGGCTCGTCGCCTTCGTTATGGCCATGCCTGCGGTAGCAGAACATGTCGATGACGACGGGCTTGTGGAATTTCTGCCGGAACTCGGTGGCGACCTTGGCCGCGAATACCACGGCTTCAGGATCGTCGCCGTTCACGTGGAAGATCGGCGCGTCGATCATCTTCGCCACGTCGGACGGATAGGGCGAGGAGCGCGAGTAGCGCGGATAGGTCGTGAAGCCGATCTGGTTGTTGACAATAAAGTGCACGGAGCCGCCGGTGCGGTAGCCCTTCAGGTCCGACAGGCCGAAGCATTCCGCGACAACACCCTGGCCCGCGAACGCCGCGTCGCCATGCATGAGCAGCGGCATCACCGAGATGCGCTGGTCCGGCGGATCGCCGTGCTGGTCCTGCTTCGCACGCACCTTGCCGAGCACGACGGGATCGACGATCTCGAGATGCGAGGGGTTCGCGGTCAGCGACAGATGGATACGGTTGCCGTCGAACTCTCGGTCCGAAGACGCGCCGAGGTGGTATTTGACGTCGCCGGAGCCTTCGACCGCGTCGGGGTTGGCCGAACCGCCCTTGAACTCGTGGAACAGCGCGCGATGGGCCTTGCCCATCACCTGCGTCAGCACGTTGAGGCGGCCGCGATGCGGCATGCCGAGCACGACTTCCTTCACGCCGAGATTGCCGCCACGCTTGATGATCTGCTCGAGCGCGGGGATCAGCGATTCACCGCCGTCGAGGCCGAAGCGCTTGGTGCCGGTGAACTTGGTGTCGCAGAATTTTTCGAAGCCTTCGGCCTCGACCAGCTTCATCAGGATGGCTCTGCGGCCTTCGCGGGTGAAGGAGATTTCCTTGTCCGGTCCCTCGATGCGCTCCTGGATCCAGGCCTTCTGCGCGGCATTGCTGATGTGCATGAACTCGACGCCGAGCGTCTGGCAGTAGGTGCGCTCGCAGATCGCCGTGATTTCGCGCAAGTTCGCGTATTCGAGACCGAGCACGTGATCGAGGAAGATCTTGCGGTCGAAATCGGCTTCGCTGAAGCCGTAGGTGCGGGGGTCGAGCTCTTCGCGGTTACGCGGGGCTTCGATGCCGAGCGGGTCGAGCTTGGCGTGAAAGTGCCCACGCATGCGGTAGGAGCGGATCAGCATCAACGCGCGGACGGAGTCGCGCGTGGCCTGGAGCAGGTCGGCGGAGGAGATGTCGGCGCCCTTGGCCTGCGCCTTGGCGGCGATCTTGCTGCCGACCGCCTTCTCGACCTCGGCCCAGTTGCCGTCGAGCGCGGAGGTCAGATCGTCCTTGGGGGTCAGCGGCCAGTTGGCGCGCTCCCAGGACGGGCCTTCGGCGTTCTTGCTGATGTCGGCGGGCTGGTCGTTGAGGCTCTTGAAGAACTCCTGCCACTCGGCATCGACCGAGGACGGGTCCTTCTCGTAACGGGCGTAGATTTCGTCGATGTAGGTGGCGTTGGTGCCCTGCAAAAAGGATGAGAGGGCAAAGGCTGCGTTCGCGTCCTGGCGAGACATACTTGAGTTCCTGGCGATTTCGGTTCGCGCATAACAAACGGCGCTGGCGTCGAGCTCCCCGGCAGAGGCTCGACGCGACAGGCACCATTTATCCTATTTGCTGCGAAACTTCGCCCGGAAAAGCACGAAGGAATGAATTAGCCTTTCAATTTTTCGGCAAGCGTATGGCCGAGGCGGGCCGGCGACGGCGACACTGTAATCCCTGCGGATTTCATCGCATCGGTCTTGGAACCGGCGTCGCCCTTGCCGCCCGAGATGATCGCGCCGGCGTGGCCCATGCGGCGGCCGGGAGGGGCCGTGACACCGGCGATGAAACCGACCATCGGCTTCTTGCGGCCGCGCTTGGCCTCGTCCTTGAGGAACTGGGCGGCGTCTTCCTCGGCGGAACCGCCAATCTCGCCGATCATGATGATCGACTCGGTCTTGGGGTCGGCCAGGAGCATTTCCAGGACGTCGATGAATTCGGTGCCCTTGACCGGGTCGCCGCCGATGCCGACCGCGGTGGTCTGGCCGAGGCCTTCCTGGGAGGTCTGGAACACGGCTTCATAGGTCAGCGTGCCCGAACGGGAGACGATGCCGACCGAGCCGGTCTTGAAGATGTTGGCGGGCATGATGCCGATCTTGCACTCGCCGGCGGTCATGACGCCCGGGCAGTTCGGCCCGATCAGGCGCGACTTGGAGCCGGCCAGCGAGCGCTTCACGCGCACCATGTCGATGACCGGAATGCCCTCGGTGATGCAGACGATCAGCGGGATCTCGGCGTCGATGGCTTCGCAGATCGCATCCGCCGCGCCCGGCGGCGGCACGTAGATCACCGACGCATCCGCGCCGGTCTTCTCGCGCGCGTCGCGCACGGTGTCGAACACCGGCAGGTTCAGATGGGTCGAACCGCCTTTGCCGGGCGAGGTGCCGCCGACCATCTTGGTGCCGTAGGCAATCGCGGCTTCGGAATGGAAGGTGCCGTTCTTGCCGGTGAAGCCCTGGCAGATGACCTTGGTGTTCTTGTCGATCAGGATGGACATGAGGTCTGCTTTCGCGAAACTAACGAGTGAGAGGTCAGTGGATGCGGCGGTAGACGCCGGTGAGCACGTCAGCCCAGCCTTCCGCGTCCGGCGAGAACTGGATCTTCAACGAGTAGGAATCGTCGTCGATGATCTCGTAGACGTGGCGCGCATTGCCGCGGAGCGAGCCGCGCACCAGCGTCAGGGTCTTGCCGACCCACCCGCCGGAGGCGGGCGAGGGCGGCGTGTAGCCGAGTGAATCGTACCAGAACAATTTGTAGGTCCGGTCGTCACGATCGTAGGTGAAGAGGCCGTGAGTGGCGAAGGCCTGCTTGCCCTCACGCATCTGGACCGAGTCCTGGATCAGATAGAAGCCATTGAGGTCCATGCGCGCGACGGTGCGCGAGGTCGCCGGGCCGCCTTCGGTCCAGCGCGACGGAAAGACCATCTCTTCACCATTCCATTCGCCGGCGAACGCCGACAGGCGCATGTGCTCGGCGAGCGGGGACGATGCGGAGAGATGGTCCTGGGCCATGGCCTTAGCCTCCCTTGACGGCCTTCACGATCTTCTGCGCGGCGTCGTCGAGATTGTCGGCCGGCACCACGTTCAGACCGGATTCACGGATGATCTTCTTGCCGAGCTCGACATTGGTGCCTTCGAGACGAACCACCAGCGGCACGCTGAGGCCGACCTCGCGCACGGCGGCGGTGACGCCCTCGGCGATCACGTCGCACTTCATGATACCACCGAAGATGTTGACCAGGATGCCCTTCACGTTGGGATCCGCGGTGATGATCTTGAACGCGGCCGCGACCTTCTCCTTGCTGGCGCTGCCGCCGACGTCGAGGAAGTTCGCCGGCGCCATGCCGTAGAGCTTGATGATGTCCATCGTCGCCATGGCGAGACCGGCGCCGTTGACCATGCAGCCGATATTGCCGTCGAGGGTGACGTAGTTGAGGTCGTACTTGGACGCCTCGATTTCCTTGGCGTCTTCCTCGGTCTCGTCGCGCAGCGCGAGCACCTCGGGATGACGGAACAGCGCGTTGTCGTCGAACGATACCTTGGCGTCGAGCACGCGGAGCTGACCCTGCTTGGTCACGACCAGCGGGTTGATCTCCAGCATGGCCATGTCCTTGGCGACGAAGGCCGCATAGAGCTGCGCGGTGAGCTTTTCCGCCTGCTTGGCGAGATCCCCGGAGAGTTTCAGCGCGTTCGCGACGGTGCGGCCGTGATGGCCCATGATGCCGGTCGCGGGATCGATGGAGAAGGTCACGATCTTCTCGGGATTGTTGTGTGCGACGTCCTCGATGTTGACGCCGCCTTCGGTCGAGACGACGAAGGAGACGCGCGAGGTCTCGCGGTCGACCAGGATCGAGAGGTAGAATTCCTTGTCGATGTCGGAGCCGTCCTCGATGTAGAGGCGGTTGACCTGCTTGCCGGCCGGGCCGGTCTGGATGGTCACCAGCGTGGCGCCGTGCATCTGCTTCACGAACTCGGTCACTTCAGCGACCGACTTGGCGATGCGGACACCGCCCTTGTCGCCGGCGGAGGCTTCCTTGAACTTGCCCTTGCCGCGGCCGCCGGCGTGGATCTGGCTCTTCACCACATAGACCGGACCGGGCAGCGCCTTGGCGGCAGCCTCGGCCTCGGACGGGTTCAGCACCGGCTTGCCCGCGGAGATCGGAACGCCGAACTCGCTCAGGAGGATTTTGGCCTGGTACTCATGAATATTCATATGGTCGCTCCCTGAACCCGCGGGCGGAGACCCCTAGGGGCCCACCTCAGTCTTGTGGCTGGCATACCATATACCACAGGAACTGCAACCCGGATTCTTTGACATCGGAATCTCGGATCCGGAACCCGCCACCGTCGAGTGGTGCAGCCGGGGTCCGGAAATGAAACCGCCGAAGACCGGGTTTCGATCTTCGGCGGGAATTCTCGCGCTTAGCGGCCGAGAAGATCGGGTGCGATCTTCTTGCAGGCGTCTACCAGGCCCTGCACTGCGCCGACCGACTTGTCGAAGGCCTCGCGGTCCTTGCCGGCGAGTTCGATCTCGACGACGCGTTCGACGCCCTTGGAGCCGATCACGACGGGCACGCCGACATACATGTCCTTCACGCCGTATTCGCCGTTGAGGTACGCGGCCGAGGGCAGCACGCGCTTCTTGTCACGCAGATAGCTCTCGGCCATCGCGATGGCCGACGCGGCCGGCGCATAGAAGGCCGAGCCGGTCTTGAGCAGATTGACGATCTCGGCGCCGCCATTGCGGGTGCGGTCGACGATCTCGTCGAGGCGCGCCTGCGAGGTCCAGCCCATCTTGACGAGGTCGGGCAGCGGGATGCCGGCGACGGTGGAGTACTTCACCAGCGGCACCATGGTGTCGCCATGGCCGCCGAGCACGAAGGCGGTGACGTCTTCGACGGAGACGTTGAACTCGTCGGCCAGGAAGTAGCGGAAGCGCGACGAATCCAGCACGCCGGCCATGCCGACGACCTTCTTGTGCGGCAGGCCTGAGGCCTTCTGCAGCGCCCAGACCATGGCGTCGAGCGGGTTGGTGATGCAGATGACGAACGCGTCGGGGGCATACTTCTTGATGCCCGCGCCAACCTGCTCCATGACCTTGAGGTTGATGGAGAGGAGGTCATCGCGGCTCATGCCGGGCTTGCGCGGCACGCCTGCGGTGACGATGCAGACCTTGGCGTTGTCGAGCGCCTCATAGGAATTGGCGCCGGTGTAATGCGCGTCAAAGCCGTCGACCGGCGAGGACTGCGCGATATCGAGCGCCTTGCCCTGCGGCACGCCCTCGGCAATGTCGAACATCACGACGTCGCCCAGTTCTTTCAGGCCGATGAGGTGAGCCAGCGTTCCGCCGATCTGGCCGGAGCCAATCAAAGCAATCTTGTCGCGCGCCATGTGAACCTGTCCTTTAGACACGTTAAGGAGGGGAAAACTGAGAGGGTGGTTATCCCTTTCGCTTGCCCCGTTCAAGTCGGTGAATGCCCAATTGTCGGGCTCGCCGCGTATACAAGCGCAACCCTGTCATTCCCGCCCGCGCGCAGGCATTAACCCGAAAGTCACGCAGCTAAATCCGAGCTTGCCAGCCAAGACGGGCGGCCCGGAATGACAGCGCTGACAAATAGGACTTAAGTCTCGACCAGGCCCTTGGTTGAGCCGCTGGCGGTGGAATCCTTGCGGCCGTGAGCCAGCGCCAGATAGGATTCCGAACTCATCTCGATCAGGCGCGACGAGGTCCGCTTGAACTCCATGGCCTCGTTGCCCTCGTGGGCGAGGTAGAGCGAGATCGGATTGGCATCGGCCGAGGCCATCAGCTTCACGGCATTGTCATAGAGCGTGTCGATCAGCGTGATGAAGCGCTTGGCGGCGTTGCGCTGGGCGAAGTCCATCACTGGAATATGGTCAACCAGGATGGTGTGGTAGTCGTGCGCCAGCCTGAGATAGTCGGACGCGCCGAGCGGCTTCTCGCAGAGATCGGCAAAGGCGAAGCGCGCCACGCCGTGGGCCGAGCACGGCACGTGCAGGGTGCGGCCCTTGATCAAGATGTCGCGCGACTTGCACTTGGCATTGCCGGTCATCTTCACCCACGCCTTGTTGAGCGCAGCGTCGGCGTCGCCATCTGCAGGCGTCAGCCACATCGGCACGCCCTGCAGCTTCTCCAGACGGAAGTCGGTGCGCGCATCGAGCCGCGAGACGTCCATGTGGTCGGTGATCTGCTTGATGAAGGGCAGGAACAGCGCGCGGTTCAGACCGCCCTTGTAGAGATCGTCGGGCGCAACGTTGGAGGTCGCGACCACGACGGTGCCGAGTTCGAACAGCTTTGCGAACAGGCGCCCGAGGATCATTGCATCGGCGATATCGGTGACGTGGAATTCGTCGAAGCAGAGCAGCCAGCTTTCTTCGAAGATCGCATGCGCGGTCAGCGCGATGACGTCGCCGTCAGCGGTCTCGCCGCGCGCGATGCTCTGGCGATAGTCGTAGATGCGCTCATGCACGTCGGCCATGAATTCGTGGAAATGCGCACGGCGCTTGTGCTCGACGGCGGAGTGCTGGAAGAACAGATCCATCAGCATGGTCTTGCCGCGGCCGACTTCGCCGTGGATGTAGAGCCCGCGCGGCGCCTCATCCTTGTCGCCGCCGCTGAACAGGCGGGCCAGCAGGCCCTGCTTGCGCTGCGGCTTGTAGTTCGCGAGCCGCAAGTCGAGCGCGGCATAGGCCTCGGCGACGTCGGCTTGCGCGGCATCCGGTTCGATCGCACCGGAGGAGATCTGGGCCTGATACGCTTCGCTGAAGGAGGAATCTTGGGTGGAGAGCATCACTCTTTACCGCCAGAGACCGGCGGAAATTGCAAGCCGTCAATTGGTGGACGGGGTATGCGGATCCGTGTCCCGCACGCGCTGTGCGCAGAGCCGGGACCCACTGTTTCGTACATCGAACGCTGAAAGTTGAGCCCCGGCTCGGCAGTGCACCACTTCGTGGCGCACTGCGTCCGGGGCACGAGACCTACTCACACAACTCGTAGGCGTCCTCGACGACATACGGGCCGCCGCCGGTCGATGCCCGCGACGAGAACAACACGAACCGCTCCGCCATGAAGGCCTTGCTCGGGAAGTAGCCGCGGATCGAGAGATAGTCGGCGACATCGCGGTCGGAGGCGTCGTGCAATCGGGCCAGCGTGACATGCGGGATGAATTTGCGTCCCTCCGGATCGAGACCGATCCGCTGCATCATGCGTTCGAGCTCGGCCTGCAATTCCATCAGCGGCTTGCTCGGTGCGATGGTAGCGACCACCGCGCGCGGCTTGCGGCCGCCGAAGCTCGTCAACCCCTGCACCTTCACCTCGAACGGCTTGCGGTCGACGCGAAACAACATCGATGCGATCTCGTTGGCAGACATGCCATCGATGTCGCCGATGAAGCGCAGGGTGACGTGATAATTTTCGGGATCGATCCAGCGGGCGCCCGGAAGGCCACCTCGCAAATTGGAAAGTGTCTGGCAGACCTCTGCCGGGATTTCCAAGCCAGTAAACAAACGCGGCATCGTTTCGCACTCCCGATGCTTGGGCATGATCCCTGGGGAGGATCATATCCAAATTTTAGAGCCGGCGACGAATCATCTGTACTCTGATTCCTATCGCAGTTGTGTGACTCTGCGAAGAGTCGCCGAGGCTACACCGGGAAATCCCCGGGTATTAGGGTTAGCGTTGCCTGCTTTTCAACGGCGTTGCTCGCCGATGGTGCGCACGAATACCTCCACCGTGGGCAGCATCTTGTCGACGATGATGTCGACGCCTGCTGCGGTCGGATGAATACCGTCCGCCTGGTTGAGCTTCGCGTCGGCGGCGACGCCGTCGAGGAAGAACGGATAGAGCGGCACGTCGAACTGCTTCGCCAGATCCGGATAAATCGAATTGAAGCGCGCGCCATAGTCTGCGCCGAAATTCGGCGGCGCCAGCATGCCACACAGCATCACGGCGATCTTGCGCGCCTTGAGACGCTGAACGATGTCGGTCAACGCCGCCCGCGTCAAGTCGGGGTCGATACCGCGCATCGCGTCGTTGGCACCGAGCTCGACGATCACACCGTCGGTTCCATCGGCCACCGACCAGTCGAGGCGGTCGCGTCCGCCGGACGCGGTGTCGCCCGAGACGCCGGCGTTGGTCATGTCGACCGCTATGCCCTTGGCTTGCAAGGCTTTTTGAAGTTTCGCGGGAAACGCGTCCGGGGCCGGGAGGCCAAGACCGGCGCTCAGGGAATCGCCGAGAACGACAAGCTTGATCGGCTTTGTCGCGTCCGCCCAGGCCGGATGGGAAATCGTCATCAAAGCGAGCATCAACACGGCTATGTGCATGAACAATCCGCAACGCCTCTCGACCGCGCGTACGGAGTTGCCATATGACCGGACCATGGACACTCGTATCTCTCCCTCTTCACTCGTCGGCGCCGCGCCGGACACCATCGCCATCTCCAACGTCAATCTGTCATTGGGCACGGGGGCGGCACGCGTTCACATCCTCAAGGATATCAGCTTGCGCGTCGGCTCGGGGGAGACGATCGGCCTGATCGGCCCGTCAGGCTCGGGCAAATCCACGCTGCTGATGGTGATGGCGGGGCTGGAGCGTCCTGATAGCGGAGAGGTGGTGGTGTCGGGCACGCCTTTCAATGCCCTCGACGAGGACGCGCTGGCCCGCTTCCGCGGCCGCCAGGTCGGCATCGTCTTTCAGTCCTTTCATCTGATCCCGACGATGACGGCGCTGGAGAACGTCGCCGTGCCGCTCGAACTCGCCGGCAATCCCGATGCCGGCAAGCGCGCGGCCGAGGAGCTGCAATCGGTCGGGCTCGGCGATCGCCTGCATCATTATCCGACGCAGCTTTCCGGCGGCGAGCAGCAGCGCGTCGCGCTCGCGCGCGCGCTGGCGCCCGATCCCGCGATCCTCGTCGCGGACGAGCCGACCGGCAATCTCGACGAGGCGACCGGCAAGCAGATCGTCGACCTGCTCTTCACCAAGCATGCCGAGCGCGGCATGACGCTGGTGCTGGTGACGCACGATTCCTCGCTCGCGCAGCGCTGCGATCGCGTGATCCGCCTGCGCTCCGGGCGCATCGACACGCAGACGACCAACGCATGAGCGTCACAGTCGAATCGTTTGCGAAGCCGAACGGCGTCGCGCTGTCGCTGCGTTATGCCATGCGTGAATTGCGCGGGGGCCTGCGCGGCTTCTACGTCTTCATCGCCTGCATCGCGCTCGGCGTGATGGCGATATCAGGCGTCGGCTCGGTGTCGGCAAGCCTGAGCGATGGTCTCGCCCGCGAGGGTCGCACGCTGCTCGGCGGCGACGTGTCGTTCGTGCTGTTCCAGCGTGAAGCCAAACCGGAAGAAGTCGCCTTCCTGCGTTCGCGCGGCACCGTCTCCGTGGCCGCGACCTTGCGCGGCATGGCGCGCTCGGCCGATGGCAAGCTGGCGCTGGTCGAGATGAAGGCGGTCGACGGCACCTACCCGATGCTTGGACAGTTGACGCTGGCCCCGCCGCTGCCGCTGTCTGACCTGCTCGCGGAGCGCGACGGCGCGTTCGGCGCCGCGGCCGATCCGACACTGCTGGCGCGGCTGTCGCTGAAAACAGGCGACCGTGTCACCATCGGCTCCGCAACCTTTCAGATCCGCAGCAGCGTCGAAGCCGAGCCCGACAAGCTCGCCGGCGGCATTGGTTTTGGTCCGCGTTTCCTGATCAGCGAGGCCGGCCTGCGTGCTACCGGATTGATCCAGCCCGGCAGCCTGGTGCGCTGGGTGTATCGCGTGAAGCTGCCGGATACCGCCAACAGCGAGCGCGCCACCGAGGCCTTCATCGCGGATGCGCGCAACGCCGCGCCGCAGGCCGGTTGGGAGGTGCGCAGCCGCTCCAATGCCTCGCCGCAGCTCGAGCGCAACATCAGCCGCTTCACCCAGTTCCTCACCCTTGTCGGCCTTGCCGCGCTACTGGTCGGCGGCGTCGGCGTCGCCAATGCCGTCAAGAGCCATATCGACCGCAGGCTCGAGGTGATCGCAGCGTTCAAGGCCGTCGGCGCCACCGGGCGCGACGTGTTCGGCATCTATCTCGCGCAAGTCGTCCTGCTCGCCGCGATCGGCTCGGTGATCGGGCTGGCACTCGGCGCGGTGATGCCGTTTGCCATTGTCGGCCTGTTCGGAAAGCTGCTGCCGCTGCCGGTGGTGCCGGCCGTGCATGCCGACGAGCTCGCGCTGTCCTTCCTCTACGGCCTGTTGACCGCGCTCGCCTTCGGCCTGTGGCCGCTCGGACGCGTGCATGACGTGCCGGTGGCCGCACTGTTCCGCGACACCATCACCGCCGAATGGCACCGGCCGCGCTGGAGCTATCTCGTATTCATGGCGATCGTCGTCGCGCTGCTGGTTGCCGTGGTGATCGGACTGTCGTTCGACAAGCGCATTGCCGCGGTGTTCGTGGTCTCCTCCGTCGTCGTGTTCGCGGTGCTGCGCGGCGTCGCAGCCGTGCTGATGGCGATCGCGCGCCGGCTGCCGCGCACGCGTTTCACCATGCTGCGGCTGGCGATCGCCAACATCCACCGGCCGGGCGCGCTGACGCCGTCGGTCGTGCTGTCGCTCGGCCTCGGCCTCGCCGTGCTCGTCACCATCACCCAGATCGACGGCAATCTGCGCCGTCAGTTCCTCGCAGCACTTCCCGATCATGCGCCGGCGTTCTACTTCATCGACATTCCGAGCGCGCAGGCCGCCGAGTTCGACGGCTATCTGCGCCAGGTTGCGCCGGGTGCGAAGGTCGAGGACGTGCCGATGCTACGCGGCCGCATCGTCGGCGCCCGCGGCGTCCGCGCCGAGGACCTCAAGCCCACGACCGATTCCGAATGGGTGCTGCAGAGCGACCGCGGCCTGACCTATACCGGCGAGCTGCCGAAGGGCTCCAAGGTGGTCGCGGGCGAATGGTGGGGCGCCGACTATTCCGGCCCGCCGCTGGTCTCGATGGAGAAGAAGATCGCCGACGGCCTCGGCCTCAAGCTCGGCGACGAGGTGGTGGTCAACGTGCTCGGCCGCGACATTCCCGCGAAGATCGGCAATCTCAGGACCATCGACTGGCAGGGGCTCGGCATCAATTTCGTGCTGGTGTTCTCGCCGAACGCCTTCAAGGGCGCGCCGCACACCCACATCGCGACGCTGACCGAAGCCGGCGGCGATGCGAGCGGCGACGGCAAGATCATCAAGCAGGTCGCCGACGCTTACCCAATGGTGACGAGCGTGCGCGTGCGCGAGGTGATGGAGACGGTCGGCGCGGTCGTGACCAACCTCGCGCTCGCGATCCGCGGTGCCAGCGCCGTGACACTGATCTCGGCGATCCTGGTGCTGGGCGGTGCGCTCGCCGCCGGTCATCGCCACCGGGTCTATGATGCGGTGATCCTCAAGACGCTTGGAGCCACGCGGCTGCGGCTGCTCGGCGCCTATGCGCTCGAATATCTCCTGATCGGCCTTGCCACCGCGGTGTTCGGCGTAATCGCCGGCAGCGTCGCGGCGTGGATGATCGTGACGCGGCTGATGACGCTGACCTTCGTCTGGCAGGCCGGCAGCGCGGCCGGCGTGGTCGCGGCTGCCCTGATCGTCACGGTCGGGCTCGGGCTCGCCGGCACGCTGCTGGCGTTGAACAAAAAGCCCGCCACGGTGTTGCGGAATTTGTGACAAAAGGTAGCGGATGGCGGTGCGGGACCGAAATCGCACGATTTCTGCGATTAACCACGCCCGCTTGTCAGGTTCGCGTCAGGAACGCATGCGGAGGGCGACATTCAGCCGCGCGTGGACGGTTGCAGCGGATGTGTTAGTTTCCCACATATCGGATGGGTTCGGAGCTCCGAATTGTTAGCCAGAATTAATGTCGGCAGACATCGGTATCCGAGATAGAATTTGACGAACCGGCGGCACGGCGACCCTCGTACCGGACCGGACCAACCAACGGGAATTCGACCATGTCGGACCTAGACCGCAATTACGCTTCTCCTTTCGGTAGGGCCGCCGGGCGTGTTGACGCCGCGACGGTCGACGCCGGCCTGCGCGCCTATATGCTGCGCATCTACAATTACATGAGCATCGGCCTCGCCATCACCGGTCTGGCCGCGCTCGGTGTCTACATGGCTGCCGTGACTGACGTGCCGACGCCGGAAGCCGTCCGCGTCGGCAAGCTGTTCCTGACGCCGTTCGGCTACGCGATGTTCGTGAGCCCGCTGAAATATCTGTTCATGCTGGCGCCGCTCGCCATGGTGTTCGTGATCTCGGCCGGCATCAACCGCCTGGCACCCTCGACCGCCCAGATCCTGTTCTGGGTGTTCTCGGCGCTGATGGGCATTTCGCTGTCCTCGATCTTCCTGGTGTATACGCACACCTCGATCGTGCGGGTGTTCTTCATCACCGCGGCAACCTTCGGCGCGCTGAGCCTCTACGGCTACACCACCAAGCGTGACATGAGCGGCATGGGCTCGTTCCTGTTCATGGGCCTGATCGGCATCATCATCGCGAGCCTGGTGAACCTGTTCCTGGCCAGCTCGGTGCTGCAGTTCGTGGTGTCCGTGGTCGGCGTTCTCGTGTTCGCGGGCCTCACCGCCTGGGATACGCAGCGGCTGAAGAACGACTACATCTACGGCTACGCGTCAGCCGGCGGTGACATCGCCGAGCGTGCGGCGATTTCCGGTGCGCTGTCGCTGTACTTGAACTTCATCAACCTGTTCACGCTGCTGCTGCAGCTGCTCGGCCAGCGCGACTAAGCGCCAGGACGAGAGAACGGACACGAACCCCGGCCGCGAGGCCGGGGTTTTTGTTTGGGGCCGGGTGTTTCCCTAACCGCCGACATTGCGAGCGCAGCGACGCAATCCAGACTGCCTTCACAGATGCATTCCTGGATTGCTTCGTCGCAAGAGCTCCTCGCAATGACGGGGTGTGTGGAAGCCGCGTTGCCTCTTCCAGCCGTCCTGCGAAGCCTCTAATCTCGCCGCATGTCCGCACCCGAAATCAGGCCCACCACCGAGGCCGACCTTCCCGCCATCACCGCCATCTACCAGCAGGCCGTCCGCGAGGGCACGGCGACATTCGAGATCGATCCGCCCGATCTGGCCGAGATGACGCGCCGCTACCGCGCGCTGGTCGACGGCGGCTATCCCTATTTCGTCGCCACGCTCGACGGCCGCATCGCCGGCTACGCCTATGCCGGCGCCTACCGGCCGCGCCCAGCCTATCGCTTCACGGTCGAGAACTCGATCTATCTGGACCCAAGCTTCCATCGCCGCGGCATCGGCTCTCTGCTGCTGGAGAAGCTGATCACCGCATGCGAGGCGCGCGGGTTCCGCCAGATGATCGCGGTCATCGGCGATTCCGCCAATGCCGGCTCGATCGGCGTGCATACCCGGGGCGGCTTCAAGATGATCGGTACGCATCCGAATGTCGGCCTGAAATTTGGCCGCTGGCTGGATACGGTGATGATGCAGCGCGACCTCGGCGAGGGCGCGAAGACGGTGCCGGAGAAGTAGCTTCTTCGCCACATCACCGGCGTCGCAGGGTGAGCAAAGGCGCGCAGCGCCGTGCCCACGATCTCTCATTCATCTGCGAGCACGTGGGCACGCTTCGCTTTGCCCACCCTGCGGCACCGCGCGTGCCGCTACACCACCGCCAGCTTCCGATCGATCACCAGCAGCACGCGGTCGAGTTCATGGCCGCGGCGCAGGATCAGGCCGGTCGCCGATATCACGCTGTACATGCCCTGCTTGCGCGCGAGCCGCGGGTCTTTCTCGATGCGATAGATCGGCACTTCCGAGGCGCGGCGATAGACCGAGAACACCGCACGGTCCTTCAGGAAGTCGATGGCATAGTCGCGCCATTCACCATCGGCGACCATGCGGCCGTAGAGATTGAGAATTCGGTTCAGCTCGAGCCGGTTGAAGGTCACCCGGTTCGGTTGGGCATTCGCAGCGGCGGGGCGCGCCGCCGCGCGCTGCTCGCTCGGATCGGCATCCTCCGACGTCAAATTCATGGAGCGCCTCCTGTCGCATCAGCATGACCCACGTCCGCGAAGACCGTCCCCGGAGCCGCGGATCATGACAATGGCATGATTGCGCCAACTGTTCCCCACCGCAAGGGGCTCTGAAGGGCCTCTTGGGGATCGTGATTCAACTCGCCGACGGGTTGCGAATCATGACACACGCAACGGTGGAGCTTCACAGCGGCAAACCGTCACGGGATCGTTAGCAGGAATCACAGGATCGCCGCTTTTCCGCCCATCGCCTGCCGCCCTGCACTGCGAAAAGGCTTATGTGCGTTGACCCGGTCCTTTCGGTTCCGGATTCCTCAGCCCCCAGCCCCCCGGGGTCGGACAGGATCGGGTCTGTACGCGCTACAAGGAGGGCCAACGCGAGTTGGTCCTTTTTTGTTTATGGCGGGACGTTTTCGACTCGCTGTCATTCCGGGGCGCGCGAAGCGCGAGCCCGGAATCCATCAATCCAATTTTTCACATTGAGAAATGGATTCCGGGCTCGCGCCAGGAGGCGCGCCGGAATGACGAGCAATCAATTGCCGAGACGATCCAAGCGCGCTTCAGTGCAGCGACGTGTATGCCGCGCCCAGCATCGGGCCGGGCTTGTCGCGGCTGCCGTCCTGGACATAGACCACCGCACCGTCGACGCCATCGCGTGACGTCAGATTCTCGAGCGGCACGGTCCAGCTTTCGGGATGTCCGTTCCAGTCGCCGACCTTAAGCAGATTGCGCACGACATTGTGGTAGGTGATCTGCTGTCCGCGGTTCTCGCCGCGGCCGATCTCGATCGGCACCGATTTCGCGATCGAGCAGATCCAGACCTCGCCATGCGAGACCGTCGGCTCCTTGCTCGCAGCGACCGACACGTTGATCTGCTTGCCCGCCAGCGACATCGTCACCGGCACGCTCATCACGCCGGTGCCAAGGTCGGTCTTGCCGATGGCGCTTTCAATGCCAGCGCGGTCGCTGCCGATGACATGCGCGGCGCCATTGACCACGACCTGCGGCGTATAGACCTCGCGATCACCGCGCATGCGTGAATAGGCGCGCTGCCGCGCCGAGAAACGTGAATCCGCCAGCGTGTCCTTCCAGCCAAGATAATCCCAATAATCGATCGGCATGCTCAGCGCGATGATCGAGGGATCCTTGGCGAGGTCGCCGATGACCTTGTCGGCGGGCGGGCAGGAGGAGCAGCCCTGGGACGTGAAGAGTTCGACCACGGCGCGGGGATCGGCCTCGGCCGGACGGATGACGGCGACGATCGCGCAGATGCCGAGTGCTCCCGACCAGAATGCACCGGACCAGCGCGAAGCGAAATTAGAAGCGATCATTCCAGTCATGTCGAACGTCACACATGGTAGCTCGTGAGGGGGATCTTATCGCCTGATGGTCACCGTAGTCTTACGGGGCGCAGCACCTTCGACCGCCGAAGCGACTTTTTTGCCCGGCGGGTCCACCCGAAGCATGGCCGCAAACGTACGAAGGCGGCCTTTTGATAGGCCGCCTTCGTTTAACCTTCTACTCACGTCGCGGTGAGCCACCGTTCACAAATTCGCGCTTAGGCCGCGAGCTTGCGCAGCACATAGTGCAGAATGCCGCCGTTCCGGTAGTAATCGAGCTCGTCCAGCGTATCGATGCGGCAAAGCAGCGAAACGCGCTGCAGCGAGCCGTCGCCGGACACGATCTCCGCGGTCAGCTTCTGGCGCGGCTTCAGGTCGCCGACGAGGCCACGCAACGTGACCTTCTCGTCGCCCTTCAGGCCGAGCGACGACCACGAAGTGCCGTCCTCGAAGGTGAGCGGGAGCACGCCCATACCGACCAGGTTCGAGCGATGAATGCGCTCGAAGCTCTGGCAGATCACTGCGCGAACGCCGAGCAGGCGCGTGCCCTTTGCAGCCCAGTCGCGCGAGGAGCCATTGCCGTATTCGGCGCCGGCGAACACGACCAGCGGCACCTGCTCCTGCTGGTACTTCATCGCGGCGTCGTAGATCGACATCTGCTCGCCGTCAGGCCAGTGCTTGGTCAGGCCGCCCTCGGGGATGTTTCCATCCGCGCCCTTCAGCATGAAGTTCTTGATGCGGATGTTGGCGAAGGTGCCGCGCATCATCACTTCGTGGTTGCCGCGACGCGTGCCGTACTGGTTGAAGTCGGCGGGGCGCACCTGGTGCTCGCTGAGATATTGGCCCGCGGGCGAGGTGAGCTTGATCGAACCGGCCGGCGAAATGTGGTCGGTGGTGATCTTGTCGCCGAACATGGCGAGGATGCGCGCCTCGACGATGTCGGTGACCGGCTCGGGCTCCTTCTTCATGCCGTCGAAATAGGGCGGGTTCTGCACATAGGTCGACGACATGTTCCAGCGATAGGTCTCGCTCTCGACGGTCTTGATCTTGCGCCAGTTGGTGTCGCCCTTGAACACGTCGGCATACTTCTTCTTGAAGATCGACGCGGTCACGAACTTCTTCATGAAGGCGTTGATCTCCTTGGTCGTCGGCCAGATGTCCTTCAGGTACACCGGCTTGCCATCCTTGCCTTCGCCGAGCGGCTCGACGGCGAGGTTCTTGGTGACGCTGCCCGCGAGCGCATGCGCGACGACCAGCGGCGGCGATGCCAGATAGTTCGCCTGCACGTCCGGCGAGACGCGGCCTTCGAAGTTGCGGTTACCGGAGAGCACGGCGGCGGCGACGATGCCGTTGTCGTTGATCGACTTCGAGATCTCCTCGGGCAGCGGACCGGAATTGCCGATGCAGGTGGTGCAGCCGAAGCCGACCAGGTTGAAGCCGACCTTGTCGAGATCTTTCTGCAGACCGGAATCGGCGAGATAGCCCGCGACGACCTGGCTGCCCGGGGCGAGCGAAGTCTTCACCCACGGCTTGGCCTTGAGGCCCTTCGCTGCGGCGTTACGCGCCAGCAGGCCGGCGCCGATCAGCACGCTCGGATTCGAGGTGTTGGTGCAGGAGGTGATGGCGGCGATGACGACGTCGCCGTGGCCGAGTTCGAAGTCCTTGCCCTCGACGGTAAAGCGCTTCGCCGGCTCCTCGGCCTTCTTGTACTCGGTGCCGAGCGCGAGCGAGAAACCTTCGGCGACAGAGGGCAGCGCGATACGGCCCTCGGGGCGCTTCGGACCAGCCATCGACGGCACGACGTCGCCGAGATCGAGCGTCAGCGTTTCCGTGAACACGGGATCAGCCGACTTGGCAGTGCGGAACAGGCCCTGCGCCTTGGCGTAGGCCTGCACCAGCGCGACGCGCGCCGGAGCGCGGCCGGAGGTCTTGAGGTAGTCGATCGCGGCGGCGTCGACCGGGAAGAAGCCGCAGGTCGCGCCATATTCGGGCGCCATGTTGCCGATGGTCGCCTTGTCGGCGACGGAGAGATTGTCGAGGCCGGGGCCGAAGAACTCGACGAACTTGCCGACCACGCCGAGCTTGCGCAGCATCTGCGTGACGGTGAGCACGAGGTCGGTCGCGGTGACGCCTTCCTTCATCGCACCCTTCAGCTTGAAGCCGACGACGTTGGGCAGCAGCATCGACAGCGGCTGGCCGAGCATGCAGGCTTCCGCCTCGATGCCGCCGACGCCCCAGCCGAGCACGGCGAGACCGTTGACCATGGTGGTGTGCGAGTCGGTGCCGACCAGCGAGTCGGGATAGGCGACCTCGAAGGTGCCGGTCTTCTTGCCGACCGTCATCTTCTCCTTCTTGGTCCACACCGTCTGGGAGAGATATTCGAGATTGACCTGGTGGCAGATGCCGGTGCCGGGCGGCACGACCGAGAAGTTCGAGAACGCCTTCTGGCCCCACTTCAGGAACTCGTAGCGCTCCTGGTTCTGCTTGTACTCTTCCGTGACGTTCTTGCCGAAGGCCTTGTTGTCACCGAAGAAGTTCACGATCACGGAGTGGTCGATGACGAGATCGACCGGCACCAGCGGATTGATCTTCTCGGCATCGCCGCCGAGCTTCTGCATCGCGTTGCGCATCGCGGCGAGATCGACCACCGCGGGAACGCCGGTAAAGTCCTGCATCAGCACGCGGGCGGGGCGGAACGCGATCTCGTGTTCCAGCGACTTCTTGCGCAGCCACTTCGACACCGCGACGATGTCTTCCTTCTTGACCGAGCGGCCGTCCTCATTGCGGAGCAGGTTCTCGAGCAGGACCTTCATCGAATAGGGAAGTTTCGAAATTCCCTTGAGACCGTTCTTCTCCGCCGTGGGCAGGCTGTAATACACATAGGTCTTGGCGCCGACCTTGAGGGTCTTTTTGCATTTGAAGCTGTCGAGCGAGGTCATGAAAGGAAATCCCAATTGTTAGTTCTACCCGGCAGGGGGTATTTTAACACCTTCAGCGTATCGGGCTGGATCGCTTGCAGGGGCAGGTTGAGTTGCTGCATCAAGTAGTTCCGGGCTTATAGAAGCTTTCTAACCGCGCCGCCACAGCCACAATCGAACCCAGCAAGTCGCGAGCCACAAATTCTGATGCGCTACCCCAAGATTTCCTGAGGCCCGACTTTGAACGGGTTGGTACCAGGCCAGATGCAGCTGTCCGGACGCGGGGTGACTTGCGTGCGGGGCGGGCGCGAAGTGTTTTCCGGGCTCGATTTCGAGGCTGCCTCCGGCCAAGCCCTGGCGGTTGTCGGGCGCAATGGATCGGGCAAGACCTCGCTGCTGCGGCTGATCGCCGGGCTGCTCATTCCGGCTGACGGCACGATCTTACTGGGCGGCGGCGACGCCGACATGACGCTGCCCGAGCAGTGCCACTATCTCGGCCATCGCGATGCTCTGAAGCCGGCGCTGAGCGTGGCGGAAAACCTGTCATTCTGGGCTGAATTTCTGGGCGGCGAACGTTGCGACGCCGCCGAAAGCCTCGCCACCGTCGGCCTCGACCACGCCGCCCATCTGCCCGCGGCTTTCCTGTCGGCGGGCCAGCGCCGGCGGCTGTCGCTGGCCCGGCTGCTCACGGTGCGCCGACCCGTCTGGCTGCTCGACGAGCCGACCAACGCGCTGGACGTCGCCGGCCAGGATATGTTCGGCGGCCTGATGCGCGACCATCTGGCGCGCGGCGGGATGATCATTGCGGCGACCCATGGGCCGCTCGGGATCGGTTCGCGGGAGTTGCGGATCGGGGGTGCGGCATGAGACGGCGCGACCCTCAGCTTTCCAAGCGGCTGGGCTCCGCTCTTTCCCTTCCCTCCCCCCTTGCGGGGAAGGGTCAGGGAAAGGGGTGCCACACGGGGACTCTCGCAATCGAACGAAGTCCTTCTCTCGACCCAAGCGCAGCTTTTTCGGGGCTACCCCTCTCCCCAACCCTCCCGCGCAAGGGGGGAGGGAGCGCAGTCTGCTTGAGGCGTGGGCCGGGCTCCCATGTCCATCCGCCCGCCGGAGGGGCCGTCCCATGACCGCCCTCTCCGCCCTGATCCGCCGGGACATCCGGATCGCGCTCCGCGTTGGCGGCGGGGCGCTGATCGGCGTTCTGTTCTTCCTGACCGTGGTGGTGCTGATGCCGTTTGCCGTCGGCCCGGACCTCGCGCTGCTGTCACGGCTGGGACCGGCGATCCTGTGGCTGGGCGCGCTGCTGGCGAGCCTGCTGACGCTCGACCGGCTGTTCATGTCCGACCACGAAGACGGCTCGCTCGACCTGATCGCGATGAGCCGAACCCCGCTGGAACTGGCCTGCGCTGCCAAAGCGCTGGCGCATTGGCTGGCCGCGGGCCTGCCGCTGATTGTCGCAACCCCCGTGCTGGGCCTGCTGCTCAACCTCGATATGGTCGCAACCGGCGCAGTGGCGCTGACGCTGCTCGCGGGCACCCCGGCGCTGACCTTCACCGGCATGATCGGCGCGGCGCTGGCGGTGACGCTGCACCGGGGCGGGCTGCTGATGGCCGTGCTGGTGCTGCCGCTGTCGATCCCGGTGCTGATCTTCGGGGTTGCGGCCTCGCAGGCCGCGATCACGGGACCGTCGTCATTCGGTGCGCCGTTCTCGATCCTCTGCGCGCTGTCGCTGGTGAGCCTCGTGATCGGCCCATTCGCGGCCGCTGCGAGCCTGAAACATGGACTGGACTGACATGGGCTCGGTTGCCTCGACCCCGATCAACTTTCGCTGCGCGCTTTCATGCTGATTGCGTGAGCAGTCTCCGGTGATTATCAGAATAACATGACGCTGATCGACCTCGCCAACCCCACACGGTTCCTCGCGCTCAGTGCACGGGTGCTGCCATGGCTTGCGGCCGCGACAATCATCCTGCTCACGATCGGCCTCTATCAATCCGCTCTTGCGCCTGATGATTATCAGCAGGGCGCAACCGTGAAGATCATGTTCATCCACGTGCCCAATGCGTGGCTGTCGATGTTCGTGTGGGGCGTGATGAGCGTCGCCTCGCTCGGCACGCTGGTGTGGCGCCATCCGCTCGCCGACGTCGCCGCGAAAGCCGCAGCTCCGATCGGCGCCAGCTTCACTTTTCTCGCGCTGCTGACGGGCTCGCTGTGGGGTCGGCCGATGTGGGGCACCTATTGGGAATGGGATGCGCGGCTGACGTCGGTGCTGATCCTGTTCCTGATGTATCTCGGCCTGATGGCGCTGTGGCGCGCGGTGGAGGATCCCTCGCGCGCGGCGCGTGCGGCGGCGGTGCTGACACTGGTCGGCGCGCTCAATCTTCCGATCATCAAGTTCTCGGTCGACTGGTGGAACACGCTGCACCAGCCGGCCTCGGTGATGCGCATGGGCGGTTCCACGCTCGACAAGGCGTTCCTGATTCCGCTGCTGGTGATGGCGGTCGCGTTCACGCTGCTGTTCGTCACGCTGCATCTGGCGGCGATGCGCAACGAGATTTTGCGCCGGCGCGTGCGGTCGTTGCAGATGATGCAAGCGAGCCGCGTCGCGTTTTCGAGCGAAATGGGCACCGGCTCGCGTCAGGAAAACGCATCAACAGGGGCTGCATGATCATGTCGCTTGGTCCCTACGCGTGGTTCATTGTCACGTCATATGCCGCCGCCGGCATCGTGGTCGCGCTGCTGATCGGCTGGGTCATCATCGACTATCGCAACCAGACGCAGCGGCTGCGCCAGCTCGAACGCAGCGGCGTCACCCGCCGTTCGGGCCGCAGCGCGACGGACACACCATGAGCGATCAAACAACCTCCGCGCCGCCGCAGCGCCGCACCTTCCTGATGGTGCTGCCGCTGCTCGCCTTCATCGGACTTGCCGTGCTGTTCTGGTTCCGGCTCGGCAGCAGCGATCCTTCGCGCATTCCCTCTGCGCTGATTGGTCACCCCGCGCCGCAGACCACGCTGCCGCCGCTCGAGGGGTTGCAGGCCGATAGCGCCCAGGTGCCGGGGCTCGATCCCGCCGCGTTCAAGGGCAAGGTCAGCCTCGTCAACGTCTGGGCCTCCTGGTGCGTCCCCTGCCACGACGAGGCACCGCTGCTGACGGAGCTCGCCAAGGACAAGCGCTTCCAGATCGTCGGCATCAACTACAAGGACGCGCCGGATAACGCGCGCCGCTTCCTCGGGCGCTACGGCAATCCGTTCGGCCGCGTCGGCGCCGACGCCAATGGCCGCGCCTCGATCGAATGGGGCGTCTACGGCGTGCCCGAGACCTTCGTCGTCGGCCCCGAAGGCACCATCGTCTACAAGCTGGTCGGGCCGATCACGGCAGAAAACTATCGGACGGTGCTGCTGCCGCAGATGGAGAAGGCGTTGAAGGCGGGATCTTAGCCAAGCCGGTCATTGCGAGCGCGCTCTCGCCGCGTCATTGCGAGGAGCTCTTGCGACGAAGCAATGACGAGTGGAGAGACCGTCAGCCCTTCCGCACATCCCCCGCCTCGGCCTCACTGGTCTCCAGCGACACCGGCTCGACACCGTAGCGTTTGGTCAGCGGCATCTGGGCGATGGCGAAGATCATGGTCAGCGGCGTGACGCCGAACACCTTGAAGTTCACCCAGAAGTCCGTGCTCTGGGTGCGCCAGACGATCTCGTTCAGCACCGCCATGCCGGCGAAGAACAGCGCCCAGCGCAGGGTGAGGATGCGCCAGCCCTGCGGGGTCAGGTTGAACATCTGGTCAAACATCACGGCGATGAAGGAACGGCCGAACAACAAGCCGCCGCCGAGGATCGCGGCGAACAGGCCGTAGATGATGGTCGGCTTGACCTTGATGAAGGTCTCGTCGTGCAGCACCAGCGTCAGCGTGCCGAACACCAGCACGATCACGCCTGTGACGATCGCCATGATCGGGATATGGCGCGTCACCACATAGGACGCGATCATCGCCGCCACGATCGCGACCATGAAGGCGCCGGTCGCCGCAAACAGGTTGAACTTCGCATTGACGAAGAAGAACACGAGCAGCGGACCGAGTTCGGTCGCAAGCTTGAACAGCGGATGCGGCTGGGTCTTGTCCATTCTCTAGCTTTCGATTCCGGCGATGGCGCGGGCGAAATCGCGCGCGGTGAACGGCGCGAGATCGTCGACGCCTTCGCCGACGCCGATGAAATGCACCGGCAGTTTGAATTTCTCCGCGAGCGCCACCAGGATGCCGCCGCGCGCGGTGCCGTCGAGCTTGGTCATCACCAGGCCGGTCACCCCCGCCGTGCGATGGAAGGCCTCGACCTGCGACAGCGCGTTCTGGCCGACGGTGGCGTCGAGCACGAGCAGCACCGCGTGCGGCGCCGAAGCGTCCACCTTGCGGATGACGCGCACGACCTTCTCGAGCTCGTTCATCAGCTCGGCCTTGTTCTGCAGGCGGCCGGCGGTGTCGATCAGGAGCACGTCGACGTTCTGCTCTTTCGCCGCGGTCAGCGCGTTGAAGGCGAGGCTCGCCGAGTCCGAGCCCTGCGCGCCCGCGACGACCGGCGTCCTGGTGCGCTCGCCCCAGACCTTGAGCTGTTCGATGGCTGCTGCTCGAAACGTGTCGCCGGCGGCCAGCATCACCTTGCGGCCTTCGGACGCAAATTTTTGCGAGAGCTTGCCGATGGTCGTGGTCTTGCCGGAACCGTTGACGCCGACCACGAGGATCACGAACGGCTTCTTGCCCGCCTCGATCTCGAGGGGCTTCGCCACCGGCGCCAGCACCTTCTCGACCTCGGTCGCGACCACGTCCTTGACCTCGTCGGGCGAAATCGCCTTGTCGTAGCGCCCGGTGCCGACCGCATCGGCGATCCGCACCGCGACTGCGGTGCCGAGATCGGCGCGCAGCAGCACGTCCTCGATGTCGTCGAGCATGGCGCGGTCGAGCTTGCGCTTGGTGACGAGGTCGGCGACCGCGGTCCCAAGCGAGGACGAGGTGCGCTTCAGCCCGTTCGACAGGCGGCGCCACCAGCTCAGCTTGGGGGTGTCAGTGGTATCGTTCATGGTGGCGGTGTGTTAGCCGTTCCCGCCTCTAAACGAAAGTGTTGAGCCAAAGGTCCTGCAATTGCTCGATGTTCCCCAATTGACCGCCGAGGAGATCCAGGCGCGCGTACTTCATCGCGACGGGCTGATGCTGATCATCGACAAGCCCTCGGGCCTGCCGGTGCATCGCGGCCCCAAGGGCGGCGCCAATCTGGAAGACTCCTTCCACGCGCTCCAGTTCGGGCTGCCCCGGCCGCCGGTGCTGGCCCACCGGCTGGACAAGGACACCTCGGGCTGCCTCGTGCTCGGCCGCCATCGGAAAGCCACCGCCTCGCTCGGCTTGCTCTTCAAGCACGGCAAGATCGGCAAGACCTACTGGACCGTGGTCGAGGGCGGGCCTGCCGAGGACGAAGGTACCATCGACATGCCGCTCGGCCGGCTCAATGCCGAGCGTGGCTGGTGGCAAAAACCGGACCCGGAGGGGCAGAAGGCGATCACCAACTGGAAGGTGATGGGCCGGGGCGACGGCTTCACCTGGCTCGCCATGGAACCGGTGACCGGCCGAACCCATCAATTGCGGGTGCATTCGTCCGCGACCGGCTGGCCGATCTTCGGCGACAACATTTACGGCAACGGCCCGCGCTTCGGCGAGCCGAAGCTGCATTTGCACTCCCGCGAGATCGTGGTGCCGATCTCGCGGAACAAGGAGCCAGTCCGCGTCGTCGCGCCGGCCCCGCCCCACATGCACGAAAAACTCCGCGCCTGCGGCTGGAACGGGGAATAGCGACTTCTCCAAGGCATGGTTTACGAAACGTTCAGTGCTCGTCGCTAATGATGGCGGTTGCTTAGAACAAGCTTCCGTCATCCGCTCAGGACGAGCAACGCGTCATGTCCACGGCCCAGCTATCGATCATCGACGAGGTCGAATCCGCAATCCGGACCGGCTCGTCGGAAAAGGGCCTGGAGACCGCCCGGCGCGTCACCGACCTGTTTCTCTCCTCCGCCGGAAGCTTCAACGACGAGCAGATCGCGCTGTTCGACGACGTGCTCGAGCGGCTGATCGGTACTATCGAGCTGCGCGCCATCGCCGACATGGGCGCGCGCGTTGCGCTGGCCGAGATCAGCACCCAGCTCGCGCCGATCGCGCAGGCGCCGCCCTCCGTCATCCGCCGCCTCGCCAACAATGACGAAATCCGCATCGCCGGTCCCGTGCTCCAGGAATCTGCGCGCCTCGACGACGGCGAACTGGTGAAGATCGCCTCCAGCAAGGGCGAGACGCATCTGCTCGCGGTCGCCGGCCGCTGGTGGCTGAAGGAGATCGTCACCGACGCGCTGCTGGCGCGCCGCTATCCGAGCGTGAGCCGGCGGCTCGCCGCCAATCCCGGCGCGCGCCTGTCCGGAAAGGGCTTCACCGTCATCGTGGGACAGGCCGAGAGCGATCCCGAGCTCGCGGTCAACATCGGCGTCCGCGTCGACCTGCCATCGGACCTGCGCCGCCGATTGCTGCGTTCCGCAACCGACACCGTTCGCACCCGCCTGTTGTCGCGCGCGCCGCCAGACCTGTTCGACGAAATCCAGAATGCGATCGCCGCGGTGACCGTCGGCGTCGAGCGCGAGATGTCGGGCGTGCGCGATTTCGAGGGCGCCAAGCGTGCCATCGGAAACCTCAAGGCAACCGGCCAGCTCAACGAGGCGACGCTGCTCGGCTTCGCCAGGCAGCGGCGCTACGAGGAGGCCGTAGCTGCGCTGGCGGCACTGTCCGGCTCGACCGTGGAGGTGATTCGTCCGCTGATGCAGAGCCTGCGCGAAGACGGACTGCTGGTGCCGTGCAAGGCGGCGCAGCTGAGCTGGGAAACCACCGCCGCCGTGCTCGAAAGCCGGTTTGCGACCGGCGCGATGAAGCCCGCGGATGTTGCAAGAGCAAAGAACAATTTTGCACGCATGTCGCCGGAGAACGCGCGGCGCACGCTGCGCTTCTGGCAGGTGCGGGCGTCGTAGCTATATCGTGAGCCGCTCGCCATCGCTGCCGACGATCGTCAACGGCACGACACTGCCCACGCGCTCACCGGCAATCGCCACCGGCAGATAATGCTGGGTGCGCCCCTGCCCGTCGCTCTCGATCAGCACATCGCGCGTCGCGCCGATCTCTGCATCCAGCCGCTTCCGTAACGCAGCTTCGCCCGCCGCACGCAGCCGTTTCGCGCGCCCCTTGATCGCGGGCCCCGCAACCTGCGGCATCTTCGCGGCCGGCGTGCCGGGGCGTGGCGAGTACGGGAAGACGTGCAGGAACGTCAGGCCGCATTCGTCGACCAGGTCGAGCGAGCGCGAAAACATCTCCTCGGTCTCGGTCGGAAAGCCTGCGATGATGTCAGCACCGAAGACGATATCCGGCCGCAGCCGCCGCACCTGATCGCAGAACGCGATCGCGTCGCTCCGCAAATGCCGCCGTTTCATGCGCTTCAGGATCATGTCGTCGCCGGACTGCAGCGACAGATGCAGATGCGGCATCAGCCGCGCATCATCAGCGATCGCATCTAACAGATCGGCATCCGCCTCGATCGAATCGATCGAGGAAATGCGCAGGCGCTTCAGCTCCGGCACGTGCCGCAAGATCTGCCTGGTGAGCATGCCGAGCTTGGGCGCGCCCGGCAGGTCGGTGCCGTAGCTGGTGAGATCGACGCCGGTGAGCACGATCTCGGCATGGCCACGTTCGACCAGCGTGCGCACCTGATCCACCACCGCGCCCATCGGCACCGAACGCGAATTGCCGCGGCCATAGGGGATGATGCAGAAGGTGCAGCGATGATCGCAGCCGTTCTGGACCTGCACGAACACGCGCGGCAGGCCGCTCGCATAGCCGTCGATCAGATGTGGCGCCATCTCCCTGACGGCCATGATGTCGCTGACGGCGATCTTCTCGCCGGCGCCGAGATCGAAGGCCTCGCGCGCCGCGCGCCAGGCGTCGCCGCGCATCTTGTCGTCATTGCCGACGACGCGATCGACCTCGGCCATCTCGGCGAACATGCCGCTTTGCGTCTGCGCGGCGCAGCCGGTGACGACGATGCGCGCATGGGGCCGCTCGCGCTTCAACTTGCGGATCGACTGGCGCGCCTGCGCCACCGCCTCGTTGGTGACGGCGCAGCTGTTGATGACGATGGTGTCGGAAAGACCCGCGCCTTCCGCCTTGCTGCGGATCACCTCGGCCTCGAAGGCGTTGAGGCGGCAGCCGAAGGTGACGATATCGACGGCCATCAGCCGGCCGGCGCGAACAGCGCCGGATCGAAATTGCCTTCATATTCGAAGGTCGCGGTGCCCGTCATCAGCACGTGGTCGTCGCGCTCGCGCCATTCGATGCCAAGCCTGCCGCCGGGCAGCGTCATCTCGACCTTGCGCTCGGTGCGCTTCAGCCGCGCCGCCGCAACCGCAGTCGCGCACGCCGCCGAACCGCAGGCCCTGGTGAGGCCAGCGCCACGCTCCCAGGTGCGCATGGTGATGTGCTCGCGATCGGCGATATGAGCGAGCGTGATGTTGGCGCGTTCGGGGAAGATCGGATGATTTTCCAGCAGCGGCCCAAAGCGCTCGAGATCATAGGCGTTGACGTCGTCGACCCAGAAGATCGCGTGCGGATTGCCCATGCTGACCACGGATGGCGAATGCAGGATCGGCTTGTCGATCGGTCCGATCTGCAATTCGATATAGCGGGTGTCGCGAAACTCTTCCGCCAGCGGAATGTCCTGCCAGCCGAACTTCGGCGCACCCATGTCGACGGTGTAGAGATCGGGCGCCGGCCCCTGCCAGGCATTGAGCAGGCCGGCCGCGGTCTCGAAGGTCGCCGTGGCCTGTCCGGTCTTTTCGAAGATGCGACGAACCACGCAGCGCATGCCGTTGCCGCACGCACCGGCTTCCGAACCGTCATTGTTGTAGATGCTGATGAAGGCTTCGGTGCCGTCGAGCCGCGGCTTCTGCAGCACCATGAGCTGGTCATAGGGCACGCCGCCCTGCGCGGACGCCACCGCACGGGCGTCGTCCGGCGTGATCTTGTCGGCGGAATCGCGCATATCGACAACGACGATCTCGTTGCCGATGCCGTTCATCTTGGCAAATGCGTGGTTGGCCAGCGCGCTCATGAAAATTCCCGAATTTCGCCTGCCTTATATGGCGATCCTTGGCCCGCTTGGCCAGTGATTTACGGCCCGAGGCCCAGACGTCTGCCATGACGCATCTGTCATGGGACGAATTTGGCGCTCGCGTGTTAGAACGGCGCAATTCGCGCGATCAGGGATGTGCGGCCGGATCTGGGCCTTGGTGGGCAAGGCTTTGATGCGGAAGGTTTTGGGGAGAATAGAATGATCGGGTTTCGTCGTTTCGCACTGGCCGCGCTGATCCCGGCAGCGGCCTTGACGCTTGGCCTGCCCGGCGTGCTCGCGCAGACCCCGAGCCCGGCGCCCGCGGCGTCGGCGAGCCCCGCGCCGGCCCCGTCGGCCGCGCCCGCCCCGGCTGCGAGCGCTTCGCCCACGCCAGCGGCAACGCCGTCGCCGGCGGCATCGCCCTCCCCCGCCGCCAGCGCCTCACCGAGCCCGGCGGCTCCGCCCCCTGCCGCGGCCGCCACACCCGCCCCGGTACAGACCGCCGATCCGTTTGGGCTGGAGACCACGCTCGAGGCCAGGAAGGTCGTGATGATCAAGGGCACCGCCAATTGGGACTCCGCCTTCGACACGCTGATCGACTCCTTCAAGGCGCTGACCGCGCTGCTGGACAAGCAGGGCATCAAGCGCGCCGGCAATCCGATGATTGTCTACACCTCGACGGACGATACCGGCTTCACCTTCCTCGCCGAGATCCCGGTCGATCAGGATCCGAAGAACCTGACCAAGGACATGAGCATCGGAAAATCGCCGGAAGGCAAGGCGCTGAAATTCGTTCATCACGGCTCTTACGACAACATGGACAATACCTATGAGGCGATCACCAATCACCTCGACGACAAGAAGCTCGAAGCCAAGGACACGTTCGTCGAGGAGTACGTCACCGATCCCCTGAAGACGGCCGAGGACAAGCTCGTGATCAATGTGTTCGTGCCGCTGAAGTGAGACCCATGAAAAAGCCTGCCGCCCTCGCCGCCATTTTCGCCGCCACTTTGCTGGCCGCGCCCGCGCTCGCCGACGATTTTCCGTCCGCCATCACCGTCAGCGGCGAGGCGACCGTCTCGGCCGCGCCCGACCTCGCGCAGATCGACGCCGGCGTCGCCAATGACGCCAAGTCCGCGAAGGAAGCGTCCGACGCCAACAATGCCGCGATGGGCAAGGTGCTGCTGGCGCTGAAGGGCGCCGGCATCCCCGAAAAGGACTACCAAACCTCGCGTCTGTCGCTGCAGCCGCAATATGCGCCGAACCGCTCGACCGGCGCTTCGCCCGTGGTCAGCTTCCGCGCCTCCAATCGCGTCACGGTGAAGATCCGCGACGTGACCAAGGTCGCCGGCATCATCGACACGCTGGTTGGCGCCGGCGCGAACGACATCGGCAACATCTCGTTCGAGGTGACGCAGGCCTCAAAGCTGCTGGACGACGCGCGTGAGCAGGCTGTGGCGGATGCGCGGCGCAAGGCCGAGATTTACGCCAAGGCCACCGGCGTCACGCTGGGTGCGCCGCTCAGTGTCTCCGAAGGCGGCGCTCCGATGCCGCTGTTCAAGGGCCGCATGGCCGCAGCACCCATGGCCGCGCCTGCCGCGGTTGCGCCGGGCGAGGAAACGCTGTCGGTGACGGTGAATGTGAGCTGGGCGATTAAAGCGAAAGAGCCGTAGGCGGTAAGAGGCGCACTGCCTGCTGCAACAAAAGCGTCATCCCGGCGAAGGCCGGGACGACAGCGGAGAGTGTAGCGAGAACTAAATCTCCACCACTTGCCCAGGCTTCATCGCGACAAACCGCTCCTGCGGAATCCTGGCGGCATCGAGCGCTTCGACCAGCGCCTTCGCCGGCGCATCGATCGCCTCGTCGGTCAGCTGAAACGTCCCGTGATGGTGCCCGAGCGCCTGCTCCGCGCCGCAATCGGCGAGCGCCTTCACCGCATCTTCCGGATTCATGTGCTGGTCGCGCATGAACCAGCGCGGCTCGTAGGCGCCGATGGGAAGGATCGCCAGACGCAGCGGCCCGTGCTTCTCGGCGACGCGGCGGAAGTGGCTTCCGTCGCCATAGCCGGAATCGCAGACGACGTAGATTTTCCCCGCCGGCGTCTCCAGCACGAAGCTCGCCCACAGTGCCTTGTTGCGATCGAACACGCCGCGCGCGGTCCAGTGCCGCGTCGGCACCAGCGTCGCAGCGATGCCGTTACCGAGCTCGACGCGCTCGTGCCAATCGAACGCCTCGACCTTGATCGAGGAGTCGCTGCTTCGCATCGTCACGTCGTTGCCGAGCGGGGTGACCACGCGTGGCGCGAAATTCTTGGCGAGCCGCGACAGCGTCGCGATATCGAGATGATCGTAATGGCCGTGCGAGACGAGCACGACGTCGATGTCAGGCAGCTTCTCGAAGGCGATGCCGGGATCGTTGTGCCGCTTCGGCCCGGCAAAACTGACCGGCGAGACCCGCATCGACCAGACGGGGTCGACAAGGATGTTGAGGCCGCCGGTTTGGATCAGCCAGCTGGCATGGCCGACGAAAGAGAGCCGCGTCTTGTCGCCCTCGACCCGCTCCGGAGGGGTATCGGCATGGGGACTCGGCGCCCAATCCGGCCATTTGGCCCGCTCACGCCCGCTGAACTGCCAGCGCAGCACCTCGCGGAGCGATTTTGGCGGCGAACCGTCCGGATCGAAGAAATGCAGGCCATTGAAATGGTCGGAGACGGGGCCGTCATAGGTTTTCATGCGGGACATCCAGAGGGAGGGCACGCCGACCAGCGCGCCGGCCCCGGCAAGCAGTCCGAACAGGCGGCGGCGGGTGATCGACACGGGGCGCGCTTCAGGGATGGTTGGGTCGGTAAGACATCCCCGGCTATATGGGCGGGACCGCCGAAAAAGGAACCCATCGCCGGAAACGCCCTGTTTTCAAGGCCTTGCGTTGGCAAACGCTCCCCGGCACCCTAACTTTCCTTGACTTTTGGGCTCGGGCGGCGTTTAACCCCGCCACTTTCTCGGAAAGGCTTTCTTTTCGACCCGCCGCCTGGCCCCTGAGGCCAGAGGTCAACGCCCGACAGCGCTATGCGCCCTCGGGCGTAAAGGTGTTTGGAAGATCGCCATTCTGGCGAGCAGGACAAGGACAACTTCATTGTTCGACAATCTGTCGGAACGGCTTGGTGGCATTCTCGATCGTCTGACGGGGCGCGGTGCGCTGACCGAAAAGGACGTCGATGCCGCGATGCGCGAGGTGCGCCGCGCGCTGCTCGAGGCCGACGTTGCGCTCGAGGTCGTGCGCAGCTTCACTGAGCGCGTCCGCGAGCAGGCGATCGGCGCCACCGTCGTCAAATCGGTCACACCAGGCCAGATGGTGGTCAAGATCGTCCATGACGAGCTGATCAACACGCTCGGCGCCGAAAGCCAGACCATCGACGTCAATTCCGTGCCGCCGGTGCCGATCATGATGGTCGGTCTGCAAGGCTCGGGTAAGACGACCACCACCGCAAAGCTCGCCCGCCGCCTGGTCCAGCGCGACAAGCGCAAGGTGCTGATGGCCTCGCTCGACGTCTATCGCCCGGCGGCGATGGAGCAGCTCGCCGTGCTCGGCCGCGATCTCGACATTCCGACGCTGCCGATCGTCGCCGGACAGCAGCCGCCGCAGATCGCGAAGCGCGCGATGGAAGCCGGCAAGCTCGGCGGCTACGACATCGTGCTGCTCGACACTGCCGGCCGCACCACGCTCGACGAAGAGATGATGGCGGAGGCGGCTGCGATCAAAGCGGCTGCGAACCCGCATGAAGTGCTGCTGGTCGCGGACTCGCTCACCGGCCAGGACGCCGTGAATCTCGCCCGCGCTTTCGACGAGCGCGTCGGCCTCACCGGCATCGTGCTGACGCGCGTCGATGGCGACGGCCGCGGCGGCGCCGCACTGTCGATGCGCGCCGTCACCGGCAAGCCGATCAAGCTGATCGGCACCGGCGAAAAGACCGACGCGCTGGAAGATTTCCATCCCGATCGTATCGCCGGCCGCATCCTCGGCATGGGCGACGTGGTTTCGCTGGTCGAACGTGCCGCCGCCAATATCGACGCCGAGAAGGCCGCGCGCACCGCCGAGCGCATGCGCAAGGGTCAGTTCGACCTCAACGACATGCGCGAGCAGCTGTTGCAGATGGCGAACATGGGCGGCATCAGCGGGCTGATGGGCATGATGCCCGGCATCGCCAAGATGAAGAACCAGATCGCAGCCGCCGGCATCGACGACAAGATCTTGAAGCGCCAGGTCGCGGTGATCGATTCCATGACGCGCGACGAGCGCCGTCATCCCGACCTGCTCAAGGCCAGCCGCAAGAAGCGCATCGCCGCGGGCTCGGGCCAGAGCGTCGAACAGGTCAACAAGCTCCTCAAGATGCACCGGAACATGGCCGACGTGATGAAGGCCATGGGCTCGGGCAAGCGCGGCCCGCTCGCCGGCATCGCACAGGCGATGGGCTTTGGCGGCGGCATGAAGATGCCGTCTCCGGACGAGATGAAGGCGCTGCAGGAGAAGATGCAGAGCGGCGGCGGACAGGGTCTGCCCAGCCTGCCGAAGGATTTGCCGGCCGGGCTTCGCACCGGCCTGCCGAACGTCCCTGGACTGACCGGGCTGAGCGGCAAGCCGACGCTGCCGGGTCTCGGCGGTTTTCCGGGCAAGAAGAAATGAGGAATTCGTCGCACGGGATCGCATCGGTCTCGCGCAACGCGGAATACCAATCAACCGAACAAAACGTACTTTGAAGGAGAACTAAATGTCCGTCGTTATCCGCCTCGCCCGCGCAGGCACCAAGAAGCGTCCCGTCTATCACGTCGTCGTCGCCGACTCGCGCTTCCCCCGCGATGGCCGCTTCATCGAGCGTCTCGGCTATTTCAACCCGTTGCTGCCGAAGGACAACGAGACCCGCCTGAAGCTCGACATGGACAAGGTGAAGGCCTGGCTCGCCAAGGGCGCGCAGCCGTCGGACCGCGTGTCCCGCTTCCTCGACGCCGCCGGCGTCAAGAAGCGCGAAGCACGCAACAACCCAGAGAAGGCCGTGCCGCGCAAGGAGCGCAAGGCGCAGGCCGAAGCCGCTGCGAAGGGCTAAGGCTCATCCATGTCGGCGCTGATCTGCGTCGCGCGGATCGGCGCCGCGCATGGTGTGCGCGGCGCGGTCAAATTGTGGACCTTCACCGAAGATCCCTTTGCCGTGAAGCGCTACGGTCCGCTTCTGTCCAAGGACGGCAAGCGCCAGTTCGAGCTGGCGCAGGCCCGCGAGGCCAAGGACCATCTGGTCGCGACCTTCAAGGGAGTCACGACCCGCGATGAGGCCGAGCGCCTCAACGGCATTGAACTCTACGTCGCGCGCGAAAAGCTGCCCGTGACCGACGAGGACGAATATTACCACGCCGATCTGATCGGGCTCGCCGCCGTCACCACTGATGGCGATGCACTCGGCCGCGTGCTCGCCATCCATAATTTCGGCGCCGGCGACATCATCGAGATCGCGCCGCTGAAGGGTGCGACGATGCTGCTGCCGTTCACCAACGCGGTGGTGCCCGAGGTCGACATCGCCGGCGGCCGCGTCGTGATCGCGATGCCGCAGGAGATCGAGGGCGATAAGGACGGAGACGAGGACCTCTCTCCGGGTCGTCCCGGCGAAGGCCGGGACCCATAACCACAGCCCGTGGTTTTTGGCTAAGCTGATGACTCCAGTCGCCGCAAAATTGACTGCAGTGGCTATGGGTCCCGGCCTTCGCCGGGACGACGGAATTTTGAAGCACGATGACCCATCCCTCACCCTGGCGCGCGACGGTGCTAACGCTGTTTCCGGAGATGTTTCCGGGGCCGCTCGGCGTGAGCCTCGCTGGCCGCGCGCTGGCGTCCGGCCTCTGGGAGATCGAGGCGCGGGATATCAGGGCCTCAGCCACCGATCGACATCGCAGCGTCGACGACACCCCGGCCGGCGGAGGGCCGGGCATGGTGCTGCGGGCGGACGTTCTCGCTGCGGCCATCGACGCCGCTGAAATCAGCCCGGATCGGCCGAAACTGCTGATGAGCCCACGCGGTCGGCCATTGACCCAGGCCCGCGTGACCCAGCTTGCTCGAGGTCCCGGCCCCCTGATCGTCTGCGGGCGGTTCGAGGGGATCGATCAGCGTGTCATCGACGGGCGTGGCCTGGAAGAGGTCTCGATCGGCGATTACGTGCTCTCCGGGGGCGAAATCGCGGCCCTCGCCCTGATCGACGCCTGCGTCCGGCTGCTGCCGGGGGTGATGGGCAAGGAAGCTTCGGGAACCGACGAAAGCTTCTCCGACGGCCTGCTCGAATACCCCCAATACACCCGCCCGCAGCTATTCGAGGGGGTCCCGATCCCTGAGATCCTGACCTCCGGGGACCACGCCAAGGTCGCTAGCTGGCGGCGTGCGCAATCCGAGGCTCTGACAGCGGCGCGGCGGCCCGATTTATGGTCTCAAATTCCGCCCAAAACCCCGAATCGGCCGGGACGCCAAAAAACGCCAAAAAACAAGACAGACGGGTGACAAACGCTCCGGCTTGCCTTATAGGAGCGGCCACATCCGCAATGGCTGGATAAACGAATTTCGCGCAGCCCCCGTTTCCAAGGCTGGGCGCGCCGATGGAGATTTACCCATGAACCTGATCCAACAGCTTGAAAAAGAGCAATTCGACAAGCTCTCCGCCAGCAAGGACATTCCGGAATTCGGTCCCGGCGACACCGTGATCGTTAACGTGAAGGTCGTCGAAGGCGACCGCACCCGCGTGCAGGCCTATGAAGGCGTTTGCATCGGCCGTTCCGGCGGTGGCCTCAACGAGAGCTTCACCGTTCGCAAGATCTCCTACGGCGAAGGCGTTGAGCGCGTGTTCCCGGTGATGTCGCCGATGATCGACTCGATCAAGGTGGTGCGTCGCGGCAAGGTGCGTCGCGCCAAGCTCTATTACCTCCGCAATCTCCGCGGCAAGTCGGCTCGTATCGTCGAGAAGACCGAGCACGCCAAGGCCGTCAACGAGTAAGCTCCGCGACCAGACGAGTTTGAGAGAGCGCGGGGCAAAACCCCGCGCTTTTTTGTTGCGTCAGCCGTGCGCGTCAAACCACTCGCGCTTCCAAACCGGCCTGCTATATATTCCTGGAATGTTTCCAGATCCGACCAGCTTCGTGGGCCCCCGGCGCATCGTCATCGACGACCGCTCGCGGCTGCCTGGCCGGTTCTTCGGACGCTTCGCGACTTCGGCAACGTCAGAGCTTACGCGCGCAGCCTGAAAGCTGCGCTGACGATTTTGTTGCCCGCGCGTCACCCGCGCACATTCGCTTCACACAGTCCTTCGGAGCTTAAGCTCATGTCCAAGCCGACCACCCTGTACGACAAGATCTGGAACGACCATCTGGTGCACGAAGCCGAGGACGGCACCTGCCTGCTCTATATCGATCGCCATCTGGTCCACGAAGTCACCTCGCCGCAGGCGTTCGAAGGCTTGCGCGCCACCGGCCGCAAGGTGCACTCACCCGAGAAGACGCTCGCCGTCGTCGACCACAATGTGCCGACCACCGACCGCACCAAGCCGAATCCCGATCCTGAAAGCATCGAGCAGATCAAGGCGCTGGCGGAGAACGCCAAGGAGTTCGGCATCGAATATTACGACGAGTTCGACAAGCGCCAGGGCGTCGTCCACGTCATCGGCCCCGAGCAGGGGTTCACACTGCCCGGCACCACCATCGTCTGCGGTGACAGCCACACCTCGACGCATGGCGCGTTCGGCGCGCTCGCGCACGGCATCGGCACCTCGGAGGTCGAGCACGTTCTGGCGACGCAGACGCTGATCCAGAAGAAGGCGAAGAACATGCGCGTCACCGTCGACGGCAAGTTGCCGGAGGGCGTGACGGGCAAGGACATCATCCTGGCCATCATCGGCGAGATCGGCACCGCGGGCGGTACCGGCTACGTGCTGGAATACGCCGGCGATGCAATCAGCGCGCTCAGCATGGAAGGCCGTATGACGGTCTGCAACATGTCGATCGAAGGCGGCGCCCGCGCCGGTCTCGTTGCGCCCGACCAGAAGGCTTACGACTTCCTGCGCGGCCGCCCGAAGGCGCCGAAAGGCGCCGACTGGGACGCGGCGATGCGCTACTGGGAGAAATTGCGCTCAGACGAAGGCGCGCATTTCGACAACGAGCTGCGCCTCGACGCCGCGAAGCTGCCGCCGATCGTGACCTGGGGCACTTCGCCTGAGGACGTCATCTCGGTGACCGGCCTCGTGCCAGACCCTGACAAGATCGCGGATGAGGCCAAGCGCATCTCGAAGCATCGCGCGCTGAAATATATGGGCCTGACCGCAGGGACGAAGATCACCGACATCAAGCTCGACCGCATCTTCATCGGCTCCTGCACCAACGGCCGCATCGAGGATCTGCGCGCCGCGGCCAAGATCGCCGAAGGCAAGAGCGTCTCCGCACATGTCAACGCCATGGTCGTGCCGGGCTCCGGCCTCGTGAAGGAACAGGCCGAGGCTGAGGGTCTGGACAAGATCTTCATCAAGGCCGGCTTCGAATGGCGCGAGCCCGGTTGCTCGATGTGCCTCGCGATGAACCCGGACAAGCTTGCCCCGGAGGAGCGTTGCGCCTCGACCTCGAACCGCAATTTCGAGGGACGCCAGGGCTTCAAGGGCCGCACGCATCTGGTATCGCCGGCGATGGCGGCGGCCGCGGCGATCGCGGGCCACTTCGTCGACGTCAGGGATTGGCGCTGAGCCGCTCCCTGCAATTGTAGTGATCGCGGCAAGCGGCCGTTAAGCGGCTTCGCCCACATTCTCGTCCTCGCGACGGTTCGCGAGGACGAGCGCATGGCCAACAAGCCTGAATATGTCGATCTGATCAGCGACGCGACTCGCCAGCACCGGCGGCGCGCGGCGCCGCTGCGTATCGTCGCCAAGCCCGAGGTCGAGGAAACCTCGAAGCTGAGCCGCTGGCCGCCTGCGATGTTCAGAAAATGGAAGATCGAGACGCTGATGCGGTGGACGCCGGCGTCGTGGAAGCTGAAGGGTTGGCAGTAGCAAGTCTCTCCGTCGTGCCCGGGCTCGGTCCCGGGCATCCACGTCTTTGACGCGCGCACTTGAGAACGTGGATGGCCGGGCTCGTCCCGGCCATGACGCGTGCGCGGCTGGCACAAACTCACATCATCAATAGTAGCGGTACGGGTGGTGCCAGCGATGCCACCGGTGCCAGTGGCAGATGCGGCGCGGACCGTAATAGGTCCAGATCACCCGGCAGCGGCGCGGATAGTGGTAGGAGGGATAATAGCCGCCGTAATAATAGCGCCGGTGGAAATGGCGATAGCCGTAATGCGGACGATAGTAGCCGCCGCCCCAGTGACGATGATAGCCGCCATAGTGGATGCCACCGTAGCGCATGCCGCCGCCATGGAAGGCCGGCGCAGCGCGGAAGCCGCCACCGTGGAAGTGACCTCCACCACCGTGGAAGCCGCCGAAATGTCCGCCGCCGCCATGGAAATGTCCGCCACCGCCGCCGCCGCCATGGCGGACCTGGATCATCATGTCGGCGCTTGCAGCCTTCGCCGCCGGCAACGCGGTCGGATTGATCGGCGTCATCGCTTCAGCGCGGCGCGTGGTCCCGGCCGCCAGCATCAGCGTGGCAACGGCTGCAAGCCCGAGCAGGCGCAGCGAACTTGTCCCGGGACCCAAGATCCTCAGCATGGAATTTCTCCCTGAATGTGGACAGCGCCATTCCGGCGCAGCGTCTTGCGCCATCGCTGTTCATTTGCAGTCGCTCCCAAGATTAAACTAGGGACAGTGACGTGAACGCGCCATGAATGAACGACGTTCCTCGACCTCAGGAGTTTTGCGAGATGACCGTCTACGCGATTGCGCAACTGAAGATGACGGACCGCGCGACTTACGACCGCTACCAGGCGCGCTTCTTCGATGTGTTCAGGAAATTCAATGGACGACTGCTTGCGGCTGATGAACAGCCGCGCGTGCTCGAAGGCGCTTGGCCGTACGACAAGCTGGTCATGATGTCGTTTGCCGACGAGGCTGCGTTCTTCGCTTTCTCGAATTCACCCGACTACCAGGACATCTCGCGCGATCGCAAGGCGGGCGCGCAAGCCACCGTGCTGCTGGTGAAGGGATTTACGCCCGGCGCCTGAGCCGCGTCACCAAAACGGCCCATAGCCGAGCACGAACGGCGCGGGCACGCCGTAGGGATAGGGACGGTAATAGACAGGTCGCGCGTAATAGTGCGGATCAGGCCGCGGGACGTAGCGCGCGACATCATACCGCATGTGCCGCTGCCCATCGAACACCGCGCGCCCCGCGGAGGCATCCGGCAGCTTCGTCGCTCTCTGCGCTGCCGATGCGTGAGACACGCTCGCGGCAAGCCCGACAACAACGGCCAATGCAATCCATCTCGCCATGACGACCTCCGCCCGCAACATGAATGCATCACACGGTCGCCCGCAAGTTAAAACAGGCCCGCATGACGGGCCTGTTCTCAACGCGAGCGACTCATCACCACCGGCGATGGTGATGCCAGCGGTGTCCGCGCCAGTGACGAGGACGCCAGTGATGGCGATGCCAGCGCACCTCGGTCGTCGGCCTGGCTTCATCCTGCACCGATTGCGCGGCGCCGGGATTGATCAGCGACACCGCCTGCGCGCGCTCGACCGGTGCGGCGAGGACGAACAGCGCGCCGGCGGCCGCAAGGCCGAGCATTTTCAAGGACTGCATTTCGTTGGATCTCCTGACATCGTTGCGGGGCGCGCGCACGGATCAGACGTCGCGGCACGCGGGCGCGACGGAACAGTCGCACCGCGGGCTTCTATCTGTTGTGGATGAACGCGCCCCGGACATGAATGCCGAAGGCACAGGCTAAGTTCCTGTGCATCGGCGCAACATTTCATGCCTCGGCAAAACAACAATCAGCGACGCAGATCGCGCGATCGCAACGCGCTGCGCGGGCACCGTCCTCGCGTCAGCCGCGACGCCAGTAGCAGCTCATATGCGGCACGATCACCGTGCCGCTCGGCCGGTATTCCTGCACATAGGTCGCGTTGCACTCGCGGACAGCATCCGGCCCCGGGTTGTAACGCGGATAGACCCCATCGGGGGTGTAATAGGGCGTGACGCGCAGGCGCGTCTGCGGCCGTCGCTTGCGTGGTGGCGGGACGTCGTCGGGTGAGACGGCCTGGGCCATGTGGACCACCGTGCCGGCGGTCTGCGCGGCGCTCTCGGCCTGGGCGCTCACGCCAAATTGCGAAAACAACCCCATGCACAGTAGCGTCAGCGCTGTTTTCGCTCGCATTTTTTATCGCCCACCTGAAAGGTCCCACTCAAGGCCCACGCTCCCCGTTTTGGCGTCGCCCGTCAACCTCACAGCGCTTATAAAGCCGGATGCACCGCCGCGAAACCCACGTCAGGAGAGCGCATGTGGACGGACTTGAAAGCGCCCTCGCTGGCCGAGATGGAAGCGACGGCGCACGATATCTTCGAGCGCCTGCCGGCGGAAATTCGCAGGCTCTGTGTCGGCGTGATCCTCCGCGTCGACGACTTCCCCACCGAGGAGGTCCTGGACGAGATGGAATGCGAGAGCGAGTTCGACCTGCTCGGCCTGTTCCAGGGCATCGGCCTGCCCCAGCAGAGTTTCGGCGACGTAGCGCGGCTGCCCAACATGGTCTGGCTCTACCGCCGGCCGATCCTGGATTACTGGGCCGAGCACGACGAGAGCCTCGGTCACATCGTCCGCCACGTCCTGATCCACGAGATCGGGCATCATTTCGGTCTCTCGGACGACGATATGGAAGCGATTGAGGCTCAGGCAGAGTAGGACACAGATTTATCCAGGCGGGGTGCAGGGAGAAGCATCGTCAATCGGTAATCGGACCACCCCGCGAGGGACAGCGACACCTGCTGATAGTGCAGGAGTCCCATGGTCGGATGATCGAACGCACGTTCGCCTCCCTCGCGCGCCAGGACTCCCTGCGCTTCCCAGCAGCGTTCGAAATCGGGGCTTCCAAGTCTCAGTTCCTCGACCAGCCGGCGAATCTCCGGATCGTCGGCGTAGGCTGTCACCGCCGCACGGAACTCTGCGACGACGCGACGTGCTCGCGTGGTCCAGTCAAGGATCAGGGTTCGCGCCTCCGGCCTGAGGAAGATGTAGCGCAGCAGATTTTTTTCGCCGTCCGCATCGAGCCATCCCGCAAACAGAAAGGACGCTTGCGCATTCCAGCGACGCGCGCGCCATGTGCGATCGAGGATGTAGGCGGGTCCATCGATCGCATCGACGCAGGTCATGATCTCGTCAGGCGGATCATCCCTGTTTCCGGGACGTTCGGGATCGCGCTTGCCGGCGACTTCGAACAAATAGCTGCGCTCGGCCCGCGACAGGCGCAATCCGTTTGCGAGACGCGCAAGTGCCGAAGCAGAGACGGATACATCGCGCCCCTGCTCGATCCACGTGTACCAGGTGACGCTCAAGCCGCAGAGCTGAGCCACCTCCTCGCGCCGCAGGCCGGGCGTACGCCGCCGGGAGCCGGCGGCGAGGCCGAATTCTACCGGAGACTGGCGCTCACGAAGCGCCCGCAGGAACGCGCTGAGCGAGAGGGCTGGAGCAAGTGGGTCTTGTCTTATCATGGTGGTATTTATACCAGTATAACATAGAACCTTAAACCGGTATCTACCGCGTGCTAGCCTTTGATCCGACTTCGAAGGACGCACGGACATGGGCAAGCAATTCGCCAAGATCGAGCCCGAGCACAGGGCTTTCATCGAGCGGCAGAAGATCTTCTTCGTCGCGAGCGCCCCGCCGAAGGGACGCATCAACGTGTCCCCGAAGGGCCTGTCCTCCTTCCGGGTGCTCGGAGACAGCGATGTCGCCTACCTCGATTGCACCGGCAGCGGCAGCGAGACCCGTGCGCACCTGATCGCTTCCGATGACAAGCGCCTGACCATCATGTTCTGCGCCTTCGAGGGCCCGCCGGTGATCCTGCGGCTCTATGGCCAGGGCCGATCGCTGATGCGCGGCACGCCTGAATACGCCGATCTCGCCCCTCGATTCGAAGACATGACCGGGGCCCGCCAGATCGTGCGCCTCTCGGTCGAGCTCGTGCAGACATCGTGCGGCATGGGCGTGCCGCTGTTCGACTACAAGCAGGAGCGCGGTAGCCTCGTGCGTTACTGGACGGCGCAGGGCGTCAACAATCTGCGGAAATACTGGGGCCTGAAGAACAGCAAGAGCATCGACGGCCTACCGACCGGCTTTGTCCCTGACGCCATGATTCCTGACGCTATGGCTCCGCCCCTCTGACAGACCAAGATTGCCGAATCCGGCCTAGGATTCGCGCACCAACCGGGCTAAACAGCCCTCCCCTGACTTCGAACCGGGAAGCCCGAAATGGACAAGTTCACCACGCTGGAAGGCGTTGCGGCGCCGCTGAAGATCATCAATGTCGACACCGACATGATCATTCCGAAGCAGTACCTCAAGACCATCAAGCGCACCGGCCTTGGCAAGGGGCTCTTCTCCGAGCAGCGCTACAAGGACGACGGCAGCGAGAACCCGGATTTCGTCCTCAACCAGCCCGCCTATCGCAATTCGAAGGTGCTGGTCGCCGGCGACAATTTCGGCTGCGGCTCGAGCCGCGAGCACGCGCCCTGGGCACTGCTCGATTTCGGCATTCGCTGCGTGATCTCGACCTCGTTCGGCGACATCTTCTACAACAACTGCTTCAAGAACGGCATTCTGCCGATCCGCGTGTCGCAGGAAGACCTCGACAAGCTGTTCGACGACGCCGAGCGCGGCGCCAACGCGACGCTGACGATCGACCTGCCGAACCAGGAGATCCGCGGTCCTGACGGCGGCAAGGTCAAGTTCGAGATCGACCCGTTCCGCAAGCACTGCCTGATCAACGGCCTCGACGACATCGGCCTCACGATGGAGAAGAAGTCCTCGATCGACACCTATGAGGAGAAGCTCAAGCGCGAACGCACCTGGGCCTGATCCCATATGGTTTGAGCATGATCTTTTCGGAAAGCCGCTGCACACTTTTCCGGATCAGGCTCTAGTTTCATTCGAAGCCCCGGTGCGTGCCGGGGCTTTTTCTTTGCCCTCGTTATCCCGTATAGCTCGCCTCATGCTGCCCGAGATCGTCACCTTCTGGCATGGCCCGATGGACGCGCTGCGCCAGACCTGTCTGCGCTCGCAACTCGCTGCCGGCCACAAGGTCACGGTCTATAGCTTCGACACCATCCCGGGTCTTCCTCCGGGCGTCGACAATGCCGATGCCGAAGCGATCCTGCCGCACGCGTTCTCCGAGCGCTTGCGGCCGCCGCAGCCGGACGGCAGCTGGCGCGACTGGACCACGCTGCAATTCAGCGATTTCTTCCGCATGAAGCTGATGGCAAAGGGCCTCGGCCTCTGGCTCGATGCCGACGTGCTGCTCTTGAAGCCGGTCGACATCGATCCGGAGAAGCCCTACTTCGCCTGGGAGCGGCCGCGCCAGCTCGGCAACTCCGTGATCTATCTTCCGCCCGAGCACGGCATCGTTGCCGCGTTCGAAGAGCTGATGGAGCAGGAGGAGCTGACGCCGAACTGGCTGTCGGTGCGCCATCGCGTCACCTTCATGATGCGGCGCCTGCGCGGCGGCTCGAACCGTCTCTCCGACATTCGCGTCGCGATCTACGGGCCCGCGGCGCTGACCGCGCTCGCGCGCCGCACCGGCGAGCTGCCCTATGCGCTGCCGAAGCAATCGTTCTACGCCGTGCACGCCGAGCCAAAACTGTTCTTCGATCCGTCGAGCTATCTCGGCCTCGTCACCAACCCCGAGATCATCGGCCTGCACATCTCTCCCAAGGGCCGCGGCGGCGAGAAGCCGATTCACGGCAGCCTGTATGCCTGGGCGACGGAGCGGTTTGGCTGAGCTGCCGCTCTCCTCCCATGCAGCATCGTAAGAGGTCGTCATGCCCGGGCCTGTCCCGGGCATCCACGTTCTTTGTGCCACGAGGCAAGGCGTGGATGGCCGGGACAAGCCCGGCCATGACGATGGGGAAAGTTGGGCGTCTCACGATGCACCGACCACGCGGAGGCCAAGCGACTCCAATTTGATCCAGCGCAACGCGCGCCTGCACCATTGTGCCTAGTCTCGCTCCTATCGCACGATGCCAATGGAGCTTGGAAATGAGCACCGCAAGCAGGCCTTATCCCATCGTCCAGGACCTCATCGAATCCTTCGCCCGCTGGCTGAAGCATCGCCGCGAGCTGAACGAGTTGCGGCAGCTCGATCGTTTCGACTTCGACCGGATCGCCAACGATCTCAGGATCGCGCCCGATGATCTCGAAGATTTGGTGCGTCACGGCCAGCACGCGACCGACGAGCTGCCGAAAATGCTGGAGCAGCTCGGCATCAGCGCAGCGCGGCTCGGACAGGCGCAGCCGCTGCTGCTCCGCGACATGGAGCGGGTCTGCTCGCTCTGCCATCACAAGGCAAAATGCCACCGCGAGCTAGCCCACGGCACCGCCGCCGAGAACTTTCACGGCTATTGCGGCAACGCGACCACGATGGAATCGCTTGGTCGCACCGAAATCGCGTCGCGCTGAGGCTCCGGTTCAGATATCCTTAATGACGTTGTGGCCGGGCACTGGATCGGTATGGTGTTGAGCATCCCGGTTCGAGCGATATCGCATGGTCGACTCTGCCGAGAACAGGAAGAAACGACGGTGGCCTTTCCGTTTGGCAATCGTGCTGCTCGCCTATCTGGCGTTGGCGTACTTCCTTCTACCCATGCTGTGGATCCATCACGAGCACGAAGCCGGGCTTGCTTCGTTGCCAATGATCACCAGGACATCGGACGACATACCTGCCGACCCACTGAACGTTGGAATCGTCGGCAGCGACGAAGACATTGTTCGTGCCATGCATGCGGCCGGATGGTCTGCGGCCGATGCCGTGACGCTGCGT
>NZ_JAFCJI010000001.1:3000000-3257500 GCF_018131105.1 Bradyrhizobium manausense | reverse complement strand
CTTGCCTCCTCGGGCGCGGCGTTCGCGCAAGCCAAGCAGCAGCCGGCGCCGGCCCAGCAGGCCGCACCGGCCCAGGCGCCCGCGCTCAAGCAGATCGCGCTGACCGACAAGCAACTCGATGGCGTGCTCGCTGCGCAAAAGGACATGGACGCGATCACGGAGAAGCTGCCGGAGAACACCGCGCCCGACGCGAAGGTGATCGCCCAGCTCGACGGCGCCGCCAAGAAGCACGGCTTTGCCAGCTACGACGACTACAACAATGTGGTCGACAACATCAGCCTGGTGCTGGGCGGCTTCGATCCCGCGACCAAGAAATATGTCGGCAACGACGCCGTGATCAAGTCGCAGATCGCGCAGGTCGAGGCCGACAAGAAGATGCCGGCCAAGGACAAAAAGGAAGCGCTCGACGAGCTCAACCAGGCCCTGAAGACGCCGGCGCCGGCGATCGAGAACAAGGCCAACATTGATCTCGTCGGCAAGTACTACGACAAGCTCGTTGCCGCGCTGGGCGACGATCAGAATTGAGGATGTTGGCGCGCCTCGCATCGGCTACCCTACGAGACCTTCATCGCCTCGACTAAAAATGCCCCGGAGACATCTCCGGGGCTTTCGTCGTTTCCACCACGATGTGACCCGAAAGGCGTTGTGCGGTACGGAACCGGATGCCGAAATCACCGCACGCGTTGCGCGAGGAAACCAAGGGCTAAATTGAAAAACCGGAATGCTCGGGGCATCCTGATCCCATGATTCCGATTTTTATTCTTGTCGCGGCGGTCGCCGCAATCGCACTCACGGAGCGGAGCGTCGAACATCTGCCGTTTGCGGTCGCGGCTTTCGTCTTCAACGCGGCTCTGCTGCTGCTCTTTCTTGCCGATCTCGAGCGACCGCTTCTGCTGTCCGGCATGCTGGCCGTCGCCATTGCCGGCATATCCTCGGTCAAATTCAATCACAGCGCGCTCAAGCTGACCGTGTCCGATTTGCCTCTGGCGTTTGCAGGTACAGTCCCGTTCTTCGTGCTGCAATACCCGCGCATGATGCTGGGTGTTCTGGCAGGAAGCGTGTTGTTCGCGGTCGCTTCGATCGCGGTTCTGCTCTATGCCGCCGGATCTCCCATCTCGATCGCGTTTCGAATTGTCCTGTTCCTCCTGGCGCTCGCTGGCTTTGCCAAGGCTTCCACGTCGAAAGGTGCAATGTCCTTGCGACACACCCTGACGCAGGGGCGGTGCTTCTACGCGACCTTCATGGCCTCGCTGGCGGACCCCGCTTGCTGGCGGCAGTTCGGTGCGCTGGCCCTGAGCGATATCGCAAACGAACCCCTGCCTCTGAGGGAGGCGACCCCTGCGCGTTCTGCCGACTCGCCGGACATTATCGTCATCCAGCACGAATCCGTGTTCGACCCGCGCATTTTCGGGCTGCCGGTCGAACCAACAGTCGAAGCCTTCCTGTCCCCGCCAGATGCGGAATTCGGGCGCCTGAACGTCGACATCTTCGGCGGAGGTTCCTGGCAATCCGAGTTCAGCCTGCTCACCGGCCTCTCAAGCGCGAGCTTCGGTTCAAGCGCCTACTACCTCTTCCAGAAGGGCGCCGGCCGCTTTCACAGCAGCCTGCCACGTTCGCTGGCGTCGCTCGGATACAAGACGTCTCTTATCTCCAGCTGTCGCCGCGCGTTTCTCAGCTACGATAAGTTCTACAGTTCGATCGGAGTCGACGAACGCATCTTCGTCGACGAGCTTCCGCCGCCGTTCGATGTCCGGCGCTTCGAGGCAACAAATTCCGATGCGATGTTCCTCGACGCGGTCGTCGATGCGCATATCAAAAGCGTCGCTCGCGATCCGACGCCGAGATTTCTCTATGCGCTGACCAACTTCAATCACGGTCCGCATAGCCGACAGCTGGTGCCACCGGGTCAATTCGAGAGCGAGCGTGCCTTTGCCATGGCCAGCTTCCCTGACGTTGGCTACGCCGAGTACTACGCGCGACTGGCGGAGACCGCGTCTGCCTGGCAAAGGGTCAGGGCCAAACTGGCGAGCAGCTTTCCTGACAGGCCTGTTCTCATCGTGCACTATGGGGACCATCAACCCGTGCTGACGAAGCAGATCGATCGGCAGTTGAAGGGACTGGGCGACGGGCGGCGCGCGTTTGGTACATTCTACGCGATCGAGGCCTTGAATATTCCCCACCTCAGCCCCGGAAAGGGTGCCGACCTCGACATCGCCTTCCTCGGGACTGTTGCCTTGCAGCGGGCGGGCCTTGCGCTCGACCCGATCTTCGCCACGCGCGCGAGCCTGCTGGATGATTGCAGAGAATCCTACTTCGCGTCAGCCTCCGAACGGAAACGCCGCTTTCATCGCACGCTCGTGGATCTGGGTCTGATCGACCTGATGCCCAACGCCAGACAAGCGCGCTAGCTCGGCGCGCTCGCCGGGCAGGCCGATGGGTTGTCACAATTGAATGCCCGGTATTAACTCGGTCCCGCGCCCGGAGCGGCCGCTTGCGGACGAACGTCTTCTTGGCGCGATGGACATGCTGAATGCGGCGACTCGTTCGGGGTACGGGCAGCGATGGACTTCCGACAGCTTGAATATTTCCTGCGCGTCGCGCAGCGCAAGAACATATCGCTTGCCGCGGCTGACTTGAACATCGCACAGCCGACGCTGACCAAGAGCATAAAGCTGCTGGAGGAGCAGCTTGGCGTGAAGCTGTTCGAGCGCCTGCCGCGCGGTGTGGCTCTGACATCGTTCGGGACTACGCTGCTGCGCCATGCGGAGGCGGTCCACGTCCAGCTGAAGGATGCCGGCCACGAGATTGCCGCGCAGCGCTCCGGTGCAGTCGGCACGGTCGTGATCGGAGCGGGGCCGACCTGGCTGCGACGCTATCTTCCCGCGGCGCTGGCACGCACGTTCTCGGCGAATCCACTGATCCGAGTCCGCATTGAGGCCGGTTTCGATGAATCGCTGCTTCGCGCGCTGAGACAAGGCGAGCTTGACTTCGTGGTCGCCGAGATTCCCTCGCCCGAGGATCGGCGGGACTTTGAGACCCTGACGCTTACGTCGGACCGGCTCGGCGTCTGCTGCCGGCGTGGTCATCCGCTGACCCGGCGCCGGCGGGTCAACATGCGCGACCTGCTGCAATATCCCTGGATCAAGCCGCCGCATGCCACGCGCGCCCATCGTCGGCTCGATGCGCTGTTCGTCGCGAACGATCTGCCGCCGCCCTCGAGTGTGCTCGAAAGCGGCTCGGTCGCGCTTCAACTCAACGTGCTCCGCCAGTCCGACGCGCTCGCCACCACCGTGTCGAAGACGTTGCAAACACCTGAAGGCGACGGCCTCGTCATGCTCGATGTTCCCGAGCTTGCGCTGACGCGCGATGCCGGCATCATCACGCGCAAGGACGGTTGGGTCTCACCGGCGGCCGCAGGGATCATCGATGCCCTCAAGGCCGTCTGCGCCGCGGAGACCGCGAGCCGCAAAGCCAAGACATAGCTTTCAGCTATACCGGCGGTACAATTATCTCTTTGTAAGAATACCTGAATCCTGTTTTGCTTGGCTTTCGAGAGAGCCGGAATCGGCCGAAGCGCGGGCGGGAGGATTGAGATGCCGGGACAGAGCGGAAAGCACGGCCTGACGCGCCGTCAGGTTGTTGGTGCAGGTGGCGCGGTCGCGCTCGGGCTCGCAACGCCATGGCGATACGCGGCGGCGGCCAAGGTCGCGCCGATGACCATTGTGATCAACCAGTCACCGTGGTTCGACAGCTTCCGCAAGACCGTCGAGCTCTACGAGAAGGAAACCGGCAACCAGGTCGAGCTCGACGTCAATCCCTTTGCGGGATCGCTGGAGAAGCAGCGCAACTCCGTGCGCGCCGCGAATGGCCAGTACGATCTGCTGATCATGAACTCCGGATGGGTCGCCGAGATGTATTTCGGCGGCTTCGTCGAGCCGATCGGGGCGATCGATCCGTCCTTCAAGCTCGATTCCGACATCTACACCCTCGACAACACCGTCTATTTCGATGCCGACAAGAAGACGATGTCGGCGGCCGGCAAGCTGATGTCGGTGCCGATCTCGCCGTTGATCCCGCTGCTTTATTATCGCGGCGATCTCTACAAGGAAGCGGGACTGAAGGCGCCGGAGACGTTTGCCGAGCTCGAGGCCAATGCCAGGAAGCTGCACAAGCCGCCGAGCCGCTATGGCATCGTCCAGCGCGGCGCCCGCGGCCCGGCCTCCGTAAGCTACGACTTCTATCCCTATCTCTACGGCTTCGGCGGCGGCATCTTCAAGAACCAGTCGGCCGGCGACTATACCGTCACGCTCAACAACGAGGCCGGCCGCACCGCGCTCGACTATTACTTGCGGATCGCCAAGGAAGCCGGCCATCCGCAGACCGCCTCCCTCGACCAGGCCGAGGTGATCCAGAACATGCTGACCGGCAAGGCTGCGCACATCAGTGTGGTGGTCTCGGCATGGTCGCAGATGGACGATCCCGACAAATCCGCCGTGATCGACAAGGTGGAGTTCGCGGTCACGCCGCATGCGGATGGCTTTTCGACCGGCCCCGGTCTTGGCCACTGGCTCGGCGGCATCGCGCGCAACGTGCCCGACGACCGCAAGCGCAGCGCGCTCGAGTTCCTGCGCTGGTTCCAGACCAGGGAGGCGCAGCTCTCCTATGCCAAGGTCGGCGGCATTCCCGTCAGTGCGGCGAGCTATCGCGACCCGATCGCGCAGGAGCGGCGTTACCGCTGGATGAAGCCGCTCGGCGAGGCCCTGCCGCACGCGGTCAACATCTACCAGTTTCCGCAAGCGAGCGAGGTGATCTCGATCCTCGAACTCGGCCTCAATCAGGCCGTCGCCGGCAATGCCACGTCGGTGCAGGCTCTCAACAGCATGGCCGAGCAGATCTTTGGCGTGATGTCGAAGCACAGCTACAATACCGGCAAGCTGCCCGCATTGCCCTGAGGCCAATGATGAAGCCAACCGCGAGCGCCACCGCGCAAATCGGCGCGGTGATGGCAGAACCATCCGCTTCGGCGGGACAGCCGACGGCGGCTGATTTCCAGCGCGGCCTCGACGAGCGGCTGTGGCGCTGGCTGACATTGTCGCCGGCATTGCTGCTGTTGCTGGCACTCAGCGTGCTGCCGCTGGTCAATCTGTTCGCGACGAGCTTCTTCACCGTGAGCTGGAGCGGCGGCCATTCGAGCTTCGCCGCCGCGGGCCTGAACAACTACCGCGCGCTTGCCGGCGACACGCTGTTCCGCGCCGGCATTCTCAACACCATTCTGTTCGCGCTGTTTGCCGTCGGCGGGCAGATGCTGTGCGGCTTTGTGCTCGCGCTGCTCTGCACCGGCGTTACACGTGGCCGCTTGCTCTATCGCACCATCTTCATCCTGCCGATCCTGGTTCCCGGCATCGTCGTCGGCGCGATCTGGAAACTCCTGCTCAATTTCGATTTCGGCCTGGTCAACCAGGCCATCGCGCTGGTCGGTATCGATCCCCTCAACTGGCTCGGCTCGCCCAACACGGCCCTGGCTTCGGTGATCTTCGTCGACATCTGGCACTGGACACCGTTCTGCTTCCTGCTGTTTCTGGCAGGCCTGCAATCGCTGCCCCAGGATGTCTACGAAGCCGCCAAGATCGACGGAGCCAGCGGCTGGCAGGAGCTGACATATGTCACGCTGCCGATGATGCTGCCGACCATCATGGTGACCTTCGCCTTCCGCCTCGTGCTCGCGTTCAAGGTCTTCGACGAGGTCTATTTGCTGACAGGCGGCGGACCGGGGACATCGACCCAGGTCATGAGCTTCACGCTCTATCAGCGCTTCTTCCGCGAGGACCAGACCGGATACGGCTCGGCAATGTCGGTCGCGATCATATTCATGACCTGCATTCTGCTGTCGGCCGCCTTCGCGGCGCGCGGACGGATGGGGGCTGTGAAATGATGACGTCTCCGAGAGCACGGCCCCTGATCGTTCACGCGCTGCTTATCGCGGCCGCCCTGCTGGTGCTCGTCCCCGTGGTCTGGGTCGTGACCGCGGGATTCCGCACCCAGATCTCGCTGCTCTCGGGCGCGTTCTGGTTCACGCCGGTCCTGAAGAACTTCAACGAGGTGCTGTTCTCCAAGACCTCGGACTTCCTCGTCAACTATCGCAACTCGCTCGTCGTAGGCACACTCAGCACCCTGATCTGCCTCGTCGCCGCCACGCTCGCCGCATGGTCGCTCAATCGGATGTCGTGGCCGCGCTGGTTCGTGCACATCTTCCTCGGCTGGGCGCTGGTGTTTCATATGTTCCCGCCGCTGGCGCTGGCGAGCGCCTGGTTCACCATCATGCGCACCGTCGGCCTCGACAATACGCTGACGGCCGTGGTGCTCGCCCACACCGTGCTCAATCTGCCGATGGCGCTGTGGCTGATGGGCGTGTTCGTGCGCGACGTTCCGGTCGAGCTCGAGGAAGCCGCCCGGCTCGACGGCGCCACGACGCCGGTCCTGCTGTGGCGGATCGTCATGCCGATCATCGCGCCGGGCCTTGCCGCGACCGCCATCCTGACCTTCGTGTTCAGCTGGAACGACTTTGGCGTCGCTCTGACTCTCACCATGAAGCAGACCGCGACGGTGCCGGTCGCGATCGCCAAATTCGCCCAGGATTACGAGATTCTGTACACACAGATGGCGGCCGCCGCGGCGCTGTCGATCCTGCCCGCACTCGTTCTGCTCATCATTGGCCAGCGCTACATCGTGGCCGGCCTCACGCAAGGCGCCGTGAAATAAGACGCGACCAACGAAGGAAATGCCATGAAGACGGTCTTCGTTCTCTTTGACTCCCTCAACCGCCATCTGCTCGGCGCCTATGGCGGCAGCCGGATTCCGACACCGAACTTCGATCGCCTCGCCGCGAAGACGTTGACCTTCGACCGCCATTATGTCGGCAGTCTGCCCTGCATGCCGGCGCGGCGCGATCTCCTCACCGGCCGGCTCAGCTTCCTGCACCGGAGCTGGGGCCCGCTCGAGCCGTTCGACAACGCGATGCCGGAGCTGTTGCACCACGCCGGCATCTATAGCCACCTCATCACCGATCATTTCCACTATTGGGAAGACGGCGGCGCGACCTATCACAACCGCTACGACAGCTATGAGTTCGTGCGCGGCCAGGAGGGCGACCCCTGGAAGGCGATGGTGCAGCCGCATTGGGAGCGGCTGCGCGAAATGTATCACGCGCGCCAGTTCACCACCGACCGGCGCAAGTACCACTCGCAGAACATCATCAACCGCGAGTTCATCAAGGAGGAGAAGGACTTTCCGTCGGTGCAGTGCTTCGCGCACGCCTTCGACTTCCTCGATCGCAATCGCGACGCCGACAACTGGCTGCTCCAGCTCGAGACTTTCGATCCGCACGAGCCGTTCCATGCGCCGGCCCGCTTCAAGGCGCCGTTCGACAGCGGCTGGAACGGGCCGATCCGCGACTGGCCGCGCTATGGCCGCGTCGACGAGCTGCCGGCCGAATGTGAGGAGCTGCGTGCAAACTATTATGCCGTGGTGTCGATGTGCGACTTCCTGCTCGGACAGTTGCTCGACGATTTCGACCGCCACGACATGTGGAAGGACACTGCCCTCGTCGTCACGACCGACCACGGCTTTCTGCTCGGCGAGCACGATTTCTGGGCCAAGAACCGCATGAACCTCTATGAAGAGATCGTGCACATTCCATTGTTCGTGCATGATCCGCGCCGTCCGCAACCCGGTGCGCGAAGCGGGGTCCTCACCCAGTCCATCGATCTCGCACCGACATTCCTCGATCTGTTCGACGTGGCGCCGCCGCGCGAGATGGAGGGCCATTCGATCCTGAAGGCTGCGCGATCCAGCAAGCCCCTGCGCGAGGCGGCGCTGTTCGGTTATTTCGGCGGCGCCGTGAACGTCACCGATGGCGACTACACCTATCACCGTTTTCCCACGGATCTGAAAACGCAGGAGATCTTCCAGTACACGGTGATGCCGACGCATATCCGCTCGCCGTTCCTGCCGGAGGAACTCGCCGGTGCGTCGCTTTCGGACGGTTTCCCCTTCACCAAGGGTGCGAAGCTGCTCAAGGTCCCCGTCATCGAACGCTCGCCGATGTACCTCAACTATGGTCCGGGCGCGCTGCTCGAGAACGACACGCGGCTTTACGATCTCGCGAAAGATCCCGGCCAGCAACAGCCCGTGAAGAACGAGGCGCAGGAGGCACGCCTTGTGGCGCTGATGACGCGGCTGATGACGGCGAACGAAGCACCGCCCGAAGCGTTCGGCAGGCTCGACTTGCCCGAACCGGCTGTCCAACGCGAGATGTCCTCGTGACCGGCAAGGATCTGCGCGCCAAGGTCGGCGATCTCAGGCAGTTTGCGAGCGTCCGGCGTATCGTGCTCGACGACGGAGTGGAGCGCGGCGTCGCCGCGCTTGCCTTCTCCAATGGAGGCGGCCTCGATTTCTGGGCGCTTGCCGACCGCTCGCTCGACATCGGGCCGCTGTGGTGGAGGGGCATGCCGGTCGCCTGGCAGAGCATGGCCGGTTTCCGCAGCCCGCATCTGCACCATCCGGAGGAGGACGGCGGGCGCGGCTACAGCCGCACCAATTCCGGATTCCTCGTCACCTGCGGCCTCGATCATTTTCGACAACCCGTTTCAGGTCATCCCATGCACGGCCGGCTGCCGTTCACGCCGGCACGTGTCACGGCGCTTGGCGAAGACTGGAATCGGAGTGAGCCCGTGCTGTTCTGCGAGGGCGAGGTCATGCAATTCCGGTTCGGCGACGAGGCGCTGCGTCTCAGGCGTCGGCTGGAGACGCCCATCGGCGGCAATCTGTTGCGAATTCGCGACGAGGTGACCAACCTTTCCAACGAGCCGACGCCGCAGGCAAGCCTTTATCACTTCAATTTCGGCTACCCGGCTCTCGCGCCGGGATCATCTGTGACCTTTGGCTCGCGACGGCTGCTTGAGGTCACGGCGCTACCTGACGTCTCGCTGTTGTCCGAGTCCGTCAGCTTTCCCGCTGAAAGCGATGGCGCTTCCGCTGTTTGCAGGCTCGCAACACCGATGGATGACGGCATGACGCTGGAGATTGCAGTCAGATTCGACGTCAGCACCCTTCCGCATCTTCAGCTCTGGCACGATCTGCGTCCACATGCCTGCGTGCTAGCGATCGAGCCCTGCACAAGCGCCAAGGTGAATGGATCCGAAGCGGTGCTCATGCCTGGCGAGAGCCGCGCTTACGCCTTGGAGATCGAATTTGCGGTGAAAGGCTAGCAGCAGCGTTCGTTCGCCAGCTCCATTTGCGGCTACGTGGTTGCTACTTCGCGAATGCCGCCTCCATCGCCTTCCTTGTCTTGATCGTCTCGTTGGTGGCATCGAATTCGACATCGCTCCAGCGCACGATCTCGCCATGGGCGACGTCGTGCTTCAGCTTGAGGCGATGCGCCAGCCCGATCGGCAGCGCACTGGCCTTCAGGCTCGCGGCCGCCGGCACCAGCTTGCCCCACACCGTGTAGCCGCCTTCGCCGTCCAGCATCTCGCCGGCGCGCAGATTTCGCTTGGCCACGGACGCGACATCGCCGCGGAATCCGAAAGGTTGCCCGGTCGGCTCGCCCCGCAGCGCCGCCGACAGAACCGAGATATTCAGCTCGAGCCCGATCAGATGATAGGGCTTGTACATCGCGGCAAAGCGTCCGCTGGCATCGGTCTTCAGGCCGTATTGCCTGAAGCAGTCGGCTGCGTAGTCGTTCGGCGCCTCCAGCACGACATAGACGCCCCAGCGCAGATCGCGAAACACAGGTCGTCCGTCGCGCTCCAGCGACGAGACGACTTCGACGACGCCGGACCGCTCCAGCACGCCCCCCTTGTCGCTGGGGCGCATGATGTGCGGGAGATCGTCGACGCCGCAGGGCGGAAACAACAGGCCTCCCGTGGGCACGTCAAGTCCGCAGGCATTCGCGATTGCAGCCATCTCGATCGCCGATTTGGTGCCGTCGAGGAAGGAGTTGAACATCTGCGGATTCATGCCGGCCGACTGCGCTTCGCCGGCGGTCAGGCCGTAGTGCTGCCAGACGCCATCAGGCGTCACGTCGTGATAAGCAGGCAGATATTTTGTGCCCTTGCCGGCGGCAACGACACGAAAGCCGGTGGCGCGGGCCCAATCGACCATCTCGGCCGTCAGCGCGGGCTGGTCGCCATAGGCAAGCGAGTAGACGACGCCCGCCTTGCGCGCTTCCTCGGCGAGCAGGGGCCCGGCCAGCACGTCGGCTTCGACATTGACCATCACGATGTGCTTGCCCGCCGCGATTGCAGCCCGCGCGTGCTTGATGCCGACGGCGGGATTGCCTGTTGCCTCCACCACCACATCCATCGCGCCGCCGGCAATGGCGCGCGCGCCGTCATCGGTGAAGACGGTGGCCGCGATCCGCTCCGCGCTCCAGCCGACGGTGCGGCAGGCCTCGCGCGCACGTTCGCGATCGATGTCGATGATGATGGGCACTTCCAGCCCCGGCGTATGTGGCACCTGCGCCAGAAACATCGAGCCGAATTTGCCGGCGCCGATCAGGGCGACACGAACAGGCATTCCGCCGGATGCGCGGGCCTGGAGGATGCGGAAGAGGTTCATGGGGAAATTCCTGCGTAACGATCGTGTCCCGGACGCGAAGCAGCGTGAAACGCTGCTTCGCAGAGCCGGGACCCAGAGAAAACTATCCGTGTGGCGTGGGCCCCGGCTCAGCGGCGCATCACTGACGTGCTGCGACGCGTCCGGGGCACGAGAGTGTCTTCTTACTCCGCCGCCTGCCGCGGCGCCCGCGCCAGCCGTACCAAGGCATCATCGTCCACCGTCTTGATCGGCGCAAAGTCGCGATGCGCGATGTATTCGGGGCGCGTCGGGGTGCGGATGTAGTTCGAGACCGCGTTGAGCGTCAGGTACACGATCTTGCGCGGATAGGGCGTGATGTTGCCGCTAGAGCCGTGCACGAGATTGCCGTGAAACATCAGCATGCCGCCGGGCTTGCCGGTGGGCGCGACGATGCCGCCCTGCTTGACGAGGCGCGTCACCGTCTCCTCATCGAGCGTCCACAGCGGATAGGACGTGGTTGCAAGGTCATGCGAGGCCTTGAGATCGCCGGCGTTCTGGCTCTGCGGAACCAGCATCAGGGGGCCGTTGATCGGCATCACCTCGTCGAGGAAGATCGCGATGTTCATCGCGCGCGGCTCCGGCATGCCGTCGTCGCGCTTCCAGGTGCCGTAATCCTGGTGCCACTGCCAGACGTCGCCGGTGAAGGCCGATTTCGCGTTGATCTTGAACTGGTGCATGTAAACCGGCTCGCCGAACAATTGCTCGACGGGATCGATCATGCGCGGATGCGCGCCGAGCACGCCAAAGGCCTCGTTGTAGAGATGCGCAGCAAACGCCGTGCGCGGCGCGCCGCTCTTCTCGCGCCAGACTTCCGGCCGGTTCGCGTCGTAGATGCCGACCGCCTCGCGCGCAAGGAAATCCACCTCCTCCTGGCTGAACAGTTCGGGCAGGAACAGCCAGCCCTCGCGGTGGAAGAACTCCAATTGCTCCTGAGACAGTTTCATGGGTCGTCCTCCTGTTTGATTTTTGTTGTCATTCCGGGGCGCGCAAAGCGCGAGCCCGGAATCCATTTCTCCTCAGCGTAGGACGCTCGATGGATTCCGGGTTCGATGCTGCGCATCGCCCCGGAACGACAGCGAGCTACGCCGCCACCTCGTCCGTCGCCCTCAATCTCTCCTCAGTCATCCGTCCCGCCGTCTGCGCATGCGCCAGCGCCGCGCGCTCGGCTGCGTTCGCATCGCCTGCGAGAATGTATTTGGCGATATCGGCGTGCTCGGCCCAGGCGCTGCCGCGATAATCGAGCTCCGCCAGCACGGTCGCCATCGAGCGGCGCATATGCGGCCATTGCGGCGTGATGGTTTCCTCGATCACGGGATTGCCGGCGAGCTGATAGATGGCGCGATGAAACTCGACGTCGAGCGCGATCAGCTCGCCGAGCGCAGTCTTGCGATCGATGCGGCGTCCTGCGGCGAGCGCCGCCTCGAGTCGTGCGCGTCCTGCCGCGTCAATCGCCACGCGTTCGGCGGCTAGTCTGGCAGCAAGCGCATCGATCGCGCCGCGCACTTCGTAGAGCTGGCGAATGCGCGCGGGGTCGAGCTGGGTGACTTCAAAGCCGCGCTTGCCGCTTTCGGCGACGAGGCCCTGCCGATGCAACAGATGCAGCGCATGCGACACCGGCTGGCGCGAGACGCCGAGCTTGTCGGCGAGCTCGTTCTGCCGGATGCGCTGGCCGGGCTGAAGCGTGCGATCGGAGATCGCCTCCAGGATCCGGGCGTAGACCTGGTCGATCAGGTTCGGGAGCGGGTCGAGAGGGATCACGCCGACATCTCCGAAAGGGAATACGGAATTCCGTATGCGAAGGTATCGCGGGAGGGGGAGGGCGTCAATGCCGTCGTTACCGGCCGCGCAAGCCTTTGATTTTATTAGGCTGGCCTACTGTGCATGGGGTTGTTTTCGCGCAAACTGACTTGGCTCAGCCCTCCAGCACCTCGACCTCAAGCGCCGCAACCCGCTCTCGATCGGCCAGTGCCTCGATCCCCGTGATCCGGTCGCCGCGGAAGGAGATGCGCAGCGCGATGCGCAGATGCCCGCCGAGGATGACGGCGACGCCCATCTCGCCATCGACAAGGGCGGTGCGTGCCGCCTGGGCGCGGCCCTTGTAGAGCTGTGCGACCGCATCCGCGCCGCGGATCTCCGGCAGCGTACCGAGCCGCACCGCGGCGTCGTCGGCGCGGAACACGACGTCGGGGTCGAGCACCGCCAGCAGCCCTTCGAAATTGCCCTCGCGAGACGCCTTGAGAAAGGCATCGACGATCTTGCGCTGGCGCGACAGGTCCGCCTCCGGCACCGGCGCGCCCTGCACGCGCCGCCGCGCGCGGCTCGCCAATTGCCGCGAGGCATCGACCGAGCGGCCGACGATTGGGGCGATCTCCTCGAAGGGCACGGCGAACAAATCGTGCAGCACGAAGGCGAGCCGCTCTGCCGGCTGCAATGTCTCAAGTACCACCAGCAGCGCGGCGCCGACGGAATCGGCCATCTCCGCCTCGCGCTCCCGCGTCTCGTCGACAGGCTCGGGCACGTGCGGACCCATCGGATCTTCCCTGCGCGATTTCCGCGCGCGCAGCATGTCGAGGCAGATGCGCGCGACCACGGTGGTCAACCATCCTCTGAGGTTGGCCACGTCTGAGGTGTCGCTCCGGCTGAGCCGCAGCCACGCCTCCTGCACGGCGTCGTCGACCTCGCCGCTCGCACCCAGCATCCGGTAGGCGACGGCGCGCAGATGGTCCCGGTTGGCCTCGAACTGCCGGGTCAGAAAATTTTCTTCAGCCATCGGTCACATTCCCTCGTCGCGATCCGTCATGCCCATGACGAAGCCGATCCGGCCGATGTGACCGGAACCTTCGAAATTCGCAAACGGAGACGCAAGATGATGCACGCCCGCATGAATCACCCGGTGATGGTCCTGCCCGAGGCCATGAACCACCTTCAGGCCCTCGGCAACCTCACCAAGCAGGGCCTGCCGGAAAAGCTCCTGGAACTGGTGCACCTGCGCGCCAGCCAGATCAACGGCTGCAGCGTCTGCGTCGACATGCATCCGAAAATCGCCCGCAAGCTGGGCGAGACTGACGAGCGCCTGTTCGCCGTCTCCGCCTGGCGCGAGGCACCCTATTTCACCGATTCCGAGCGCGCCGCGCTGGCCCTGACCGAGGCTGTCACCCGCGTTGCCGATCGTGAAGACCCGGTGCCGGATGCGATCTGGAACGAGGCCGCGAAGCATTTTGACGAGCGCGAGCTCGCAACGCTGATCCTCGCGATCGCGGCCATCAACGTCTGGAACCGGCTGAACGCGACCATCAAGATGCCGGTCGGCGTCTGGAAGGTGTGAGGCGTCCTGTCCTCTCCCCCAGGCGGGGAGAGGACTAATCGGCCAGGAATTTGTGCACCGCCTCGCCGAACTCAAGCGGCGCCTGCTCGAACATCCAGTGACCCGCATTCGGAATCACCGCCGTCTGCGCGCCGGCGATATGCTCGGCCAGCACGCGCCACATCACCGACAAGCTGCCGGTGGTGGCGCCGCCGCCGATCAGCAGCGTTGGTGTCCTGATCGCCTGCGCATCCGCGAGCGTGTAGGGCCGGCGCTGCTCGTTGATCTGGCCGAGGAAGGTGAGCGCATTGTCGCGCAGCTGCTGTTTTGCGGCAGCCGGCACGCGCCGCCACGAGCCGTCGCCTTCGATGCCTTCATAGAAATTCTGCAACGCGCCCTCGATGTCGCCGGCGCGGATCATCTCGACCGAGCGTATCGTCTTGGCGGCGAGCGGGGGATGCGCGGGCGTGCCTTCCGGCACCGGCAGGCTGGCATCGAGATCGCCGCCCGGCTCAGCCAGCACCAGCTTTCGCACCAGATCAGGCCGCGCTTGCGCCACGCGAAATGCGATGTGTCCGCCGCGCGAATGGCCCATCAGATCGACCGGTCCGGGCTTGACCTGTTCGATGAAGGCGATCGTGTCGGCGACGTGCTGCGCCATCTTGTAATCGTCGCCGACGGCATCCCAATGCTCGGGAAAGAAGTGCCGCAGGCTGACCGAGATCACGCGATGGGACTTCGACAGCGGGCCGAGCACCGAATACCAGGTGCGGAAATCGCCGAGCGTACCGTGCACGCAGACCAGAGGATGGCCCTTTCCAACTTCGAGATAGGCCATGTCGTAACCGTTGACGCGGAATGTCTGCATGATCAGCTCGCCAGGAAATCGAGAACAACTTCGGAGTATTTTTGCGGCGCCTGCTCGAACATCGGATGCGTCGCGTTCGGGATGATCGCCGTTTTGGAGTAGGGCACATGCGCCGCGAGAGCATGCAGCACTTTCGGCAGCAGGCCCTTGGTCCGTGCGCCCAGGATGAACAGCGTCGGCATCGTGATCTGCTCCGCGTCCGCCTTCGAGAACGGCGGGCGGTTGTCGCGGACCTGGCCGATCAGCGTGTAGGCGTTGTCGCGCAAATTCTGCTTCACCATCGCCGGCAGCCGCGGCCAGGTGCCGGCGCCCTCCAGCGTGTCGACGAAGACGGCGAGGCCGCCATCGACGTCACCGGCCGCGATCTTCTCGGCGGAGGCCGTGAACCGCGCCAGCAGCGGCGAGGGGCCGCCGGCATACTCAGGATCGAGGCTCGCATCCAGTTCGCCGCCGGGCTCGGCCAGCACCAGCCGGCGCAGCAGATCCGGCCGCTGCTGCGCCACGCGGAAACAGATGTGTCCGCCGCGCGAATGGCCCATCAGGTCGACCGGGCCCAGGTCGAGCTTCTCGATGAAGGCGATGACGTCGCTGACATGCTGGGCAATCGAATAGGTGTCGCCGACGCCGTCCCATTGTGCGGGGAAGAAGTGCCGCAGGCTGACAACGATCAGCCGGTGTCGCTGCGTCAGCGGCCCGAGCACGCAGCCCCAGACGCGGAAGTCGGAGAGCGAGCCGTGCACGCAGACCAGCGGCGGCCTGTCTCTGTCCTCGCCCACGTCGAGATAGGGCATGTCGTATCCAAAGACGTGGAGGCTTTGCATTCCTGGCTCGCCGAAAAGTGTGCGCAACTCCTGTGCAAGATTCCCGGAAACCGGGTGGATCGCAACTATTTCCAAGCCTACATTCAAGCCGAGATCACATTGGGGGCATGCGACGAAGACGCTAATCCAGGAACCAAGCCATGACCGACCAGCATTTTGCCCTGTTCGACACCAGGATCGGCCTCTGCGCCGTCGCCTGGGGCCCTCGCGGCATCAACGGCACCCAGCTGCCTATGGGCGGCGAAGAGAAGATCCGCACCCGCATCACCCAGCGCCATGCCGACGCCAGCGAAGCCGAGCCGACCGCCGAGGTGCAGCAGGCGATCGACCGTATCGTGAAGCTGCTCGCCGGTGAGCCGGATGACCTCACCGATATCGAGCTCGATCTCGACGGCGTGCCGGAGTTCAACCGCGGTGTCTATGAGATCGCCCGCGCCATCCCACCCGGCAAGACCATCACCTATGGCGATATCGCCAAGCAGCTCGGCGGCGTCCAGCTGTCGCGCGATGTCGGCCAGGCGCTCGGCCGCAACCCGTGCCCGATCGTCGTGCCCTGCCACCGCGTGCTGGCTGCCGGCAACAAGCCAGGCGGCTTCTCGGCAAATGGTGGGGTGGTGACCAAGCTGAAGATGCTCGAGATCGAAGGCGCGCTGGTGAACCACACGCCGAGTTTGTTTGACTGAGGCGGAAACTTGCTCGGCGTCATGGCCGGGCTTGACCCGGCCATCCACGTCTTTCTTCGCGGTACAAGCGTGGATGCCCGGGTCAAGCCCGGCCATGGCGGTGTTCGGAGCGGACTGCTCGACCTAGATTTTCGCCGCCGTGTTCGGCCAGTACCGATCGCGCAGATGCCGCTTCACCAGCTTCCCTGTCGGCGTGCGCGGCAGCTCGGCTTCGAAATCGATCGAGCGTGGACACTTGATCGCTGAGAGACGTGTCTTGCAGTAGGCGATCAAATCAGCCTCGAGATCCCTACCGACACGCTTCATGTCGTGCGGCTGCACCACCGCTTTCACCTCTTCGCCCATCTCCTCATTCGGCACACCGAACACGGCGACGTCCGCGACCTCGGGGTGGGTGATCAGCACGTCCTCGGTCTCCTGCGGGTAGATGTTCACACCGCCCGAAATAATCATGTAGGACTTTCGGTCGGTGAGAAACAGAAAGCCGTCCTTGTCGAGATAGCCGACGTCGCCGAGCGTCGACCAGCCCTTGGCGTTGTAGGCCTTCTTCGTTTTCTCGGGATCGTTGTGATAGGTGAAAACAGGCGCATCGGCGAAGTACACGGTGCCGATCTCGCCAATAGGCTGCTCTTCATCGTTCTCGTCGAGAATCTTGATCTTGCCGACCACGGCGCGGCCTACGCTGCCGCGATGCTCCAGCCATTGCTGCGAGTTGCAGACGGTGACGCCGTTCCCTTCCGAGCCTGCGTAATACTCGATCAGGATCGGCCCCCACCATTCGATCATCTTCGCCTTGACGTCGACCGGGCAGGGCGCCGCGGCATGGATCGCACCCTTCAGCGTCGAGACGTTGTACTTCGTGCGGACCTCGTCCGGCAGCTTCAGCATACGCACGAACATGGTCGGCACGAGCTGTGACTGTGTCACCTTGTATTTCTCGACCAGCTTCAAAAACTCTTCGGCGTCAAAATGCTCCATGATGATGGAGGTGCCGCCAAGCACGGTCACCATCATGTTGAAGCGCAGCGGGGCCGCATGATAGAGCGGCGCCGGCGACAGATAAGTGCTCTCGGCATTCATGCCGCACATATCAGCGCAGAGCACGCGCAGAAACGCATTCGGCACGTCGATAGCGTTGCCCTCGAACGCCTTCTTGATTCCCTTCGGGCGACCGGTGGTGCCCGAGGAGTACAGCATGTCGTAGCCGGCGACCTCGTCCGCGATCGGCGTTGTCGGCTGTGCGGCCGCTTCCCTGTCGTAGGAGCGAAAGCCGAACAGGGGATCGTCGACCATGTAGAAGATCGGCTCGCCGGCTGCGCCCTTGACCAGATCCTTGATCTGGTCGGCGCATTTCGGCGTGGTGATCACGACCTTGGCGCCGCAATCTCCGATGATGTAGTCGATCTCGTCCTGCTTCAGATAACGGCTGATCGCTGTGTAATAGAGCCCGCTGCGTTGCGCCGCCCAGCAGATCTCCATGAAGGCGAGACGGTTCTCCATCAGCAAGGCGATGTGGTCGCCGGCCTTCAGGCCGAGCGAGCGGAACAGGTGTGCGCCTTGGTTCGAGAGCTCGTCGAGCTCGCGATAGGTAATCGCCTTGCCGGTCCCGGCCATCTGGTAGGCGATCTTGTCGGGCGTGGTGCGGGCGTAAACGGACGGATGAGTCATAAGCGTAGGTTCCAAGGCACACGAGATGTCCGTCCCGGCTTTCGCCGGGACGACATCCTTGGTGTGGCAGCCGCAGCCTAAAGTCGTTCGACGATCGTCACGTTGGCCATGCCACCGCCTTCGCACATGGTCTGGAGGCCGTAGCGCTTGCCGCGTTGATGCAGGGCGTGGACCAGCGTCGTCATCAGCTTGGTACCGGAGCCGCCGAGGGGATGACCGAGCGCGATGGCGCCGCCATTGACGTTCAGGCGGGCCGGATCGGCGCCGGTGGTCTTGAGCCAGCCGGTCGGCACCGAGGCGAAGGCCTCGTTGACCTCGAACAGGTCGATGTCGTCGATCTTCATGCCGGCCTTCTCCAGCGCCTTCTTGGTGGCGTGCAGGGGCGCGTCGAGCATGATGACGGGGTCGCCGCCGGTCATGGTCATGTGATGGATGCGTGCGAGCGGCGTCAGGCCGAGCTGCTTGAGGCCGCGCTCGTTCACGACCATCACGCCGGAGGCGCCGTCGCAGATCTGGCTGGCGCTGGCGGCGGTGAGCTTGCCGTTCTCGGCAATCAGCTTGACGCCCTTGATGCCGTCGAGCGTGGCGTCGAAGCGGATACCCTCGTCGATGTGATGGGTGTCCTTTGAGCCGTCCGCGCGGGTGATCTCGAGCGGCACGATCTCCTTCTTGAAGTGGCCGGCCTGGGTCGCTGCAATCGCGCGCTGATGGCTGTTGTAGGAATATTCGTCGAGATCATTCTTCGAAAGGCCGTACTTCTCGGCCATCATCTCGGCGCCGGTGAACTGGCTGAACACGATGTTCGGGTATTTGGTCTCGATGCCCGGGCTCTTGTAATTGCCGAAGCCGTTCTTGGCCGGGAGCTGCGAGGACAGGCCCATCGGCACGCGCGTCATCGACTCGACGCCGGCGGCGATCACAACGTCCATCGTGCCGGACATCACGGCCTGTGCTGCGAAGTGCAGCGCCTGCTGCGACGAGCCGCACTGGCGATCGATCGAGGTGCCTGGCACGCTCTCCGGCAGCTTCGAGGCCATGATCGCGTTGCGCGCGACGTTGTTGGACTGCTCGCCGACCTGCATCACGCAGCCCATGATCACGTCCTCGACCAGCGCCGGATCGATCTTGGTGCGATCGACCAGCTCGTCCAGCACCTTGGCGGAGAGATCAGCCGGATGCCAGCCGGCGAGGCGGCCCCCCTTGCGCCCGCCCGCGGTACGCGCAGCGGCGACGATATAAGCCTCGGCCATTTCGGTCTCTCCCATGATTGTTCTGAATTGGGTTCGTTGTCGGGGCGGATTTAATGGGCGGGACATGGTTTAGTCAATCGATCAATTAACTCTTGTGATGAGGCGCTGCTTCGGCTTATCTGCGCCCGCTTCGAGCGGCGAGCACAAGGAATCTCCGTGACTACCAGCGTACCGAACAGGCTCCCCAGCGGAAAGAATTCCACGGCAGAGAAATTGCTCGTGGCCGCAAGCGAGCTGATGATCGAACGCTCATCGATCGAGATCTCGCTCTCCGACATTGCCCAGAAGTCGGGGGCCAATGCCGCGCTGGTCAAATACCATTTCGGCAACAAGGACGGCCTGCTTCTGGCACTGCTCGCGCGGGATGCGGCGACCGAGATGTCGAATCTCGAATATCTCCTCGCGCAGCAGATCACGTCGACCGCGAAGTTGAAGCTGCACATCGCCGGCATCATCCGTGCCTATCATCGCTTCCCCTACATGAACCGGCTGATCCACTACCTCCTGCACGAGAGCGTTGCCGGCTCTGCGGATGAAGTCTCAAAGTTCTTCGTCGCGCCGCTGCTCGACTTTCATCGCCGACTGCTCACCGAGGGCGTCAGTCGCGGCGAATTCCGCGCCACCGACCCGGTGCTGTTCTACACCAGCCTGATCGGCGCCTGCGATCACCTGTTCTTCGGCCGGCACGCGATGTCTCGCGCGACCGGCGTCGGTCCGGTCAACGATGACGTCTGCCGACAATACATCAAGCACATGGAAACGCTGATCTGCGGCGGCATCCTCACGCAAGCCGAGGAAGCTGCCGCGGCCGGATAATCTGGTCGAGACGTTCAAGTCTAGAGAAGAAACGCCCAAGGAAAAGGCAGAAGAAAGGTAGCCAGTCATGGAATTGAAAGACGTAGCCGTTCTCATCACCGGTGGTGGCTCGGGTCTCGGCGAAGCCACCGCCCGCGCCATGGCGGCCAAGGGCGCCAAGATCGGCGTCATCGACCAGAACAAGGACAACGCCGAGAAGGTCGCCGCCGAGGTGAAGGGCGTCGCACTCCATGCCGACGTCACCAGCGAAGAGCAAATCAAGGCCGCGATCGCCAAGGCGGAAGCGGCGCACGGTGTTGCCCGCGTGCTGATGAACTGCGCCGGCATCGGCGGCTCGCAGCGCATCGTCGGTCGCGACGGCGTCTACCCGCTGGAAAAGTTCGCGCGCATCATCAATGTCAATCTGATCGGCACGTTCAATTGCCTGCGTCTGTTCGCTGAGCGCCTTGTCACCATCGAGCCCATCGGCGAGGAGCGCGGCGTCATCATCAACACCGCTTCGGTTGCCGCCTACGAAGGCCAGATCGGCCAGATCGCCTATTCGGCGTCGAAGGGCGGCGTCGTCGGTCTGACGCTTCCGGCCGCGCGCGATCTCGCCAGCCAGAAGATCCGCGTCAACACCATCGCACCGGGTCTGTTCTTCACGCCGCTGCTGATGGGCCTGAACGAGGAAGCCCGCAAGAGCCTTGGCGCCCAGGTGCCGCACCCTTCGCGTCTCGGCGATGCCAAGGAATACGGCGCGCTGGCCGTGCACATGGTCGAGAACCCGATGCTCAACGGCGAGACCATCCGTCTCGACGGCGCCATCCGTATGGCTCCGCGGTAGGGCTCTTCCCTTCTCCCCTTGTGGGAGAAGGTGGCGCGAAGCGCCGGATGAGGGGTTCTCTCTGCGGAGACAGACCCCTCACCCAAGCGAGGTCTTTCAGCGACGTACATGCCCTCTCCCACAAGGGGAGAGGGCGCAGTAACCGGCACCGCTATCAGCGGCACGCAGGAGCGCCTCATGTCCCAACCGTTGCTGATCGAGCACGACGACGGCGTCGACCGGGTGACGCTCAATCGTCCTGATAGCCTCAACGCGCTCGATCCCGCGCTGATCGATGCGCTCAATGTCTATTTCCAGGGCTTGCAGCGCAACCGCGACACGCGTGTCGTGGTGCTGAAGGGCGCCGGCAAGAATTTTTGCGCCGGTCTCGATCTCAAGGCCGCGATGGCGCGCCGCGCCGGGCAGCAGGAGCCGCCCGGTGTCACGGAGTCGCTGGACTCGCAGCGGCGCATCGCTGACATCGTGATGCTGATGCGGCGCTGCCCGCAGCCGATCCTGTCGCTGGTGCAGGGTGCGGCGGCCGGTGGCGGCTTTGCACTGGCGCTCGCCTCCGACATTCGTATCGCAACCAAGTCGGCGCGGATGAACTGCGCCTTCATCAAGCTCGGTCTCGGCGGCTGTGACATCGGCACCAGCTATTTTTTGCCGCGGCTCGTCGGCGTGTCGGTGGCGTCGGAACTGATCCTCACAGGGCGCTTCATCGGTGCCGAACGCGCGCTTGCAGTGGGGCTCGTCTCGGAAGTCGTCGACGAAGACAAGCTCGATGCAGCGGCCGAGCCTTATGTCGATGCGATGATGACAGCCTCCCCCGTCGGGCTGCGGCTGTCAAAGGAATGTCTCAACATGAGCGTCGACGCGGGATCGCTTGAAGCGGTGATTGCGATGGAGGATCGCAACCAGGTCCTGTGCAGCCGCTCCGAGGAGTTTTCGGAAGGCATCAGGGCCTTCCTTGAGAAGCGAAAGCCTGTCTATATCAAGCGCTGAGCAACAAAGATCCGCAAAGGACAGTAATTCCGGGAGACGCAAAATGAGTGGAAGCGCGGCGGCGGTGATGGCGAAGCCCGCCTTTCGCAAGGTCGAGTGGCTCGCGCGCGACATCGATGTCGAGCGCCGCGCTGATGGCACGGTGGTGCTGAAGTCGCGCATTCCCTTGCAGGCCTACGAGACACATCTTCCGGCCTCGCTCGCGAAATGGGCAAAGGAAGCACCGGAGCGCATCTGGCTCGCGCAGCGCGGCGGTCCCAATCGCGAATGGCGCAAGGTGTCCTATGGCGAAGCCAAGCGCACCGTGGATGCGCTGACGCAGGCGTTGTTGAATCTCAAGCTCGAAGGCCGCCCGGTCACGATCCTCTCCGGCAATTCGATCGAGCACGCGCTGATGACGCAGGCTGCGATGCAGGCGCGTTCGCCGGCTGCTCCGGTGTCGCCGGCCTACTCGCTGATGAGCCATGATCACGTCAAGCTGAAATACCTGTTTGACCTGGTCAAGCCGGCCGTGGTGATGGTGCAGGATGGCCCGACCTTCGAGAAGGCACTGAAAGCGCTCGATCTCACTGGTGTCACCGTTGTCCATGTTGTGCGGCCCTGCGAGGGCGTGAAGAGCGTCAGCTTCGCCGAACTCGCCGCAACGCCGGTGACCACAGATGTGGAGGCGTCGATCGCTGAGATTACGCCCGACACCGTCGGCAAGCTGCTGTTCACATCAGGCTCGACCGGCATGCCCAAGGCCGTCATCAACACGCAGGAGATGATGTGCGCCAATGCTGCCATGATGATGCAGGTGCGGCCGCGTACGCCGGGCGGTCCGCTTGCCACGGTGCTGGACTGGATGCCGTGGAATCATACCATGGGCGGCAATGCGGCATTCCATCCGGTGCTGGTCGATGGCGGCACGCTTTATATCGACGACGGCCGGCCGATGCCGGGCCAACTCGAGGAGACGATCAAGAATCTCCGCGAGATCTCGCCGACCTATTACGCCAACGTACCGGCCGGCTATGCCGCGCTCGCGGCTGCCATGGAGAAGGACGACGCCCTCTGTCGATCTTTCTTCAAGAACCTGTCGATCATGGCCTACGGCGGCGCGCGACTGCCGGATGATCTTTACGACCGCATGCAGGCGCTCGCCGTGAAGACCACCGGCGAACGCATCGTGTTCTACACCGGCTGGGGTTCGACCGAGACCGCGCCGACCTCGACCGGCACCTATTGGGACACCGAGCGCGTCGGCCTGATCGGCCTGCCGTTCCCCGGCGTCGAACTGAAGATGGTGCCGTGCGGCTCGAAATACGAATTGCGTCTGCGCGGCGTCAACGTCACGCCCGGCTACTTCGGCCAGCCCGATCTCACCAAGAAGATGTTCGACGAGGAAGGCTTTTATTGCATCGGTGATGCCGGCATTTTCGTCGACGATGCCGATCCGGTGAAGGGCATCATCTTCGCCGGCCGCGTGGTGGAAGACTTCAAGCTCACCACCGGCACCTTCGTGCATGTCGGCTCGCTGCGTACGGATGCGATCGCTGCCGCAACGCCCGTCGTGCATGACGCGCTGGTCGCGGGGCAGGACCGCGCCTTCATCGGCCTGCTGGCCTGGCCGAACCTGCACGCCTGCCGCCAGCTCGTCGGTAATCCCGATCTTAGCTTTGAAGATGCCGTAAAACATCCCGAGGTCATTGCGTGCTTCAAGCGCGGGCTCCAGGCTCACAACAAGGAATGCGAGGGCGCCAGCAGCCGCATCATTGCGCGCGCGATGCTGATGGCCGAACCGCCATCGATCGACGGCAACGAGCTCACCGACAAGGGCTACATCAACCAGCGCGCCGGCCTCGAACGACGCGCGGCGTTGGTCGATCGGCTTTATGCCGATAAGCCGGACCAAGGCATCATCATTCTCAAGTAATCGACATCATCAACACGGATACGCGCCATGAACTTCGATTTCTCTGACGACCAGAAGCAGCTCCGCGATCAGGCGCGCAAGTTTCTTGCTGAGAAGTGCTCGCCCAAGGCGGTGCGCGTCGTACTCGACGGCAAGGCGCCCTATGACAAGGATCTCTGGAAGGGCCTCGCCGAGATGGGCTTTCTCGGCGTCGCAATCCCCGAGGAATTCGGCGGCGCGGGCGCTGGTCATCTCGAGCTTTGCGTGATCGCGGAGGAGATGGGTCGGGCCAATGCGCCGGTGCCGTTCTCTTCGACCGTCTATCTCGCCGCCGAAGCGCTGCTGATCGCCGGCGGCGACGCACAGAAGAAGAAGTGGCTGCCCGCGATCGCCTCGGGCGAGGCGATCGGCACGCTGGCGCTGTTCGAGGGCAAGGGCAATCCGGCGCCGAAGAATGTCAAGCTGACGGCCGCGAATGGCGTGCTCAACGGCGTCAAGAAGCCGGTGGCCGATGGCGCCATCGCGGACTTCGCGGTGGTCGCCGCGCGCACGGGATCGAGTGGACGCGACAGCGACGTCTCGCTGTTCCTGGTCGACCTCAAGGCGGGTGGCATCGAGGTGAAGAGCCTCACCAATCTCGATCCGACGCGCGGGCAGGCCGAGATCACATTCAAGGATGTGAAAGCCGAGCCGCTCGGTGCGGCCGGCGAGGGCTGGAGCATTTTGACCCAGGTGCTCGACCGCGCCGCGGTGCTGTGCGCCTTCGAGCAGGTTGGGGGTTCGGACCGCGCGCTGGAGATGGGCCGCGACTACGCGCTCGACCGTATCGCCTTCGGCCGTCAGATCGGCTCGTTCCAGGCGATCAAGCACATGCTGGCCGACATGTATGTGTCGGCGACGCTGGCGCGCTCCAACAGCTATTACGGCGCCTGGGCGCTCTCGACCAATGCCGGCGAATTGCCGGAAGCCGCCGCCGCCGCGCGCATCAGCGCAACGCAGGCGTTTCAGCATTGCGCCAAGAACAACATCCAGGTCCACGGCGGCATGGGTTTCACCTGGGAGTTCGACTGCCACATGTACTACCGCCGCGCCAACGCGATGGCGCTCGGGCTCGGCAGCCTGTCCTATTGGGAAGACCAGCTGATCGACCGCATGCGCAAGAAGAACGCAGCGTAAGCGAAGGGCACGAATATGAACTTCGACGATACCCCGCAGGAAGCCGAATTCCGCGCCACAGCGCGCGCCTGGATCGGCGCCAACGCGCCCAAGCAATATGAGGATGAGCTGCGCAAATCCTCGCTGGGCCGCACCGCGCTCAAGAACGCCAACATTCTCGACGTGGCAAAAGCCTGGCAGAAGAAGAAGGCCGATGCCGGCTGGGCCTGCCTGCACTGGCCGAAGGAATATGGCGGCCGCGGATCGTCGCCGATCGAGCGCGTGATCTGGCAGCAGGAAGAGGGGCCGTTCGGCCAGCTCTCCCGCATGTTCATCATCGGACACGGCATGTGCGGCCCGACCATGATGGCGTTCGCACGCGAGGAGCATAAGCGTGCTTATCTTCCGCCGCTCGCATCCGGCGAAAAGGTGTGGTGCCAGCTGTTCTCCGAACCGGCCGGCGGCTCCGACGTCGCCGGCCTGCGCACGCGCGCCGAGAAGGACGGCGACGACTGGGTCATCAACGGCCAGAAGATCTGGACCTCGGGCGCGCATTATTCGGACTACGGCATTTTGCTCACCCGCACCGATCCGACCGTGCCCAAGCACAAGGGCCTCACCATGTTCTTCCTGGACATGAAGAGCCCGGGCGTCGAGGTGCGGCCGATCAAGCAGGCGAGCGGCGCCTCCGACTTCAACGAAGTCTATTTCACCAATGTCCGCATTCCCGATCATCAGCGTCTCGGCGAGGTCGGTGACGGCTGGAACGTGTCGCTCACCACGCTGATGAACGAGCGCAGTGCGATCGGTGCGGCCGTCTCAACCGGTTTTCCGGAGCTGTTCGAGTATTGCGCCAGCCTGATGCTCGACGACGGTCCGGCGATCGAGGATCGCGCGGTGCGCTCGAAGCTGGCGAACTGGGCGGCGAAGGCGAGCGGGCTGAAATACACCAGCATGCGCGCGATCTCGGCACTGTCGAAGGGCGAGCGGCCAGGACCGGAGAATTCCATCGGCAAGCTGGTGGCGGGCTCGATGATCCAGGACGTTGCGACCTACGCGCTGGACTTGCAAGGGGCGAGCGGCGTGGTCAGCGGCGAGGAGGCCGAGCTCGCCGGGCGTTTCCAGGCGATGCTGCTGCGCGCGCCCGGCACCCGTGTCGAGGGCGGCACTGACGAGATCATGCGCAACATCATCGCCGAGCGGGTGCTGGGTCTGCCCGGCGATATCCGTGTCGACAAGGACGTGCCGTTCAACAAGATTCCGACCAAGGGAAGAGGGTAGAGGTTCGCCATGAATTTCGACGACACCCCGCAGGAAGCCGCGTTTCGCGAGACCGCGCGCAAATGGGTCGCCGCCAACGCGCCCAAGGAGTTCGAGCAGGAGCTGTCAAAGTCTTCGCTCGGCCGCATCCGGCTTGCCAAACATGACATGGTCGAGGTCGGCAAGGCCTGGCAGAAGAAGAAGGCCGAAGGCGGCTGGGCCTGCCTGCATTGGCCGAAGGAATATGGCGGCCGCGGCGCCACGCCGATCGAGCGCGTGATCTGGCAGCAGGAAGAGGGCGTCTATGGCAAGCTGACGCAGCCATTCCAGATCGGCGAGGGCATGTGCGGCCCGACCGTGATGGCCTGGGGCAGCGAAGACGCGAAGCGCCGCTATCTGCCGAAGCTGGCTGCGGGCGAGGAGATCTGGTGCCAGCTGTTCTCCGAGCCATCTGCGGGTTCGGACGTCGCCGGCCTGCGCACGCGCGCGGAGAAGAAGGGCGACAATTGGGTCGTCAACGGCCAGAAGATCTGGACCTCGGGCGCGCACTACTCCGACTACGGCCTGTTGATTGCGCGCACCGACCCGAACGTACCAAAACACAAGGGCCTCACCATGTTCTTCCTGGACATGAAGAGCCCGGGCGTCGAGGTGCGGCCGATCAGGCAGGCCAATGGCATGCAGGAGTTCAACGAGGTCTATTTCACCGACGTCGTGATCCCGGACAGCCAGCGGCTCGGGGCCGTCGGCGAAGGTTGGAGCGTGTCGCTGACCACGTTGATGAACGAGCGCATGTCGATCGGTGCGCGGCTTGCGACCGGCGTGCCTGAACTGTTCGAGTTCTGCTCGAACCTGATGCTGGAGGACGGGCTCGCGATCGACGATCCTGCCGTGCGATCGAAACTCGCGAGCTGGGCGGTGAAATCGAGCGGGCTGAAATACACCAGCTACCGTGCTATCTCGGCGCTGTCGAAGGGCGAGCGGCCGGGGCCTGAGAATTCGATCGGCAAGCTGGTCTCGGGTATGATGCTGCAGGACATCGCGACCTATGCGATGGACCTCCAGGGCGCGGCCGGTGTTCTCACAGGCAGCGACGAGGAAACGGTGCACGGTCAGTTCCAGCAGATGCTGCTGTCCTCACCCTCGATGCGCATCGCCGGCGGCACCGACGAGATCCTGCGCAACATCATCGCCGAGCGCGTGCTGGGTCTGCCGGGCGACATCCGGGTCGACAAGGACGTGCCGTACAACAAGATCCCGACCAAGGGTAGATAAGAGATCCTGTGTCCCGGACGCGGTGCGGCGCCTAGTGCCGCTCCGCAAAGTCGGGGCCCAGAGGCCACAATGCCCCGGCTTTGCGGCGCTCACCATAGCGCGTCGAAGACGTGCGTAAACGCACTTATGGTGCTGCGGCGCGCCCGGGGCACGAAAGCGAGCTGATCCATGGACGCAAAAGTAAACCAGAACGACCGCATCGGCGTACTCGAAGAGCTCCTCAACGAGCGCTATTCGGTCCGCGCCTTCCTGCCGAAAGAAGTCGATCGCGCCACTATAGAGCATGTGCTGACTACCGCGCAGCGCACGGCGTCCTGGTGCAACAGCCAGCCCTGGCAGGTCATCATCGCCAGCGGCGAGGCCAAGGAGCGCTTTCGTCAGCTGATCTACAAGGAGGCGTCGGGCGGTCTCGGCGACGACTATGATTTCACGCCGCCCCGTGAATATGTCGGCGTCTACCTCGATCGCCGCCGCGAGAGCGGCTTTCAGCTCTACAACACGCTCGGCATTATCAGGGGCGACAAGACGGCCTACGCCAAGCAGGCGCTGGAGAACTACAATTTCTTCGGCGCGCCGCATGTGGCGATCATTCACACCAATGAACCGCTCGGCATTTACGGCGCGATCGACTGCGGTGCTTATGTCTCGAATTTCATGCTCGCCGCCCAGGCGCTCGGGCTCGGCACGATTCCGCAGGCCGCGCTGGCGCGGCATTCCGGCCTGATCCGGCGCCACTTCAATCTGGCCGAGGACCGCCGCGTCGTCTGCGGCATCTCGTTCGGTTATGCCGACGTCGCGCACAAGGTCAACAGCTACCGCACCTCGCGGGCGTCCGTCGCTGACACGGTCACGTTCGTCGAGAAATGATCCAGCGGAAATAGCCTGCCTGTACGCACGCAAAGGCGACCGCACGGACGGCCGCCTTCACAGCTGTCGCCTTCAATCGATTGACGCTATCCGCCGCTGCCGCCGATCACGGCGCGCACGGTCTCGTCGGGCCCGAAGTCCTCGGCGCCGTCGACATATAGCAGTGCGGCGAGCTTCGAGCGCGCGCGATTGACGCGGCTCTTGATGGTGCCGACCGCACAGCCGCAGATCGAGGCCGCATCCTCATAGGAGAAGCCGGAGGCGCCGACCAGGATCAACGCTTCGCGCTGGTCCTGCGGAAGTTTCTCCAGGGCGCCGCGAAATTCCTCGAACTCGAGATGGGCGTTCTGCGAGGGCTGCGTCTTCAGCGTCTTGGCATAGTTACCCTCGGCGTCCTCGACCTCGCGCCGCCGCTTGCGATAGTCGGAGCGGAACAGGTTGCGCAGGATCGTGAACAGCCATGCCGGCAGGTTGGAGCCGGGCTGGAACGAGTCGATATTTGCGAGCGCGCGCAACAGCGTCTCTTGCACCAAATCGTCGGCGCGGTCCGCATTGCCGCTGAGCGAGATCGCGAACGCGCGAAGGCTTGGCACGGCCGCGAGGATGTCGTCACGCAGGGAGTTCGTGAGAGGCATTAATCCCTCCCATTGTTGTCGTTGGAGCCCCCAGCCCCATTCTCGTGTTGGGATCCTCCCGGCGCATCAAGTTTTTTGATGAGCTCCGCGAACCGGTCCGGGACCCCCTGCCGCACGACGTCGTCGTACATGGCGCGCAGTTGGTGCCCGATCCGGGATTGGATCTCCGGAGTTAGGCCTCCCTTGCCGGGGGTCGTGCTTTTGCTGGCTTGAGACTTGAGATCTTTCATGACCTGTTCCACGTTTCCCCGAGTTAAGTGACTGCAAAATCGAGAAGTTTTCTCAACCGGGAGCCGTTCCCTGGACGAGTTCAATTCGAGGTACGACAAAAAGTTCCCCCCTTCGCGGAACTTTTCTTGGCCTGAGGCGTAAACAGCCCAGCAGGGGAACCCGGGCCCCCCGCGTTGCAAGGTTGGCCCGAAGATGAATGGAGTGGGGATGTCCCGTTCACAGCTCGTTGCTGAACACTTGCCGTTGTTGCGCCGGTATGCGCGCGCCCTGACGGGCAGCCAGGCCTCCGGTGACGCCTATGTCGCAGCCATGTTGGAAGCCATGCTGGGGGATCCGTCGGTGCTCGACGAGAGCCATGGGCCGCGCGCCGGCCTGTTCCGGCTGTTCACCCAGATCTGGAATTCGGTCTCGGTCAATGACGATGCCGAGGTGGCAACGCTGCCGATGCCGCCGGAACGGCGGCTCTCCAACATCACGCCGCTGCCGCGGCAGGCCTTCCTGCTGCTCTCGCTCGAAGGATTTTCGGAAGAGGAAGTCGCCTATATCCTCGCGACCGATGTCGCCGAGACGCGGCGGCTCGCCGATGCTGCCGGCCGGGAGATGGCAGCCGAAATCGCCACCGACGTGCTGATCATCGAGGACGAGACCTTCATCGCCATGGATCTCGAAAGCCTGGTGAAAAATCTCGGCCATAATGTTGTCGGCGTCGCACGCACCCATGCCGATGCGGTGGCACTGGCCAAGAACAAGCGGCCGGGCCTCATCCTCGCCGACATCCAGCTTGCCGACGGCTCGTCAGGCCTGGATGCCGTCAACGAGTTGCTCCGCACCTTCGAGGTGCCGGTGGTGTTCATTACCGCCTATCCGGAGCGCTTCCTCACCGGCGAACGCCCCGAGCCGGCCTTCCTGATCTCAAAGCCGTTTCAGCCCGCAATGGTCTCGGCAGTGGCGAGCCAGGCGCTGTTCTTCCAGCGCAACTCGCGCAACCGCACGCCCAAGGCGCCCGCGGCTTAGCAAGGTGCCGGCTGCGTAAGGGCAACGGCCCGCCATTGGCTATGACGATCCGATCCGGCGTGTCGCAAGGCACGCCGGATTTTTCGCGCCCGCTTGACGGGCGTCGCGTTCGCCGCCCATACCTCGCGCATCGCCCCCATTTGGAGACGTGCCCATGGACCAGCAGCTGCTCGACCGCCTCGCCATCCGCGACCTCGTCGAGAACTGGGCGGTGTGGCGCGATGCCGGTGACTGGGAGCGGTTCGCGACCGTCTGGCATGAAGAAGGCTTGATGTCCGCCACCTGGTTTCAGGGGTCGGCGCGGGATTTCATGCGGGTCAGCCAGGAGGGCTTTGCCAAGGGCGTGCGCATCCTGCATTTCCTCGGCGGCATCAGCATCGATCTCGCAGGCGCGCGGGCGATCGCGCAAACCAAGATGACGATCTCGCAGCGGGCCCCGGTGCATGACGTGCTCTGCGACGTCGTCTGCACCGGGCGCTTCTACGATTTCCTGGAGAAGCGGAAAGGCCTGTGGGGCATCGTCCGCCGCCAGCCGATCTACGAGAAGGATCGGATCGACCCGGTTGATCCCGCCGCGACACTTCGCCTCGACCAGCAGGCGCTGGCCGCGCTACCCGAAGGCTACCGCCACCTTGGCTACATGCAGGAATTGATCGGCTACAAGGTCAAGCGCGACATGCCGGGCCTGATCGGCCCTGAAGTCGAAAAGCTCTATGGCGAGGGGCGAGAGTGGCTCGCCGGCAAGGCGAAGTGAACGCCAGAAAAAAGTAAGGCGCGACTGGCATCACCACAGTCGCGCCCTACGTCGCCGGCTTATGGGGCAGGGGGGAATAGCCGGCTGTTGAGACGACTCGCAGGCGCCAGAGTCGTTCCAGGTCGTTGCAAAATTTTTTGTGCGCCCTGGCGTGAATTCCGCACACGGTTAAGTGATCTTAACATGCCGGAAACTCCGGTCCGCCCCTTGCGTTGTTCCTGCGATCGCCATGGGGCGAGGGACCGACAGCCATGCCACAGATTCAAAAGGTATTTCTTGGTGCCATCGCACTCGCCGCGACGCTTGGCGCCGTTCAGGTCGGCGCCGTGCAGCTGGCTTCCGGCCACGATCTCGCCGATCGCTGGGAAGCGGTCGCCAGTCAGCCGGGCCAAACCTCTGGCCGCAGTGTCGCGGGTCATGGCGTCGCAAGTCATAACGTCAATCGCGCCGCCAAGTCCGACCGCCAGGCCGGCCTGAAGCCATCAGCAGTTCCCACCCGCACCGTATCGATGCGGCTGAACGACCTGCCCGATACGTCGGTGCTGCTCCGCGTGCCGGCCGCCATCGAGACCGGTAACGCCAAGCCGGCTCCGACGCTGCTCAAGCCCGGCCGCAAGCCGACGATTGCCTGCGAGCCGATGGTCAGCTCGCTGACCGAAGTCGCAAAACTGCTCCAGCCCGGCCGCTGTGTGACCTGATCGGCGTCGGCCTCTGGCAAAACCGCTCTCCTTCGTGGAGAGCGATTTTGCGTGTGCACTTGATCCCCTCTCCCATCGCGTTATATCCCGGCTTTCTCCATTTCCGATTGACCGGGTAAACGCATGACGACGTCCGATACGGCCACGCATACGCAGCCTTTCCAGGCTGAGGTTTCCGAACTGCTGCACCTGATGGTGCATTCCGTCTATTCGGAGACTGATATTTTCCAGCGCGAACTCGTCTCCAACGCCTCCGATGCCTGCGACAAGTTGCGCTATGAGGCGATCGCCAATCCCGCCCTGCTGGGCGAGGGCGACGCGCTCAAGATTCGGATCATCCCGAACAAGATCGGGGGAACGCTTGCCATCGCCGACAACGGCATCGGCATGGAGCGGCAAGAGCTGATCGACCATCTCGGCACCATCGCCCGCTCCGGCACCAAGGCCTTCGTGTCGAAGCTGAAGGAGGCCAAGGACGGCCTCGGATTGATCGGCCAGTTCGGCGTCGGCTTCTATTCCGCGTTCATGGTTGCCGACAAGATCGTCGTCATCAGTCGCCGCGCCGGCGAAAGCGACGTCTGGACCTGGACGTCATCAGGCGGCTCCGGCTTCGAGATCGCGCGTGCCAGCGACGAAGAAGCGGCCCGCGTCACGCGCGGCACCGAGATCGTCCTGCACCTGAAGGACGACGCCAGGAAGTATCTCGAAACATACGAGATCGAGCGCATCATCAGCGCCTATTCCGACAATATCCTGTTCCCGATCGAGCTGGTGCCGGAAGAAGGCGAGCCGCGCCAGATCAACTCGGCAAGCGCGCTGTGGCAGCGCTCCAAATCCGAGCTGACGGCGGAAGACTACAAGAAGGCCTATCAGCAGATCGCGTCCGCCTTCGACGACCCCGCAATGACGCTGCACTACCGCGCGGAGGGGCGTTATTCCTACGCTGTGCTGCTGTTCGCGCCCTCGACGACGCCGTTCGACCTCTTCGAGCCGAACCGCAAGGGCCGCGTCAAGCTCTATGTCCGCCGCGTTTTCATCACTGATGATGCCGACCTTCTTCCGGGTTATCTCCGCTTCATTCGCGGCGTCGTCGACAGCGAGGATCTTCCGCTCAACATCTCGCGCGAGATGCTGCAGAACAACCCGCAGCTGGCGCAGATCCGCAAGGCCGTGGCGACCCGCGTCGTCAACGAACTCGAAAGTCTCGCCGAGAAGGACGCAGAAAATTTCGCCAAGATCTGGAACGCCTTCGGCGCGGTGCTGAAAGAGGGCATCTACGAGGATTTCGAGCGGCGCGAAAAGCTGCTCGCGCTGTCGCGCTTCACCACCACGACCGGTGAGAAGCGCGCGCTCAAGGACGTCGTCGCCGATTTCAAGCCGAACCAGACCGAGATCTATTATCTCGTCGGCGACAGCATCGAGCGGCTGAAGTCCAGTCCGCGGCTGGAAGCCGCGTCCGCGCGCGGCATCGAAGTGCTGCTGCTGTCCGACCCGGTCGATGCGTTCTGGACCTCGATGCCGATGGAGTTCGAGGGCAAGCCACTGAAGTCGCTGAGCCAGGGCGACCTCAATCTCGACCTGATCCCGCGCGTCGACGAGAAGGACGAGGCGAAGAAGGACGAGCCTCAGGCGGACGAGGCCGCCACCATCGCAGTGATCAAGTCCGCGCTCGGCGAACGCGTCAGCGACGTCAAGGCCTCGACCCGCCTGACGAGTTCGGCGTCCTGCCTCGTCGCCGACAGCCAGGGGCCGAGCCGCGAGCTCGAGCGCATCCTGGCGCAGCAAAACCGCGGCATGCGTACCAAGCCGATCCTGGAGATCAACCTGCGCCATCCCATGGTTACGGCGATCACGAGGGCCCAGGCCGGCTCCGACACGGTCGACGACCTCAGCCTGCTCCTGCTCGAACAGGCGCAGATCCTGGATGGCGAGCTGCCGGAAGATCCGGCCGCGTTTGCCGCGCGGCTGAACCGGCTGGTGTTGCAGAGCCTGGGCTGACGGTCTGCTGTCATTGCGAGGAGCGAAGCGACGAAGCAATCCAGATATGTTTCCGCGGCAACAGTCTGGATTGCTTCGCTGCGCTTGCAATGACGGATATAGTGGTCGTCCCACCTACTCCGCCGCATCCTTCCGCTCCTCGCGCTCTTCTTCCGCCTCCGGCTTCCTCTCCATCCAGCGTGACAGCGTGTTGGAGAGGCGGTCGAGGTAGAGGTAGACGACGGGGGTCGTGAACAAGGTCAGCGCCTGGCTGACCACGAGGCCGCCGACCATGGCGTAGCCGAGCGGTTGGCGGATCTCGGCGCCGGTGCCGGTGCCGAGCATCAGGGGAACGCCGCCGAGCAGCGCCGCCATCGTCGTCATCATGATCGGCCGGAAGCGCAGCAGCGCGGCCTGGCGAATCGATTGTTCCGGCGTCAGATGCTGCTCGCGCTCGGCGGCGATGGCGAAATCCACCATCATGATGCCGTTCTTCTTGACGATGCCGATAAGAAGGATGACCCCGATGAGGGCGATCAGGCTGAAGTCGAAGCCGAAGATCATCAGGATCGCGATTGCGCCGACGCCGGCCGACGGCAGCGTGGACAGGATGGTCAGTGGGTGGATATAGCTTTCGTAGAGCACCCCGAGCACCAGATAGACCACGACGAGTGCGGCGAGGATCAGCATCGGCACGGTGCCGAGCGATTGCTGGAAGGCCTGTGCGGTCCCCTGAAAGCTCATGGACAGCGTCGGCGGCGCGCCCATCTCGCTGACCGCCTGCATCACGGACGCGGTTGCCTGTCCGAGCGCGATACCCTCGGCCAGGTTGAAGCTGATCGTCACCGCCGGAAACTGGCTCTGATGCGCGATCGCAAGCGGCCGCACCGGCTCGTTGTTCCAGCTACAGATGACCGAGAGCGGGACCTCGTCGCCGGTCAGCGGTGACTTGATGTAGAGCTTGTTGAGCGTGTCGAGCTTGCCTTGCAGCGCCGGCGTGATCTCGAGCACCACGTGATAGCTGTTGGTCTGCGTGAAATATTGCGCCACCTGGCGCTGCCCGAAGGCGTCGTAGAGCGTGTCGTCGATCAGCTGTGGCTGGATGCCGTAGCGCGCGGCCGTGTCGCGATTGATTGTCAGCTGCACCGTGGTGCCTTCGGTCTGCTGGTCGGTGGCGACGTCGCGCAACTCCGGCAGGCCTCTCATCTCCGTCAGGATCTTCGGCGCCCAGGCATTCAGCTCGGCAAGATTGGCGTCCTGGAGCGTGAACTCGAACTGGGTGCGGGTGGCGCGACCGCCCAGCCGCACGTCCTGCGAAGCCTGCATATAGAGCCGTGCGCCCTCGACCTTGGCGAGCTGCGGTCGCAACCGTGCGATGATCTGTTGCGCATTGGCATCGCGCTCCCCGATCGGCTTCAGCGTGACATACATGCGCCCCGAGTTCAGCGCCGTGCCGCCTCCGCCGATGAACATGGCGATGGAATCGACGGCCGGATCTGCCTGGACGATGGCATTGAGTTCCTCCTGTCGCCGCTTCATCTCAGTGAAGGAGATGTCCTGAGGCATCTCCGACACTGCGGTGAGGAACCCGTTGTCCTGCTGCGGGAAGAAGCCCTTTGGGATCAGGATGAACAGCAGCGCCGATAGTGCGACGGTGGCGAAGAAAACGCAGAGCGTGATGAGGCTGTGCCGCAGCGCGAGGTCGAGCCCGCGTTCATAGGCGGCGAGCAGTCGCTCGAACAGTCGCTCGCTCCATTGGTAGAAACGACCGTGGCGGGCCTCGTGGTCGGAACGCAGGAAGCGCGAGGCCATCATCGGCGTCAGGCTCAGCGACACCACCAGCGAGACGAAGATCGCCATCGACAGCGTCACCGCAAATTCGCGGAACAGCCGGCCGATGATGCCGCCCATCAGCAGCAGCGGGATCAGCACGGCGACGAGCGAAATGCTGATTGAGACGATGGTGAAGCCGATTTCGGCCGCGCCCTTGTAGGCAGCGGCAACAGGGTTTTCGCCCCGCTCGACATAGCGCGTGATGTTCTCCAGCATCACGATGGCGTCGTCGACCACGAAGCCGACCGCGATGGTCAGCGCCATCAGCGACAGATTGTCGAGGGAGTAGCCGAACACCCACATCAGCGAGCAGGCCCCTAGCAGCGCCAGCGGCACGGTGATGCTCGGGATGATCGTGGCCCAGAAGCTGCGCAGGAAGACGAAGATCACCATCACCACCAGCACGATCGTGATCATGAGGGTGATCTGCACGTCGTCGACGGCGGCGCGGATGGTGATGGTGCGGTCGCTGATGATCTTGATGCGGATGGCCGGCGGGATTGCCGCGATCAGCCGCGGCAGCCTCTGCTTGATGCGGTCGACCGTCTCGATCACGTTGGCGCCGGGCTGCTTGAAGATGACCAGGAACACGCCGCGCTTGCCGTCGGCCCAGGCGGCGGTCTTCATGTCCTCCGGTCCTGACACCGCCTCGCCGATATCGCGAATCCGCAAGGGTGCGCCGTTGCGATAGGCGATGATCACATCCTGCCACTGCGCAGCCTCGAGCAGCTGGTCATTGGCGTAGACGGTATAGGCACGCCGCGTGCCGTCGATGTTGCCCTTCGGGCTGTCCGTGGTCGCGATCGCGATCTGGCTGCGCACGTCCTCCAGCGACAGGCCCTTGGCGACCAGCTTGGCCGGGTCGACCTGGATGCGCACCGAGGGCTTCTGCTGTCCGCCGACGAACACCTGCGCGACGCCGGGAATCTGGCTGATCTGCTGCGCAAGCTGGGCGTCGGTACGGTCACTGACGGTGGTCAGCGGCAGCGTCTCGGAGGTCGCCGACAGGATCATGATCGGCGAATCCGCCGGGTTGACCTTCCTGTAGGTCGGCGGCGAGGGCAGGTTCTTCGGCAATTGACCGCCGGCGGCGTTGATCGCAGCCTGCACGTCGTTTGCGGCGGCGTCGATCAGGCGATTGAGCGCGAACTGGATGGTGATCGAGGCAGAGCCGAGCGAGCTCGTCGAGGTCATCTGTGTAATGCCGGGGATTTGCGCAAGCTGGCGCTCCAGCGGCTGCGCCACCGAGGACGCCATGGTTTCGGGGCTGCCGCCGGGCAGCGACGCGGAGACCTGGATCGTCGGAAAGTCGACCTGCGGCAGCGGCGCAACCGGCAGCAGGGGATAGGCCACGAGGCCTACGAACAGGATGCCAGCCATCAGCAGCGAGGTGCCGATCGGATAGCGGATAAAAGGAGACGAAATGCTCTCTTGCATGCCCTGAGCCCACGGACCGGCCAGCGCATCTTGTCCCCGCGCAGAGCGGAGCCGCGCTCGAGAGCCCGAGCGCGCATGTGCGTTTCCTTCAGCCCATATGTTTGTTGATTGCCCTGGGACGTCATCGTTCCGGGGCCGGCGTTGTCATCGGAAGACTAGTCCGTTCGTCCTTGCCTGCGAATGGTTTCCTGCGCCGGGGGTGTGCGACCTTTGTCGAAGAATTGGTGTCGCGAGATATGCGTTTCGTGCAGGCCGGATACGGCGCGCCTTCGCGGTTTCAGGTCGTTGCGGCGTCGTGTCAGATCGTTTTTTGCTGCGTTTCACAAGCGGGAGAGGTATGAATAGCAACGATCGCTTCTTCCGCGCGGCTGTGCCATATCGAAATGGCATAACGCCTGTCGTTGCTACCGATTCGAGGAAATGTCCGATGCGCCTGCCTCTCCTGGCCCTCACAGCCATTGCCACGCTGTTCGTCGCGGCAGATGCCAGCGCCCAGACCTACGATCCGCGCTACCCGGTGTGCATGCACGTCTACTCGGGCGGTGGGCACAGCGGTGGGGGTGGCAGCTGGTTCGATTGCTCCTTTACGTCGCTGCCGCAATGCCGCGCCTCGGCGTCAGGCCGCGCAGCCAGCTGCGACGTCAATCCGTACTACGCATTCGATGAGCCGCAGCGGCCGCGCAAGCGTTACAAGCAGGCGTACTGACGGGAAGCGGCCAGCGCTCATCGCTCGACTGCCGCCAGTCGATTAGCCGCGCGCGCCCGAGGATGGCGGGGCTTGGTTCACCGCCGTGTTGATCGCCCCTGTCAATTGCCAGGTCATCTGGTCCGTGGTCCAGTCGCTTGCGTGAAGTCTGGAGTCATCGCCCGGGTCGACCAGCCGGTCGAATGAAATCCGGGCGATGTCATGCCAACCCTTCATCAGCTCGAAGCGGCGAAAGACATTGACGCCCTTTTTATGGGCGATGTCGCTGATCGCCTCGACCATGGCGTGAGTCGCGCCGGCCTTGGCTGGTGTCAGCACGGCCGGCACGTATTGCAGGTCCATCAGGATCACATCGATCTTCTTGGTACCGAGCAGCAGGTCCACGCCATCTCGGATGGCCTTCGTGGTTTCTTCGAACGAGGGCGGATGCTGATCGGCGGGTTGCCAGACTGAATTGGTGCCGACCTGCCAGATCACGAGATCGGGATCCAGTCTAAAGACGTCGTTGTCGAACCGCCTGAGCTCCAGCGGAGCTTCCTCGCCGCTGACGCCCCTGTTGATTACATCGATCGCAGCGTTCGGGAATGGCGCGCGGAATTGGTTGCGAAGATCCGCCAGCAGGCGTTGCGGATACGGTGCGATGCCGCCTTCGCCGGCGGTGGTCGACGAGCCGATCGCGACCACCTTGACGGGTCCTCCGCCTCTCAGGCGGTCGGCAAGATGGGTCAGCGGTTGCTCGAAAGGCGTTGCCTGAACCGGAATCCGTGAGAGGTCGAGAGCCACAACGCATCTCCCTTGTCATAACCAGGACAACGCAAGGTAGAACAAAGGATAGCCGGTTCGGCAGAAAGTGCCAGTCTCGTGGGTTGGCCGTGGTCAGATAGCGACGCGCACAGCGCGCCGGTATGACTGGAATTGCTATGGCAAGAATGGTGCGAGGCCGCACGTTCCCGCCGGTTTGGTAAAGGATGATTGCAGTTAATCGAGACCTAACCGGGTTTTACCTTGTCTCTTAACGCCTGGGCAGGACGCGCGGGATAAGCTGCCGGGACCAAGCAGATACCGTCCGAAAGAATGAACGGCATGACCACCGGCGTCATCGAGCAAACGAAAGCCGCGCGCGCGCCCTCGGCCTCAAAGATCTGGCTGAAGGCGATTGAGCTGACCGCACGGATCGAGATGCTGCCGGGCCGCCTGTTCGCGGACGTCGTCGACGACTGGGCGCGGCGCCAGCCCGACCGCATCGCGCTGCTCATGGACGACGCCATGCTCGACTATGACGGCCTGTCGAAGCGCATCAACCGCTATGCGCGCTGGGCCCGCTCGGTTGGCGTCGTCAAGGGTGACACCGTTGCTCTGATCATGCCGAACGGCATCGATTATGTCGCAGCCTGGCTCGGCATCAGCCGCGTCGGTGGCGTGGTGGCGCTGATCAATACCAGGCTCATCGGGAAATCTCTCGCGCATTGCGTCGACGTCGCAAGACCCTCGCATATCATCGTTGCCCACGAGCTTGCGGAAGCACTGGAGAGCGCTGCGCCGCATCTGAAGACAGACGCCAAGATATGGACGCTCGGCGATGCGCGCAGCGAGCGCGCGATCGACGTTGCGCTTGCAGCACTTGATGATGGCCCGCTGTCGCCGGATGAACGCGGCGACGTCACCATCGACGACCGCGCGCTGCTGATTTACACGTCAGGCACGACAGGCCTGCCGAAAGCCGCCAGCATCAGCCATCGCCGCATCCTCAACTGGGGTTTTTGGTTCGCCGGTCTCACCGGCGCGACGCCGCAGGATCGGCTCTACGATAGCCTGCCGCTGTTTCACTCGGTCGGCGGCATTGTCGCGCCGTGCAGTATGCTGGCCGCCGGCGGCTCCGTCGTGATCGCGGAGAAGTTTTCGGCGTCGAACTTCTGGCCCGACATCGTACGGCACGACTGCACGCTGTTTCAATATATCGGCGAGCTCTGCCGCTATCTGCTCAAGGCGGCGCCGTCGGAATACGAAAACCGCCATCGCTTGCGGCTAGTCTGCGGCAACGGCCTACGCGGCGACATCTGGGAAGACTTCCAGGGTCGCTTCGCCATTCCCCGCATTCTCGAATTCTACGCGGCGACGGAAGGCAATTTCTCGCTGTTCAACGTCGAGGGGCAGCCCGGTGCGATCGGCCGCATCCCGCCGTTGCTCGCGCATCGCTTTCCCGCAGGCCTCATCAAGCTCGATCCCGACAGCGGCGCGCCGCTGCGTAACGACAGTGGCTTTTGCATCGCCTGCACCCGCGGTGAGGCCGGTGAGGCCATCGGTCGGATCGGCAAGGCCGACGAGGGCGGCGGTCGCTTCGAGGGCTATACCGATGCGGTTGAGACCGAGAAGAAGGTCCTGCGCGACGTCTTCGCCAAGGGCGATGCCTGGTTCCGTACCGGCGATCTGATGCGGCTCGATGACAAGGGCTTCTTCCACTTCGTCGATCGCATCGGCGATACCTTCCGCTGGAAGGGCGAGAACGTCGCGACGTCCGAGGTCAACGATGCCGTGCGCGACTTCACCGGGGTGGTCGACGCCACCACCTATGGCGTCAGCATCCCCGGAACTGACGGCCGCGCCGGCATGAGCGCGATCGTCGTGAACGAAGGTTTTGATATCGAAGCGCTGCCAGGCCACCTTGCGCAGCGCCTTCCGGTCTATGCCCGCCCCGTCTTTATCCGGATCTCGCGCGAGCTCGATGCGACCGAGACGTTCAAGCAGAAGAAGGGGGAACTCGCGCGTGAAGGCTTCGATCCGGGCGCGGTGGTAGATCCGATGTTCATGCTGGAGCCGAAATCCGGCGCCTATGTCGCGCTTGATTCCGGTGCGTTTGCGCAAATCGTGGACGGTACGATCAGGCTGTAGCCGCAGTGAAATCGGCAGATAGGTCCAATTTTATCTGAATTGTCCAAGAGGCCATTTACTTCTGTCGGGTAAACAGACGGGCATGGGAGGCGGTCTTCGAGAGCCGCCGCAAGAAACACGATTGATTAACTAAGCAAGAGGCGAGAAAGCCATGTCGGTAAGGTCCAAAGTCATCGAAGCGATCCAGCAGATCGCCAAAGAGCAGCACGTCACGCTTCCCGCCCTCTCGGACGACCTGTCCCTGCACGAGACGGGCTTTGACTCGCTCGCCTTCGCGATCCTGGTCGCGCGTCTCGAGGACGAGACCGGCGTCGATCCGTTCACCATTTCCGAGGACGCAGCGTTCCCCGCCACCGTGGGCGATTTCGTGCGAGCCTACGAAAATGTCCCCGCGTGAGATCTTCGCGCTCCGTGACCATCTCGGCGCGGAGCTGAAAGGCAGAACGATCTCGGATCCGCAGGATGTCGTGTCGATGACCGACATCCTGTCGCAGACCGTGCTCGGCGGCCGCCTGCGCGAGCTCTCCGGCCGTGCCGTCTTGTTAAAGCTGTCGGACCAGCTCCGGTCCGGCCTTGCCATGATCGAGCTCGACGGCATCGCCTGCCGCATGCTGCTGTGTCCGCCCGATCTCAATCCGGCGCATCTCGATGCATTGATCGCCGATGCCGGGATCGATGCCGTCGTCACCGACGAGCCCCATCGCTGGGCCGAGACCGGTGTGTCGCTGGTCATTACCGCACAATTGCCGCTTCAAGCCACGGCGCCCGCCAAGACCGAGCGCGCCACGGAATGGCTGATGCTCACTTCGGGCACGTCGGGCGTGCCGAAAATCGTCGGTCACACGCTGGAAGCGCTCACCGGCGCCATCGTCGCCGAAGGTCCTGCAAAGGGACCCGCGCCGGTCTGGGCCACGTTCTACGACATTCGCCGCTATGGCGGCCTGCAGATATTCCTCCGCGCCATCCTCTCCGGCGGCTCGATGGTGCTGTCGGACCCGCACGAAGCGCTTCCCGATCATGTCGCGCGGTTGAACGCGCGCGGCGTCTCGCATATCTCCGGCACGCCCTCGCACTGGCGCAAGCTCCTGATGAGCGGTTCGGCTGCCCGATTCGCGCCTGGATACGTTCGTCTCTCCGGCGAGATCGCCGACCAGGCGGTGCTCGACGGCCTCAAGGCTGCATTCCCCAATTCCTCCGTCGGCCATGCCTATGCCTCGACCGAAGCCGGCGTCGGCTTCGCCGTCAATGACGGGCTCGAAGGTTTTCCGGCCAACTATCTCGGCAACCGCAACGGCGTCGAGATGAAGGTCGTCGACGGCTCGCTGCGCATCCGCTCGACTCGGACCGCGCACGCCTATGTCGGCCGCAATGCGGCGGCGCTCACCGATGGCGACGGGTTTGTCGACAGCGGCGACATCGTCGAATTGCGCGGCGACCGCTATTATTTCGTCGGCCGTCGCGGCGGCATCATCAATATCGGCGGCTTGAAGGTTCATCCCGAGGAGATCGAGGCGGCGATCAACCGCCACCCTGATGTGCGGATGTCGCGGGCGAAGTCGCGGAAGAGCCCGATCACCGGCGGCATCGTCGTCGCCGATGTGATCCTTGCAGATGGCACCGACCAGGCGCGCGCGAAGGAGATCCGCGATCAGATCCTGGATCAGTGCCGCGCGCAGCTCGCCTCGCACAAGGTGCCGGCGGTGATCCGCTTCGTCGAGGCGCTCGACGTCACCCCGGCCGGCAAACTGGCGCGTACCGATGCATAATGTCCTCGTCACCGGCGGCAGCCGCGGCATCGGTCTCGCGATCGGCAGGCGCCTGGTCGGCGCCGGCTACAACGTGATTGCGGCCGCGCGACGCGAGAGCGACGAGCTCAAGGCTGCGATCGCGGAGTCGGAAGGTCGTCTGCATTTCCGCGCCTGCGACCTCGCGGTGATCGATGCGATCCCCGCTTTCGCAAAACTCGTCCGCGATGAGTTTGGCCCGACCTATGGCCTCATCAACAATGCCGGCCTCGGTACCGAGGGCCTGCTCGCGACCATGCACAATTCGGAGATCGAGGCGCTGGTGCAGCTTAATGTGCTGTCTCCGATCATCCTCACCAAATATGTCGCGCGCCAGATGATGGCGGATGGTGCCGGCCGCATCATCAACATCTCCTCGATCATTGCGACGACCGGTTATAACGGCCTCTCGGTCTATGGCGCGACCAAGGCTGCCGCCACCGGCTTCACCCGCTCGCTGGCGCGTGAAGTCGGCAAGCTCGGCATCACCGTGAACGCGATTGCGCCCGGCTTCATCGACACCGAGCTGACGCACAATCTCTCTGACGACGCCCGCAGGCGCATCGCCGGCCGCAGCGCGCTGCGCCGCTTGCCGGAGACCGATGACGTCGCGCGCATGGTGGAATACCTGCTCGGCGAGGGCGGTCGCAACGTCACCGGCACGGTTTTCACGATCGACGCCGGGAATACGGCGTAACGGGACCTCGGCCGTCGCAATGGGTCGATCCGGCGCATAGCATCGAACCGGATTTGGTCGTAAGATGCCTCGTCATTGATTGATTATGTCAATTGAACTGCCCTAAACGACAGGGAGCAGTCTATGGCCACTCCTCATGCGACCGTTGCAAGTCAGGGCCGGACACCTGCGGAGCCATCGCCTGCGAGGCTGGACGATGCGCGCTGCCCGCCGATGTCGCATCAAAATTCCGGCAGCCACGGCCACGAAATGTATCCGCAGCAATTCGTGCGCCTGATCGGCTGTCATGTCACGCCGTCACCCGCATTGCGCAAGCGCCAGGACGAGAAGCTGCATTAGCGTCGCATCCCGCTATCGCTGACGAACGGCGCCGGGCGAGGCCGCTCCGGCATCTTGTTGTTGTCGTCCATTTCAGCCAATGATGCGCCGTTGGTCGGGAAAGCCGGAAGGTGAACCCCGATCGATCCCGCCCCGTATCTGTTCTCGTGCAAACTTGACCGGCTTCCTGCGATGACAGCCGAATCCTTCTACGGCAGCATCCCTGTCTTCCGCGGCTTCACCCGGCTGATGGAGCCAAAGCTCTATTCGCCGCTGCCGGAAGACTGGAGCGTCGGCGTCGCCGACATCGTCGATTCCACCAAGGCGATCGCAGCGCAGCGCTACAAGGCCGTCAACATGGCCGGAGCCGCCGTGATCGCAGCGGTGACGAATGCGCTGGAGGGACGCGAATTCCCTTTCGTGTTCGGCGGCGACGGCGCGAGTTTTGCGGTCGCACCCGGCGACCTCGATGCTGCGCGCGACGCGTTGGCCGCGACCGCGACCTGGGTGCGGGAAGACCTCGATCTGAAGATGCGCGTTGCGCTGGTGCCGATGAGTGCCATAAGGGCGCAACGTCTCGATGTGCGCGTCGCGCGCTTCGGTCCGTCGGCCAATCTGTCCTATGCGATGTTCTCCGGCGGCGGGCTCGCCTTCGCTGACGCCGCGATGAAGCGCGGCGAGTTCGCCGTTGCGGAAGCGCCGTCAGGGGCTCAGCCCGATCTCTCGGGTTTGTCCTGTCGCTTCGAGGTGATGCCGGCTTCGCGCGGGCTGATCCTGTCGGTGCTGGTGATGCCGGCCGCCGGCACCGATCCGCTCGCGTTCCGCAAGGTGATCGAGGACATCATCCATCTTGTTGAGCGCAGTCCGGACGCGGGGCGTCCGGTGCCGCCGCAGGGACCGCCGTTGAAATGGCCGCCGCAAGGGCTAGACTATGAGGCGCGGGCGATCCGTGGCGGCTCGTTGTTTAGGCGCCGCGTCGGCCTGCTCGCTTACACGTTCTTCGCCTATGTCCTGATGCGCTTCGACATCAAGGCCGGCGGCTTCCTGCCAAAGGTCTACAAGCGCCAGGTGGTCGAGAATTCCGACTTCCGCAAATATGACGACGGCCTGCGCATGATCCTCGACTGCACGCCGGAACTCGAGCGAGCGCTGAGCGATCGTCTCGTCGCCGCTGCGCGCGACGGCGTCGTACGCTACGGCCTTTATCCGCAGGATGCCGCGATGATGACCTGCTTCACGCCCTCGGCGCTGCGCAGCGATCACGTGCACTTCATCGACGGCGCACGCGGCGGCTACGCCTCGGCGGCAACGGCGCTGAAGGCGATGGCGGCGGCCGCGCCCTAGCGGCCCGCCCGTGTCCAGGTCTCGCCGCCGCAGAGCGCGCCGACGCAACCCTCGACCCGTAAGGTCTCTGCGCCCGTTGCGGTGACGCTGCTTGCATAGGTGCTGCCGTCATCGGCATTGTAGATCTGGCCCGACCATTTGTTCGGGCCTGCGGGCTGCATGCCGGAGAATAGCGGCAAGCCGATCATCGGACGCCTGGCGAGCGCGGGATTGGGATTCTTGCTGTCGGTCGCGGGCTGGCCGGTCGCGGTGTCCATGGGCTCGCGCAGCCAGACGATATGGCCGCAGATGCCGCCGCCACATTTGCTGATTTTCACACGCGCATCGCCGGCCTGAGTGAGCCAGGTCCCGCTCGCGTCGGCGCTTTGCGCGTGCGCGGCCGTCGCGCCGGACAGCGCAGCGAAGAAGACGACGAGAACGGCGAATCTGCGGGACATGGAAGGGCCTCGGAATGGAGGGCGTCTCCATAGCAGCAAATCAGAATCGTGCAACGCCTGATGGAATCACATTCCTGCGCTCATTTGCCCCAGCAACGCCTTCACCAGGGAAGGCCGCACAGGTCGATCGTGCCGAGCGTCGGCGCCCGGACGATGTGGAAGACGTAGGGCGCCAGGTGGGTGAAGTGGATCCGCCCCTCCGGTTGCTCGCAATAGACCTCGCCTTTGAAGGGCAGCCAGCTGCGGGTCTCGTAGAACGAGAAATTGTGTGGCTCGCAGAAGAGCAACGCGAAGCGAACGGCCTCGTTGGCGCGCATGGTATGCACGGCCGCGTCGATTGCCACCGTCGCATAACCGCGGCCGCGCCGATCTTCGCGCGTGCAAACGCCGCCGATGCCGCCGACATGCACCTTCTGCCCGTTCCAGGTGATGGTGCGGAAGTAGATGCCGACATGGCAGACGAGGCCGTCCTCGGGCGTCTCGATCAGCACGCGCAGATCGGCATTTGCCCATTTGAGATGCCCCCAGGGCTTGTCCGCGATCATCTGCGGTCCCCAGACGGCCTGATGCAGCGGCTCCGCGATCCGCCACGAGGCGTCGCCGTTCAGAATGTCGATTTCGATGCTCATGGCGGTCGCGGATTTGTTGCGGGGCGGTAGGGAGATCGGTGATCTCTATCACAGACGTCGCTCAGTTGCCGGGATACAGGTGAATGGTATGCTTCCCCCGTTGACACGCGGGAGTTTCGATGCGCCGGCTGGTCACTCCTCTGCTGACAGTCTTGCTGGTTTGCTGCGCCAGCGGCCCCGCGATGGCCGACAAGCGCGTGGCGTTCGTGGTCGGCAATTCCAACTACCAGAATGTCGTGGCGCTTGCCAATCCGGCCAATGACGCCGGCGCCATTGCAGACTTGTTCAGGAAGGCCGCCTTCGACGTCGTGGAGAGCCGCCGTGACCTGAAGAACACGGATATGCGGCGCGCGCTGCGCGACTTCACCGAGAAGACGCGCGATGCCGATGTAGCCGTCATCTATTATGCCGGCCACGGCATGGAGGTCGACGGGACCAACTATCTTATTCCGGTCGATGCCGTTCTGGAGCGTGACACGGATGCCTATGACGAGGCGATCTCGCTCGACCGGATCCTGCAAGCCATCGAGCCGGCCAAGCAGTTGCGTCTCGTCATCCTCGATGCCTGCCGGGACAATCCCTTCGTCAAGAGCATGAAGCGAACGGTGGCCTCGCGTTCGCTCGGCAGGGGTCTTGCGGGCGTCGAGCCGTCACGGCCGAACACCCTCATTGCGTTCGCGGCGAAGGGCGGATCGACCGCCCAGGATGGCGACACCAGGAACAGCCCCTTCACGACCGCCCTGCTGAAGCATCTGGGGACGCCGGGCCTCGAGCTCGGCAAGGCGTTCAGGCTGGTTCGTGATGACGTGATGAATGCGACCGGCAACAAGCAGGAGCCGTTCGTCTATGGCTCGCTCGGTGGCAACGACGTCGTGCTGGTACCGACGGTGGCGCCGGCCCCGGCCGCCAACGCCGATATCCGCGCGGACTACGAGCTTGCCGAACGTGTCGGCACGCGGGAGGCGTGGCAGTCCTTCATCGCGGCACATCCGAGCGGCTTCTATGCCGATCTTGCCAAGGCCCAGCGCAACAAGCTGGAACAGGGCAGGCTGACGGCCTCGGCGCCGGAGGTCGAGGCGAAGCCGACGCCCCCGGCGACAGAGCCGGCCAAGTCTGTCGAAGTGACCGTGGCCTCGCGCGCGCCGGCCGAAACCAGGCCGGAGCCATCGCCGCCGCCCGACCTTCCCCGTCTGCTTCAGGCCGAATTGAAGCGGGTCGGTTGCAAGACGGGCGATGTTGGCGGCGAATGGGATGCGTCCGCGCGGCGGGCGCTCACCGCGTTCAACGACAATGCCGGCACCAAATTCGACGTCAAGCTTGCAAGCCTCGATGCGCTGGACAGCGTCCGCGCCAAGGCCGGGCGCGTTTGCCCGCTCGAGTGCGACCGCGGTTTCCGCGCCAGCGGCGAAGCTTGCGTCAGGATCGTCTGCGACGAAGGCTATGTGCTCGGTGCCAAGAACAGCTGCGAGAAGCGGCCCGAACGCAAGGCGACGACAACCCCGCGGCGTTCCACGGGAGGTGGCGGCCGGCATTGCTTCGTCTATGGCGGCAACTCCTTCTGCGAGTAGGAGCCGTTCAATACGGCGTACACTCGCTACGCACGATCCGCGGTTTCGAGCACAGGGCAGTCCCTATCTTGCCCTCGAAGGCGTATTGCCGCTTGCCCGGCTTTAGCCGGTTCTCGATTCGCAGCGAGCATGCATTCCCAATCACCGTCATGTAGACGATGATGTAATTGTTTGGATATTCGCGCACGGCTTTCAGCGTGTGCTTGCCCGCCACGCGCAGCGCGGCCGACCCGCCTGTGGCTTCCGTCGGCTTGGCGCCGAGCTTTGCTGTGTATTGCGTATGGCCCTCGATATTGGACTGCATGTCGAGCGTCGCGGTGCGATCCGTCGACAGCATGCCAGTGCCCTCGGCATGAACAGGAAAATCCTTCACGGAAGGCTCCTGGCAATCGGCCAGCGCGTCAAATGAGAATTTGGCGCGCGCCGTGACGTTGGCGGCTTCGCTCTTGGCCGACATCAACAGGACGAGACTGGCGAGCGTGGTGAAGATACAGGCGGACTTGAATTTGGACATTTCAACCCCCCTTAAGTCAAACATTTCATTCGCAATAATGGTCTGAGAAGTTAATTCCATCCGCGGGCCGGACGCAAATGGGCCATGCGGTCGCATCGCGCCTTTTCGCAAATTGGCGGTATTTAACGGCGCAGGAACCTTCTATAAGAGTTCTCGTTAAGCCAGTTCCCCATCAGTCGCGGACAACATCCCATGACCTTTACGCTGCCCCCTCTCCCTTACGCCTATGATGCCCTCGGCCAGTTCATGTCGAAGGAGACGCTGGAATTCCACCACGACAAGCATCATCAGGCCTACGTCACCAACGGCAACAACGCGCTCAAGGGCACCGAATGGGAAGGCAAATCCCTTGAGGAGATCGTCAAGGGCTCGTTCGGCAAGAACCCCGCGGTGTTCAACAACGCCGGCCAGCACTACAACCACATCCACTTCTGGAGCTGGATGAAGCCCAACGGCGGCGGCACCAAGCTGCCGGGCAAGATCGAGAAGAAGATCAACGAGGACCTCGGCGGCTTCGAGAAGTTCAAGACCGACTTCCAGGCGGCTGGCGTCGGCCAGTTCGGCTCCGGCTGGTGCTGGCTCCAGGTCAAGAACGGCAAGCTCGAGATCTCCAAGACCCCGAACGGCGAGAATCCGCTGGTGCATGGCGCCACCCCGATCCTCGGCTGCGACGTCTGGGAGCACTCCTACTACATCGACTATCGCAACCGCCGTCCTGACTATCTCAAGGCGTTCGTCGAGAACCTCGTGAACTGGGAATACGTCGAGTCCCTGTTCGAGAAGGCCTAATTTAGTCTCGTCGTCCGGCCGCACTGGCCCGAAATGACACAACAACAGAGGCGGTCGCTCGCGCGGCCGCCTCTTTGCTGTGGGGAATTGTGGCCACTCCGCCATTGCGATGATGATCGGCAAGCCCTGCGCCGCCGTGGACAGGCGTAATGTTATAATATAACGTCCTGGCATGGTTCCCGCCGCGTCCCACGCCCACCATCACGACCCTGCTCATGGCCACTCTCACGGCCATTCCCACGACCACGGGCATTCGCACGGGCACGACCATAGCCACGCGCATGTCCACGATGCGGCCTCGCCGCACCCGGCCCAGGCTGCGCCCTGGTCGATCCTGCGTATGACCATGGCAGGCCGCCTCTCGGCCGCCGTCGCCGTCTGTGCCCTTCTCTGGGGCGTCGTCTGGCTGGCGATGAGGTGACCATGGCAGCACTTCACTTTCACAACGTCACGCTCGGTTATGACCGCCATCCGGCCGTGCACCACCTCAACGGCGAGATTGCATCAGGCGCCCTGGTCGCGGTGATCGGCCCCAACGGTGCCGGCAAGTCGACGCTGCTGCGCGGCATCGTCGGCATCCTGCGGCCGCTCGACGGCAGCATCCATCTCGGCGGGCTTGATAGCCGCGACATTGCCTATCTGCCGCAGAGCGCGGACATCGACCGCACCTTCCCGATCTCGGTGTTCGATTTCGTCGGCACCGGTTTGTGGCGCGGGATTGGCTTGTTCGGCGGCATCGGCCGGCCCGCGCGCGAAAAAATCCTCCGCGCGATCGCCGCTGTCGGCCTCAACGGTTTCGAGAACCGCCCAATCGGCACGCTCTCGGGTGGGCAGATGCAGCGCGTGCTGTTCGCGCGGGTGCTGCTGCAGGATGCGCGCCTGATCGTGCTCGACGAGCCCTTCAACGCCATCGACAGCAAGACCACGACGGATCTGCTCGCGCTGGTGAAGCACTGGCACGGCGAGGGTCGCACCGTGCTGGCCGCGCTGCACGACATGGAGATGGTGCGCACCCATTTCAGCGAGACGCTGGTGCTGGCGCGTGGCCCGGTGGCGTGGGGACCGACGGCCGAGGCGCTGACGCCCGAGAACCTGGTGGTCGCGATGCGGATGTGCGAGGCCTTCGACGACGGCGCCGCCGCCTGCGCGGCCGACGATGTCCCCTCGCGGGCGGCGTGATACCTGATGATCTATGACGCGCTGATCGGCCCGTTCACCGAATTCGAGTTCATGCGGCGGGCGCTCGCCGCTGTGATCGCGCTGTCGCTCGCCGGCGCGCCGATCGGCGTGTTCCTGATGCTGCGGCGGATGAGCCTTGTCGGCGATGCCATGGCACATGCAATCCTGCCGGGCGCGGCCGTCGGCTTCCTGCTCTCCGGCCTCAATCTTTTTGCTATGACGGCCGGTGGCCTGATCGCCGGCTTTGCGGTTGCAATCCTTGCCGGCGTGGTCGCGCGCTCGACCGGGCTGAAGGAGGACGCCTCGCTCGCGACCTTCTATCTGGCCTCGCTGGCGCTGGGCGTCACCATCGTTTCGATCAAAGGCACCAATATCGACCTGCTGCACGTGCTGTTCGGCAACATCCTCGCCATGGACGACCAGACGCTGCTGGTCGTTGCCTTCAACGCCACGGTGACACTGCTGGTGCTCGCCGTGATCTATCGCCCCCTCGTGATCGAGAGCGTCGATCCACTCTTCCTGCGCACCGTCAGCCGTGCCGGGGGCCCGGCGCATCTCGCCTTCCTGGCACTCGTCGTCATCAATCTCGTCAACGGCTTTCAGGCGCTCGGCACGCTGCTCGCGGTGGGCCTGATGATCCTGCCGGCGGGCATCGCGCGGTTCTGGTCGCGCGATCTCACGGTCATGATCTGCATCGCGGTGGTCGCTGCCGCGCTCTCCGGTTATGCCGGGCTCGTGCTGTCGTTTCAGACCCGCGTGCCCTCGGGGCCTGCGGTCATTCTGGTGGCGACCGTGTTCTACATTGTCTCGGTCCTGTTCGGCCGCGTCGGTGGCGTCGTCAGGCAGATGTTTCCCGGCCGGCATCTGGAGGCGTGACGATGCGCTTCCTTCTGCTCCTTGCCGCGCTGCTGATCGGTTCGCCGCTGCATGCCGCGGAGCGGCTCAACGTGGTCGCGAGCTTCTCGATCATTGCTGACTTCGTCCGCACAATCGCTGGCGACCGAGTCAATCTGACGACGCTGGTCGGTCCTGATAGCGACGTCCACGTCTATACGCCTGCGCCAGGGGATGCGAAGCGGATCGCTGAGGCCAAACTCGTCATAGTCAACGGGCTTGGGCTGGAAGGTTGGCTACCCCGCCTGGTGCAGTCTGCGGGCAGCAAGGCGCAGGTGGTCACCGCAAGCGCTGGCATCGCGCCCCTGAAGTTCGGGTCGGCCGCAGATCCGCATGCCTGGCAGTCGGTCCCCAACGCCAGGATCTATGTAGCGGACATCACCAACGCGCTGGCGGTCGCCGACCCGGATGACATGGAGTTTTTCCGCACCCAGTCGAAAGCCTATCTGGAAAAGCTCGAAACGCTCGACCGTGAGGTCCGTGAGGCCGTGGCCAAGATCCCGGCCGAGCGGCGCAAGGTGATCTCGACCCATGACGCCTTCGGCTATTTCGCTGCCGAATACGGCGTCCGGTTCGTGGCTCCCCTGGGGGTCTCCACCGAAACCGAGCCCAGCGCGCGGGACATCGCCACCATCATCGGCCAGATCAGGGCTGAGAGGATCCCGGCGGTATTTCTGGAAAATATCAGCGATGACCGCCTGATCCGGCGGATCGCGGCCGAGACCGGCGCAAAGGTCGGCGGGACCCTGATTTCGGACGGTTTGACCGGCGAAAAGGGGCTCGCACCCACTTACATTGACATGGTCAGGCACAATATAAAGGCCCTGACCAGCGCGCTTGACCAATAGGGCAGGGGCCACCCTGCCTGGCGTCGCGCGAAAAGCCCGATAGTCCGGAGTTGTTATGTCTGAAGCGACCTCCCAGAAAATTCCCGTGACCGTGCTGACCGGCTATCTCGGTGCTGGCAAGACCACGCTGCTGAACCGCATCCTGTCGGAAAACCACGGCAAGAAATACGCCGTCATCGTCAACGAGTTTGGCGAGATCGGCATCGACAATGACCTCATCATCGGCGCCGATGAGGAAGTGTTCGAAATGAACAACGGTTGCATCTGCTGTACCGTGCGCGGCGACCTCGTCCGCATCATGGACGGCCTGATGAAGCGCAAGGGCAAGTTCGACGCGATCATCGTCGAAACCACCGGCCTTGCCGATCCGGCGCCGGTCGCCCAGACCTTCTTCGTCGACGAGGACGTGCAGAAGAACGCGCGCCTCGATGCGGTAGTGACTGTTGCGGACGCCAAATGGCTGTCCGACCGGCTCAAGGACGCGCCCGAGGCCAAGAACCAGATCGCGTTCGCCGACGTCATCGTGCTGAACAAGACCGATCTCGTCACCAAGGGCGAGCTTGCCGAGGTTGAGGCCCGCATCCGCGGCATCAATCCTTACGCCAAGCTCCACCGCACCGAGCGCTGCTCGGTGGCGCTGGCCGACGTGCTCGATCGCGGTGCGTTCGACCTCGACCGGATCCTCGACATCGAGCCATCTTTCCTGGAGGCCGATGATCATGACCACGACCATGATCATCATCACGATCACGACCATCACCACCATGATCACGGCCACGGTCTGAAGCACTATCACGACGAGGACATGCAGTCGCTGTCGCTCAAGACCGACAAGCCGCTCGATCCGAACGTGTTCATGCCCTGGCTGCAGAATCTGGTGCAGGTCGAGGGCGGCAAGATCCTGCGCTCGAAGGGCATCCTCGCCTTCCACGACGACGACGACCGCTACGTCTTCCAGGGCGTCCACATGATGCTGGAAGGCAACCACCAGCGGAAGTGGAAGGACGGCGAGCCGCGCGAGAGCCGCCTCGTCTTCATCGGCCGCGAATTGCCCGAAGAGCTCATTCGCACCGGCTTCGAGAGCTGCATCGTCTCGTGATGAAAGAGTTTACGCCCGCCCCCGATTCCGCCTCGATCGTCTCCGTCACCGACCGCGTCAAGCCTGTCAAGCTTGGCATGGGCGTGACCTCGGTGCATTTCCTCGGCCCCCGCGCCGCCTTCGTTGGCGGCGAAGAGAACGTCGCGTTCGTCGACGCCAAGGGCGAGATCACCTCGGTTGCCGTGCACAGCGGCGGCATTCTCTCGGCTGCCTCCGACGGCAAGCGCCTCGTGATGGGCGGCGACGACGGCAAGGTCGTCTCGCTCGATGCCAAGGGCGAGGTGACGCTGCTCGCCACCGATCCGAAGCGCCGCTGGATCGATGCGGTCGCACTGCATCCCGACGGCGCCTACGCCTGGTCGGCCGGCAAGACCGCGACCGTCAAGAGCGGCAAGGCCGAGGAAAAGTCGCTCGATGTCCCCTCGACCGTCGGCGGTCTCGCCTTCGCGCCGAAGGGATTGCGGCTTGCGATCGCGCATTACAATGGCGCGACGCTGTGGTTTCCCAACATGGAAGGGTCAGCCGAATTCCTGCCCTGGGCCGGCTCGCACCTCGGCGTCACCTTCAGCCCGGACAACAAATTCCTAGTCACCTCGATGCATGAATCGGCGCTGCACGGCTGGCGGCTCGCCGACAACAGGCACATGCGCATGACCGGCTATCCCGGTCGGGTCCGCTCGATGTCCTGGAGCGTGGGCGGCAAGGGGCTGGCGACCTCGGGCGCCGACACCGTCATCATCTGGCCGTTCGCCAGCAAGGACGGCCCGATGGGCAAGGAGCCCGCGATGCTCGCGCCGCTCCAGGCGCGTGTGGCCGTGGTGGCCTGCCATCCGAAGAACGACATTCTGGCCTGCGGCTACAGCGACGGCACCGTGCTGATGATACGCTTGGAGGATGGCGCGGAGATCCTGGTCCGCCGCAACGGCACGCCGCCGGTGGCTGGGCTGGCCTGGAACGCCAAGGGCACGCTGTTGGCCTTCGCTGACGAAAATGGGGACGGCGGTCTGCTGGAGCTTTGATCTGTCATCGTTCCGGCCGTATAGGGGACCATGCGGTTCCTGACGACCTTCCAGCTCGCTGATTTCGCCGACACGCTGGTCAGCCTGTTCACGGCCTTCGTGCTGGGCACGCTGATCGGCGCGGAGCGGCAATATAGGCAACGCACTGCCGGACTGCGCACCAATGTGCTGGTCGCGGTTGGCGCCGCAGCTTTCGTTGATCTCGCGATGCATCTGGCGGGCGCCGACGGCGCGGTGCGGGTGATCGCCTATGTCGTCTCCGGCATCGGTTTCCTCGGCGCCGGCGTCATCATGAAGCAGGGTATGGACGTGCGCGGCCTCAATACCGCGGCGACGCTGTGGTCCTCGGCCGCGGTGGGCTCCTGTGCTGGCGCTGACATGGTGGCGCAGGCGGCCGCGCTCACGGTGTTCGTCATTGCCGGCAACACCATGCTGCGCCCGCTGGTCAATGCCATCAACCGTATCCCGCTGAATGAGAAGGCGCTGGAGGCGACCTACTACTTCAAGCTTGCGGTCACGACCGACGCCTTGCCCGACATGCGCGACCGGCTCGTCGACAAGCTCGAGGCCGCCAAATATCCGGTGGCCGACGTCGACGTTGTCGAGATTGGCGATGATGATCTTCTGGAGATCGTCGCCAAGCTGGTCGCGACCGCGGTCGATCCCAACGAGCTGAATGCGGTGGCGACCGATCTGCAGCACCTGCCCGGCGTCCGTCACGCCACCTGGGAAGTCAGCACCACGGAGTAGATGCGGTCTTTTGGCGCGCAAGCGCGCGGTTCCCGCCTTTCAATAAACGGAACCGCAGTCGTGGAAATTCGTTGATCCCGCAGATAAAGGCGGTGATCCACATGCCCGGCCAGAACGACAAGCGAAACCTGAAGCTCGACCTCACAATCGCCTGTTCGCTGTTCGCAGCAGGCGTGCTGGTGTCGGTGATGTCACTGGCGCAAATCCGCGCTGAAAACCGGATGGAGCTGGCGCAGGCCACGCAGCCGCTGCAGGGCACGCCGTCCACCAATCAGGACAAGACGCCCGCCGAAGCCAAGCCTGGTGGCGAGCGCCCGACGACGCCGGCGCCCGAGCCCGCGCGCCCCGATCCGCAGACCCAAGGCGCGGCGGGGGCCGCCAAGCCGGCATTGCCACCGGCCCCGGCCGAGAAGATCGCGCCGCCGCTCGAGAAGAAATAGCCTCGACGCTCGCGCATCTTGACGCGTATGTGACAATCGATGCCGATTTAACGATCTCGCCTCGGCGCGCGGCTCGCTCCATAATCCGTCGAACCAACGACAGATGGGGCCTGCCATGAAGATCGAGGATGTCCGCCGTACCGCATATTCGATGCCGCTCACCAACCCGTCGTTCCCGCCGGGGCCATATCGCTTTTTCAACCGCGAATATTTCATCATCACCTACAGGACCGATCCCGAAGCGCTTGCCGCCATCGTGCCCGAGCCGCTCGAGGTGGCGGAGCCGGTGGTGAAGTACGAATTCATCCGCATGCCCGACTCGACCGGCTTTGGCGACTACACCGAGACCGGGCAGGTGATTCCGGTCCGCTTCAAGGGCGAGCTCGGCGCCTACACCCACGCGATGTATCTCGACGACGAGGGGCCGATCGCCGGCGGCCGCGAGCTGTGGGGCTTTCCGAAGAAGCTGGCGCGGCCGAAGATCGAGGTCGAGAGCGACGTGCTGGTCGGCTCACTGCATTATGGCTCTGTGCTCTGCGCCTCCGCGACCATGGGCTACAAGCACCGCAAGGTCGACCTCGACGCGGTGCTGCAGCCGATGAAGGCACCGAACTTCATCCTGAAGATCATCCCGCATGTCGACGGTAGCCCCCGGATCTGCGAGTTGGTGCGCTTCCATCTCGAGGACATCACGCTGAAGGAAGCCTGGACCGGCCCCGCCGCGCTCGGCCTGTTTCCCCACGCGCTCTGCGATGTCGCCCGGCTGCCGGTGTGCGAGGTGGTCTCGGCGCTGCACTTCAAAGCTGACCTGACGCTCGGGCTCGGCAGCGTGGCGTTTGATTACCTGGCGAAGTAACGCGAGTGGGCGGGGCGCGGCATGGCGCGCCCCGATCCGTCGTTCTTAATGCGCCGCGGCGTTCGGCAAGAGCGCCGCAAACGCCTGATCGAGCGCGGTGTCGGCCTTCGCGATCTTGTCGCGCTGGGCGGCAAGCCAGAGCTTGTCGGCATCGAGGCGCTGCTGGGCCACCTTGAGCATGCGTGCAGTCTCCTCCGGCTGCGGACCGCCGACGCCCTTGGTGTGCGCCACGATCCATTCCGGTGACATCACTTCCCTGAATTCGGCCTCGCTCATCGGGAAGGGCCTTGCCGGCATGTTGAATTTGGCAAGCGTCTTGGCGAAGAGGTCAGTCACCTCGCTGAAGGGGATGGTCTTGGGCGTGAGATCCAGCGGCCGCGCATAGCTGACCATCTGTGACGCAAAGCCGTGTCCGACCCGGAACGGGATCTGGTGGGCCTGCAACAGCAGCTCGGCGAGGTTCATTGTCGAGGTCCAGTCGCTCTCCAGCTCTTCCCTGGCGCGCGGCTTGTTGACCACGATCGCATCGAACACCCGGTCGGTGGCGGTGACCATCTTGACGGCACGCGGAAACAAGCCGAGGTCCTCGAATTCGAACTTGTAGTCGACCATGCCCGACATGACGTTGTGAGTGCGGATCGACACCGCCCCCGACAGTCCCACCACATCTGAAGCGGCAATCCTCGCCTGCATGATCAGGCCCGGATTGCGCTTCTGTGGCATCGAGCTGCTGGTGTAGGTCGAGCCCTCCTGCAGCAAGAGCCACGGTCGCACCTCGGCATATTGCGTGTGCAGGTCCTGCATCATCACGCCGATGCGGATGGCGGCCGAGTTGGCGATCGCGGCTGCCTCAAGCTGGTTGTCGAATGGGATCACCTGGTTCGCGTCCATCGAATTCTCGACGATGCCGTCAAAGCCGAGCAGCTCGGCGAGCCGCGCGCGGTTCAGCGGCCAGATCGAGTCGGACATGACGCCGACGCCCATCGGGCTGAGGTTGAGGCGGCGATAGGCCTCGCTGATGCGCTGCTGGTCGCGCTCGAACGATTCCTCATAGCCCAGCAGGTAATGACCATAGGTGATCGGCACCGCCTGCACGCCGTTGGTATAGCCGGGCATCAGTGCATCGAGATTGTCGGCCGCCTTGGCGAGCAGCTTGGCACGCAAGCCGAGCAGCGCGTCGGCAAAATCCAGCGTCTGGTTCCGCAGTTTGGCCGCGCGATAGGTTGCGTACATGTCCTGGCGGCTGCGCCCGGCGTGGATGACGGAGGCCTCCTCGCCGACCTTGTCGGTCATGATCTTCTCGATCTGCAGGACGTCGCTCGGGCGCTTGCCGTCGGGTTCACGCGCCTGGCGGATGGTGTAGTCCACGCCCCCGGCGATCAGCTGGCCGGTATCCTTCGGGAAGATGCCCTCCTCCACCAGCATCACGGTGGAGGCCTTGTTGATCTTGTTGAGCCAGTAGAACTGGTCCTCTGCCGCATCCGATTTGCTGGTCGAGAGCAGCGCGCCGCTGGGGGCGTTGGCGCCGATCTTGGCGGCGTTTTCGTTGCATTCCTGCGTGGTCTTGCAGGGCAACTGACCGGTGTCCGCGGCCAATGCGTGGGATGCGATCAGGAGGCTGATGCCTCCCGCGATGCAGGCGATATGCTTCATGCGGACCTCCCGGTTGCCATGCGACCGGGCGGTTGGTTAGCACCCGCGCTGGCGGAAGGCTATTAGCCTCCCGTCCATTGCGGCTCGGACAGGTCTCTGTCAGCGCACCAGGACGTTCTTGAACTGCCAGGGATCGCTGGTGTCGATATCCTCCGGGAACAGGCCCGGGCGATCCGTCAGCGGGGTCCAGTCGGTATAGAAACCCTTCACCGGGCCGAGGTAGGGCAACTGGATTTCCAGCAGGCGATCGAAATCCATCTCGTCGGCTTCGACGATGCCTTCCCTGGGGTTCTCCAGTGCCCACACCATGCCGCCGAGCACGGCGGAGGTCACCTGCAGGCCGGTCGCGTTCTGATAGGGCGCGAGCGCGCGGGTCTCTTCGATCGAGAGCTGCGAGCCGAACCAATAGGCGTTGTTGTCGTGGCCGAACAGCAGCACGCCGAGTTCGTCGATGCCGTCGACGATCTCGTTCTCGTCGAGGATGTGGTGCTTCTCCTGCATCTTCGCGGCGCGGCCGAACATTTCGTGCAGCGACAGCACGGCGTCGTCGGCCGGGTGATAGGCATAGTGGCAGGTCGGCCGGTAGACCGCCTTGCCCGATGCGTCACGCACCGTGAAGTAATCCGAGATCGAGATCGACTCGTTGTGGGTGACGAGGAAGCCGTATTGCGCCCCGCGGGTCGGGCACCAGGTCCGCACGCGCGTGTTGGCGCCGGGCTGCATCAGGTAGATGGCGGCGCCGCAGCCGGCCTCGTGAGTGTGCGCATTCTCGGGCATCCATTTTTCATGGGTGCCCCAGCCGAGTTCGGACGGCTGCACGCCTTCCGACAGGAAACCTTCCACCGACCAGGTGTTGACGAACACATCAGGCTCCTTCGGTGTCTTGGAGCGCTGGGTGTCGCGTTCGGCGATGTGGATGCCCTTGATGCCGGCCTGCCGCATCAGATCCGCCCATTCGGCCTTGGTCTTTGGCTTGGGGGCGTTGAGCTTCAGGTCCGCGGCGACATTGAGCAGCGCCTGCTTGACGAAGAAGGAGACCATGCCGGGGTTGGCGCCGCAGCAGGAGACGGCCGTGGTCGAGCCTGCGGGACGCGCTTTCTTGGCGGCCAGCGTCACTTCGCGCAGCGCGTAGTTGGAGCGGGCTTCCGGGCCCTTCGTGGAATCGAAATAGAAGCCGAGCCAGGGCTCGTTGACCGTGTCGATGTAGAGCGCGCCGAGCTCGTTGCAGAGCTCCATGATGTCGGTCGAGCCGGTGTCGACCGACAGGTTGACGCAAAAGCCCTGGCCGCCGCCTTCGGTGAGCAGCGGGGTCAGCAGCTCCCGATAATTGTCCTTGGTCACGGCCTTCTGGATGAAGCGCACATTCTGCTTCTCGCAATGCGCCTTGCGGCCTTCGTCCTTGGGATCGATCACGGTGACGCGCGACTTGTCGTAATCGAGGTGCCGCTCGATCATCGGCAAGGTGCCTTTGCCGATGGAGCCGAAGCCGACCATGACGATGGGACCGGTGATCTTCGCGTAGATCTGCGAGGGAGGGCTCATGGGATGGTTTCTCCGGAACGTGCTGTCGGACAATTGGGGATGGGTGGATCAGGCGCTGCGGCGCTTGTTAGACGCTGCGGCGCTTGGCGGTGACTTCGATCTCGACCTTCATCTCGGGCTTGTAGAGCGCCGAGACGACGAGCAGCGTGGCCGCCGGGCGGATATTGCCGAGGACCTCGCCGCAGACTGCGAAGTGGGCGTCGGCATCCCCAGCGTCGGTGAGGTAGTAGGTCGCACGAATGATGTCGGCCATCTCGAACCCGCCCTCCGTCAGGGCCGCCGCGATGGTCTTGAAGCAGTTGCGTGACTGGCTCGTGACGTCCGCCGGCATCGTCATCGTCGCGTAGTCATAGCCGGTGGTTCCCGCAACGAAGCAGAAGTCGCCGTCGACCACGGCGCGGCTGTAGCCTGCGGTCTTCTCGAAGGGGGAGCCGGTGGAAATCAGGCGACGGGACATGGGTTCGGCCTCGACTGAAGGGGGAATTTCGTGGGGTTAAAGGGCGTTTCCGGGGCTCACGCAACCCCAAAGGAATAGCTTAACGCGGACACGGTCGCGCGCTGCCGCGGAACGCGGCTTCGGTCGTCGCCATCATGGCTATCCCTTAGGCCGCGTGCGCTTGGAGGGCGCGAACTACCCTCCGTTTAGGCAGGGCCGCTCCGGTCGGGATGATCATCCCCTCGGCGCCATCGAGCGCGCCGGCCTCGAGTTCGATCGCCAGCAGGCGGTCGCGCTCGAATGGGCCGGGCAGCACCAGTGCACTGGTCTTCTCGGCTGAGAAGCCGAAGCGGGCATAGTAAGGCGCATCGCCGAGCAGGATTACGGCGACATGCCCGCGCGCCCGGGCGGCGGCCAGCGCTTGGTTCATCAGCGCGGCGCCGATCCCGAGCTCGCGGCAGGCAGGGTCCACCGCCAGTGGTCCGAGGACCAGGGCGGGCCTGCCGCCGGCGCTGACGTGCCACAGCCGCACGGTTCCCACGAGCTTGCCCTCGCGCATCGCCGACAGGGCAAGGCCTGTGGCGGGCGCGCGTCCGTCGCGCAGGCGCTGGCAGGTGCGGCCGTGGCGGTCCTCGCCAAAGCTGGCATCCAGCAGCGCTTCACGCGACGCGACGTCGGCAGCACGTTCCGCACGGATCGCGAACGGAGCGGCTTCCGAAGTGAGGGCGACTTGTGGCTTCCGAAAAGTGGTCATGGCGCGTCAGTCCCCGCTTGAGACCTGCGTGCGTACGGCACGCAGGTCTCAAGGCGTCGTCAGAATGGCAATGTCGGATGGGGAGCCGGCAAGCCGGCTCCCGGGTTCGTCAGGCCTCAGAAAGAGAGAGGCGGATCAGATGTGGTACGTCCGCAGCGGCGGGATGCCGTTGAACGCCACCGCCGAGTAAGTCGACGTATAGGCCCCGGTGCCTTCGATCAGCAGCTTGTCGCCGATCTCGAGCGTGACGGGGAGCGGATACGGGTTCTTCTCGTACAGCACGTCGGCGCTGTCGCAGGTCGGGCCCGCGAGCACGCACGGCGTCATGTCCGCACCGTCATGCGGCGTGCGGATGGCGTAGCGGATCGACTCGTCCATCGTCTCGGCGAGACCGCCGAACTTGCCGATGTCGAGATACACCCAGCGCACCTCGTCCTCGTCGCTCTTCTTCGAGATGAGCACGACCTCGGATTCGATGATGCCGGCGTTACCCACCATGCCGCGACCCGGCTCGATGATGGTCTCCGGAATCTGGTTGCCGAAGTGCTTGCGCAGCGCGCGGAAGATCGAGCGGCCGTAGGTCACGACCGGCGGCACGTCCTTCAGGTACTTGGTCGGAAAGCCACCGCCCATGTTGACCATGGAGAGGTTGATGCCGCGCTCGGCGCAGTCACGGAACACCTGCGAGGCCATCGCCAGCGCACGGTCCCACGCCTTCACCTTGCGCTGCTGCGAGCCGACATGGAAGGAGATGCCGCACGGCTCCAGGCCCAGGCGCTTGGCGACGTCGAGCACCTCGACGGCCATCTCCGGGTCGCAGCCGAACTTGCGCGACAGCGGCCATTCGGCGCCGGCGCAGTCATAGAGGATGCGGCAGAACACCTTCGCGCCGGGAGCGGCACGGCCGATCTTCTCGACTTCGGCGACGCAGTCGACCGCGAACAGGCGAATGCCGAGCGCGAAAGCCCGCGCGATGTCGCGCTCCTTCTTGATCGTGTTGCCGAAGGAGATGCGGTCGGGCGTCGCACCGGCAGCCAGCGCCATCTCGATCTCGGCAACGGTCGCGGTGTCGAAGCAGGAGCCCATGGAGGCCAGCAGCGCCAGCACTTCCGGCGCCGGGTTCGCCTTGACGGCGTAGAACACGCGGCTGTCGGGCAGCGCCTTGGCGAAGGTCTGGTAATTGTCGCGCACGACCTCGAGATCGACGACGAGGCACGGCTCGGTGTCGAGACCTTCCTTGCGGCGGTTACGCAGGAATTCCTGGATACGTTCGGTCATGGCACTCTCCAACGGTCCCAGCGACGGGATCCGCATCAACGTGACGTCGGATAAGAGCGCTTCGGCCAAACCGCGCGATGGAGGCGCGTTGAAGCCAAAAGACTCAAACCAGACTGTGCTGCCGTGGATTGGTTGGGAGAGCTTCCCGCCCGCACACCTGGCAATGAAGGACAAGCCTTTTCAGTAGCCCGCGCCGGCGGTGGAATGCCGGTAGAGACCAAAAAAGCCCGATCCGTCGTTGCTTTAAGTCGCGTCCCCCGTTGAGAGCGGGGTGCGCCGGTTCGCCTCCGGCTGCCAGTCACGGTTGCAAAAAGTGAAGTCACCTTCGACAAGGCATCTCTTTGAGAGAGATGCTGGACGCTCCGGGTTTGCTTCGTCGTCCGACCTTTCGGTCTTTGACTTCCGCACTTCCGAAGAGCCCCTCGGCTTCTTCACCCCTTGGCGGCTGTCCGGCCTCTTGTCCGGATACCTACCGACTGACACACGACCACAGGCACGTGCGAAATTGGGCAAGAGCGCACATAAGGGTTTTGACTCGCCTTCGCAAGAATTTTTTTAGGCTGAGAACAGATTTGCCTAACATCTGCTTGCGCAGTGTTGCGCGAGCGACGCGGAAGATGAACAGGCGTTAAGTTTTTCGTGTCGTGCGCGCGACTCGCGTGCGCGGGAGACGTCAGCCGCGCTTGAAGAACGGCTCGACGCGCTGAGCTGCGCGGATGAAGGCGGTCATGACGAGCACGCCGAGCGCGAACAGCACGGCCTGAAGGATGTGCGCGCCCTGGTCGCCGAGCCCGAACAGAATCGCGAGTGCCCAGCCGCCGGCGAACGCCGCGCCGAACACCTCGGCGCCGATCAGGATGGCCGCGCTGACAATGGTGATGACGCTCGGCCAGACGATCTGACGGGAAGACGAGGAGGGCGCGTTCATGGGCGATGGGGTCCGGTGTTTCGAGGGCCGCAATCTCCCCGAAAAGCCGGGCGGGAGCAAGGCCAAATGGCCCAAAAAAGCCCCATCGCGTGCTATAGCTGGCCCCAACAAATTGCCTCGAAAATCGGGACTTGCGATGTCAGAACCCCGCCAAACTACGGACTCCGAGACCAATCCGCTGCTCAAGGCCTGGGTGACGCCGTTTGCGACCCCGCCCTTCGACGAGATCACGCCGGAGCACTTCCTGCCCGCCTTCGAGCAGGCCTTCGCAGACCATTCCGCGGAGATCGCTGCGATCACCAATGATCCCGCCGCGCCCGACTTCGCCAACACCGTCACGGCGCTGGAGCGATCCGGCAAGCTGCTGAACAAGGTCGCCGCGGTCTTCTACGACCTGGTCTCGGCGCATTCCAACCCGGCCATCCTGGATATCGACAAGGAGGTCTCCTTGCGGATGGCACGGCACTGGAATCCGATCATGATGAATGCCGTGCTGTTTGGTCGCATCGCCCACCTGCACGAGAACCGCGCCAATCTCGGCCTTGACCCGGAGCAGCTCCGCCTCCTGGAGCGCACCTACACCCGCTTCCACCGCGCCGGCGCCGGCCTGTCCGACGAAGCCAAGACGCGCATGGCCGAGATCAACGAGAAGCTGGCCCAGCTCGCGACCGGCTTCAGCCATCATCTGCTCGGCGACGAGCAGGACTGGTTCATGGAGCTCGGGGAGGCCGACCGCCAGGGCCTGCCGGAGAGCTTCGTTGCCGCCGCCAAGGCTGCGGCAGAAGACCGCGGCATGGAAGGCAAGGCGATCGTCACGCTGTCGCGCTCCTCGACCGAGCCGTTCCTGAAGAGCTCGGCCCGGCGTGACCTGCGCGAGAAGGTCTACAAGGCCTTCACGGCGCGCGGCGACAACGGCAATTCCAACGACAACAACACGGCCATCGGCGAGATCCTGAAGCTGCGTGAGGAGAGCGCCAAGCTGTTGGGGTACCCGACCTTCGCCGCCTACCGGCTCGAGGATTCCATGGCCAAGACGCCGGATGCGGTGCGGGGCCTGCTGGAGCGGGTCTGGAAGCCGGCGCGCGTCCGGGCGCTTGCCGATCGCGACGAGATGCAGGCGCTGATCACGGAGGAGGGCGGCAATTTCAAGCTCGCGCCCTGGGACTGGCGCTTCTACGCCGAAAAACTCCGCCTTCAGCGCGCCAATTTCGACGACGCGGCGATCAAGCCGTATCTCACGCTCGACCACATGATTGCGGCGGCCTTCGACTGCGCCACGCGCCTGTTCGGCATCACCTTCGAGGAGCGAAAGGATGTGCCGGTCTGGCATCCCGACGTCCGGGTCTGGGACGTGAAGGGTCCCGACGGCAAGCACAAGGCGCTGTTCTATGGTGACTACTATGCCCGGCCATCGAAGCGCTCCGGCGCCTGGATGACCTCGCTGCGCGACCAGCAGAAGCTCGATGGCGAGATCGCGCCGCTCGTCATCAATGTCTGCAATTTCGCCAAGGGCACCGGCACCGAGCCCTCGCTGCTGTCGCCCGACGACGCCCGCACCCTGTTCCATGAGTTTGGCCACGGCCTGCACGGCATGTTGTCCAACGTGACCTACCCGTCTCTCTCGGGCACCTCCGTCTTCACCGACTTCGTCGAGCTGCCCTCGCAGCTCTACGAGCACTGGCAGGAGCGCCCCGAAGTGCTCCAGCAGTTCGCTCGCCACTACCAGACCGGGGAGCCGCTGCCGGACGATCTGCTCAAGCGGTTCATTGCTGCGCGCAAGTTCAACCAGGGCTTTGCCACGATCGAGTTCGTCTCTTCGGCGCTGGTCGACCTCGAATTCCACTCCCAGCCTGCCGCCGCCGCGCAAGATGTCCGCGCCTTCGAGAAGAAGGAGTTGGAGAAGATCGGCATGCCCCAGGAAATCTCGATGCGGCACCGCCCGACCCAGTTCGGTCATATCTTCTCCGGCGATCACTATGCTGCAGGCTATTACAGCTACATGTGGTCGGAGGTGATGGACGCCGATGCCTTCGGCGCCTTCGAGGAAGCCGGCAACATCTTCGATCCCGCGGTGGCCAAGCGCCTGCATGACGACATCTATTCGAGCGGCGGATCGGTCGATCCGGAAGCCGCCTACGAGGCGTTCCGCGGCCGGCCGCCCGAGCCCGACGCGCTGCTCCGTCGCCGCGGCCTGCTCGACGAAAAGGCGGCCTGATCGGCATGCGCGCCCTGCCGGGATGGCTGCTCGCCGTCGCCATGATGCTCGCATCAGGCGCAGCGAGCGCGCATCCGCATGTCTGGATCACCGCGACCAGCGAGTTGCTCTACGCCGAGGATGGTTCGATCACCGGTGTTCGCCACGCCTGGACTTTCGACGACATGTTCTCGGCCTATGCGGTTCAGGGGCTCGAGGCCAAGAAGAAAGGGGCCTATACGCGCGAGGAGCTGGGGCCGCTGGCGCAGACCAATGTCGAGTCGCTGAAGGAATATGCCTACTTCACCTTTGCGCGAGCCGACGGCAAGAAGGAGCGCTTCAACGAGCCGGTCGACTACTTTCTCGACTACAAGGATGCGGTGCTGACCCTGCACTTCACGCTGCCGCTGAAGAATCCGGTCAAGTCCAAGCAATTGGTGCTCGAAGTGTTTGACCGCTCTTATTTCATCGACTTCCAGATGGCCAAGGACAATCCCGTCAAGCTGGTCGGCGCTCCCTCGGGCTGCCAGATGAAGCTCGATCGTCCCAGCGACGGCACCGCGACCGCGCAGAAGCTCAACGAACAGACCTTTATGGACGGCCCGAACGCCAATTTCGGCATGATGTTCGCCAACAAGATCACGGTGGATTGCCCTTGAAGCTGCATCGTACGCCGCTTGGGCGGGCGCTTATCGTCTGCGCCGCTGTCCTCCTCGTCGTTGGCCTGGCCGACGCCGCGCTTCATGATGTCTTCGCGCAAAATCCGTTCGGCGCACCGAAGCCGGCGCAGGCGGCGGAGCCCGGGGCTAGCGGTCTCATCGGCTGGCTTTTGGCCAAGCAGTCGGAATTCTATCGCCAGATATCGTCGACCATCCGCGCTGCCAAAACCGATGGCTCGGCGGTGTGGACGCTGCTCTTCATCTCATTTGCCTATGGCATCTTCCATGCCGCCGGCCCTGGCCACGGCAAGGCGGTGATCGCCTCCTATCTCGTCGCCAACCGCGAGACCGCCCGGCGCGGCATCGCGCTGTCGTTTGCCTCCGCGCTGATGCAGTCGCTGGTGGCGATCCTGATCGTCGGCATCTCGGCGTGGATTCTGAACGCCACCGCCAGGACCATGTGCAAGGCCGAAGGCGCGATAGAGATCGCAAGCTACGCGTTGATCGCGCTGTTCGGCCTGCGGCTGGTCTGGGTCAAAGGCCGTACCTTCATCCGCGCGCTCCAGGCGGCGCAGCCGGTGCCGGCGATCGCAGGCGTGCCGCATGACCATCATGGTCACGGTCATCACCATCATCATGATGCGCACGATCACCACGGCGATGATCACGATCACAGCCACGATCATGCGCATGCCCATCACGGGCACGACCACGTCCATGACGAGCATTGCGGCCATTCCCACGGCCCGACTCCGAGCGAGCTGGCCGGCCCCGGCGGCTGGCGGCGCGGCTTTGCCGCGATCCTGACCGTCGGCATCCGTCCCTGCTCGGGCGCGATCCTGGTGTTGGTGTTTGCGCTCGCTCAGGGCCTGTTCTGGGCCGGCATTGCCGCGACCTTCCTGATGGGCCTGGGTACCGCAATCACGGTGGCGGCGATCGCGGTGATCGCCGTCTCCGCCAAGGACGTCGCTGCTCGCCTCAGCGCAGGACGCGACGGTGGCGGTGCGCTGTTCATGCGCGGTATCGAGCTTGGCGCTGCCGCGCTCGTGCTGCTGTTCGGGGCGGGGCTGTTGTTCGGCTATATCGCGGCTGAAAGGACGACGTGTTTCTAGGCCCAGCTCTCGTGCCGCGGACGCAGCGTTTCACGCTGCACCGCGTCCGGGACACGCCATCTTCACACCGGCAGCAACTTCTTCAGCATCGGCATGAAGAAGATCCCGAGATTGATCGCAAAGCCGATGCTCCAGAGGATGGAGCGCAGCGTCGGGCGGTTGCCGAGATAGGTCAGCACATAGGCGATCCGCACGATCAGGAACAGCGCTGCAAGCTCGTCGATCAGGCGCTGCGGTGAGTCCCTGTATTCGGCGAGCAGCACGGCGAACGCAAAGAACGGAAAGGTCTCGATGCCGTTCTGGTGCGCGCCGAGCGCGCGCTGCGCGATGGCGTCCTCATAGAAGGCGGGGTCGCGCGGTCGGGAATTGTCGAAGCCGCGAAACCTGATCCATTTGATCGAGGCGATCGTTACGAGATAGAGCAGCAGCGCTCCGAGAACGCAGAATTCCGCGAGCGTCATCTTCCCTCCCCCGCTTGGGGGCGACCCTAGCCAAAGCGGGCTCATCTTGACAAGTTCGGAGCAACGCGCGACCCACGAGGCCATGACGACCATCGCCCCTATTGAGGTCACGAAATCGGCTGCACCATCGGCCCAGCCGCGTGTCGGCGTGCTGCTGGTCAATCTCGGGACGCCCGATACGGCCGATGCGCCGGGCGTGCGGGTCTATCTCAAGGAATTCCTGTCGGACGCCCGCGTCATCGAGGACCAGGGCCTGATCTGGCAGCTGGTGCTGAACGGCATCATCCTGCGCAGTCGTCCCCGCACCAAGGCGCTCGACTACCGCAAGATCTGGAATAATGTGCGGAACGAGTCGCCGCTGAAGACCATCACGCGCTCGCAGAGCGACAAGCTCGCCGCCGCGCTGTCCGATAGCGCGCATGTCGTGGTGGATTGGGCGATGCGCTACGGCAACCCCTCGATCAAGGCGGGCATCGATGCGCTGATCGCCAAGGGATGCGACCGCATCCTCGCCGTTCCCCTTTATCCGCAATATTCTGCCCCGACGTCGGCGACCGTCTGCGACGAGGTGTTCCGCGTGCTCGCCCGCCTGCGCAATCAACCGACATTGCGGGTGACGCCGCCCTACTATGAGGACGCGGCCTATATCGAGGCGCTGGCCGTCTCGATCGAGGCGCATCTGGCGACGCTGCCGTTCAAGCCGGAGCTGATCGTCGCCTCGTTCCACGGCATGCCGAAATCCTATGTCGACAAGGGCGATCCCTATCAGAGCCACTGCGTCGCCACGACAGAAGCGCTGCGCCGCCGGCTCGGGATGGACGAGACGAAATTGCTGCTGACCTTCCAGTCGCGCTTCGGCAACGATGAATGGCTGCAGCCCTACACCGACAAGACGATGGAGCGTCTCGCGAAGGAAGGCGTGCGCCGTATCGCGGTGGTGACGCCGGGCTTTTCCGCCGACTGCCTGGAGACGCTGGAGGAGATCGCGCAGGAGAACGCCGAGATCTTCAGGCACAATGGCGGCGAGCAGTTTTCTGCGATCCCCTGCCTCAATGACAGCGATCCCGGGATGGACGTGATCCGCACGCTGGTGCTGCGCGAGTTGCAGGGTTGGGTCTGAGGAGCGCTCCATGAACCGCCGGGAATGTTTGGCGCTTCTTGGGACGATCACGGCGTTTGCGCCCTCCGCTCTGGCACAGCAGCCGACGACGATGCGCCGGGTGGGCGTGCTCACGGTCACCGATGATGACGTGATCGGGCAGGCCCCCCTTGCCGAGGCGCTCTCAGCCCTTGGCTGGAAGGAACAGGCCAATCTTCAGATCGACTGGCGCAGTGGTGCCGGCGACAGGCAGCGCATCGCGCAGTTCGCAGAGGAGCTGGTCGGGCTCAAGCCCGATGTCCTGTTCGCGATCGGTACGCCTTCGGTCGAGGAGCTGCAGAAGCGCACGACGTCGACGCCGATCGTCTTTGCCGTGATCACCGACCCTGTCAGCCAGGGCTTTGCCAAGAACCTCGCCCATCCCGGCGGCAACCTCACCGGGTTCACCGATTATGATGGCCCCCTGGCCGGCAAGTGGCTGGACCTGCTGACGCAGATTCACCCAAGGGTCTCTCGCGTCCTCGTCGTCTACAATCCGGCGACCGCGCCCTTCGCCGACCTCATGTTGCGCACCATCGAGGAGGCAGGACGCACGCTTCATGTGACAGTCGAGCCCGCGCCGGTCCACGATGCGGCTTCGCTTGCCGCGCTGGCCTCCCGCACGGATGGCGGCTTCCTGGTGCTGCCCGACTTCTTCACCATGGCCAATCGTGCGCCGCTGCTCGCGGCCATTGTGCAGGCGCAGGCGCCGGCGATGTTCTGGAGCCGCATGTTCGTCGACGAGGGTGGGCTGATGTCCTACAGCACCGACAGCGCCGAGCAGCTGCGCCGCGCCGCCGGCTACATCGATCGCATTCTGAAGGGTGCGCTGCCTGCGGATCTTCCGGTCCAGAATCCGACCAAATTCGAGCTCGCCGTCAATCTGAAGACGGCCAAGGCGATCGGCGTCACGCTTCCCCCAAGCCTGCTCGCAACCGCGAACGACGTCATCGAGTAGCGTCGCAATTTCTTAACGATTGTCGCTAGGTGTTTGCCGTCAGGCTTTCAAGAGCCCTTCGCAAATACATAAACGTGACCGTTCCCTCGCCGGCCGTCTTGTGCAGAATGGGGCGGATGCCGACGTGAAAGGGCGACCGCTGAACCGGTGGGGTCCTGGTCCCGACCAATGGCAGCGCGGGAAGGGGCTTCCCGCCTTGGAGGAAATATGAGCGGTTTCGATATTTTCGCGATTGTTCTGGTGTTGCTCGTCATCGTCACGCTGATTGCCGGCGTGAAGACGGTGCCGCAGGGCTACGACTGGACCATCGAGCGGTTCGGAAAATACACCCAGACGCTGAGCCCCGGGCTCAACCTGATCGTGCCCTATTTCGATCGCGTCGGGCGCAAGATCAACATGATGGAGCAGGTGATCGACATTCCCGAGCAGGAGGTCATCACCAAGGACAACGCCACCGTGACGGTGGACGGCGTCGCCTTCTTCCAGGTGTTCGATGCGGCGAAGGCGAGCTACGAGGTCGCCAATCTGACCCAGGCGATCACGGTGCTGACCATGACCAACATCCGCTCGGTGATGGGCTCGATGGATCTCGACCAGGTGCTGTCGCATCGCGACGAGATCAACGAGCGCCTGCTGCGCGTCGTCGATGCCGCGGTCTCGCCCTGGGGCGTCAAGGTCAACCGTATCGAGATCAAGGACATCGTGCCGCCCGCCGACCTCGTCGAGGCCATGGGCCGGCAGATGAAGGCTGAGCGCGTCAAGCGCGCCGACATTCTCTCCGCCGAAGGCCAGCGCCAGTCCGAGATCCTGCGCGCCGAGGGCGCCAAGCAGGGCCAGATCCTCCAGGCCGAAGGCCGTCGCGAAGCCGCCTTCCGCGACGCCGAGGCGCGCGAGCGTCTGGCCGAAGCCGAGGCCAAGGCGACGACGGCGGTGTCGGAAGCGATCGCGAAGGGCGACGTCGCCGCGCTGAACTATTTTATTGCCGACAAGTATATCAAGGCATTCGGCCAGTTCGCGGACGCGCCGAACCAGAAGATCATCATGCTGCCGATGGAGGCGATGAGCCTGCTGGGCTCGCTCGCCGGCATTGGCGAGATCGCGAAGGCGACATTTGGCGAAAGCGCGGCCTCTGCGGCTGCAGCCGCTCGGCGTCCCGGCTCAGTGCCTCCGACGGGCGGCACACCGCCCACGGTCCCGCCGCGGCAGGGGTAAGGAACGGCGCGTGACCTTCTGCTAGGGGTCACGCGCTCACATAGAGAGGTCGTGTCATGACCGACATGTTCATATCGCTCGGCACCTGGAACTGGCTGATCTTCGGCTTCATCCTGATGGCGCTGGAGGTACTTGCGCCGGGCGTGTTCCTGTTCTGGCTCGGGCTCGCAGCACTGCTGGTCGGCCTGATCTCGTTCGGCGTTGCTGTATCGTGGCAGATCCAGCTCGTGATGTTCGCGCTGTTCGCGGCTGCTGCGGTGCCGGTGTGGCGCCGGCTCGCCCGGCCGAAGCCGGATGCCAGCGCCAGCCCCTTCCTCAACAAGCGCACCGAGGCGCTGTTGGGTCGAGAGTTCACGCTGGAGAAGCCGATCATCGACGGCAATGGTACCGTCCGCATCGGCGACACGGTATGGCGCGTGGCAGGCCCGGATACGCCGGCGGGAACGAAGGTGAAAGTGGTGCAGGTGGATGGCGCCAATCTGACGGTGGCCGCGGCGTGAGCTTTCTTACCCTCTCCCCTTGTGGGAGAGGGTGGCTCGCCGCGTAGCGGCGAGACGGGCGAGGGGTATCTCTCCTCACGCGATGCTGTGTTGGTGAGGCATACCCCTCATCCGGCGCTTCGCGCCACCTTCTCCCACAAGGGGAGAAGGAAGCTCAGCGTGTGCGGCTGGCTCTTGCTTTCACCTCTTCCATCTCTCCGCAAACCGGTGCAGCGGCATGAACGTCTCGCACAATTCCCGCCCCAGCGCCGTTAATCCATAACCCCCGCTGTCACCCAACTCGACGAACCCCGCCTCGCGCAGCTCCGTCAGCCGCGCCTGCAGCACCGTTGGCGAAGCCTCGTCACAGGCCGTGCGCAGCGCGCGCGAGGTGAGCGGATCCTCGCGCAGCTCCCATAATATCCGCAGGCTCCAGCGCCGGCCGAGCAGGTCGAGCAGCGCCATGATTGGCCGACCGGTGCGCGAGCCGCGCACGCGACGTTCCCCTGATGCTGCCTGTCTTGCCATCACGCCCCCCTTGCTTCTTGCTACAGATAATGTAGCGTATTGCTACGATAATTGTAGCAAAGAAGGCGCCCATGTCATCCCCCACGCCGCGTATCGCCCCGCTCGATCAGCCTTATCCCCCGGAGATCCAGGCGCAGTTCGACCGCATCATGCGCGGCGCGCCGCCGCTGGTGCTGTTCCGGGTGATGGCCGGCCACGGCCGCGCCTGGGACAAGTTTCGTGCCGGCGGTCTGCTCGATCCCGGGCCGCTGTCGTTGCGCCAGCGCGAGATCGTGATCGATCGCACCTGCGCGCTCAACCGTTGCGAATATGAGTGGGGTGTCCATGTCGCGGTCTTCGCCGCACCGGCAAAGCTCACCGAGGATGAGGTCCGCGCGACTGTGGCGGGTGATGCGAGTTCATCCTGCTGGTCGCCGGCCGAGCAGGCCCTGATCGCTGCAATCGACGCGCTGCATCACTGCGCGACGTTCACGGACGCCGAGTTCGCAGCGCTGTCGGCGCATTACGACGAGGCGCAGATTCTGGAGATCATGCTGCTCTGCGGCTTCTATCGCACGGTGTCGTATCTGGCGAACGGACTGAAGCTGCCGCTGGAGGAGACGGCTGCCCGGTTTCCGCAGATCTAGCCAGCCGTCATTGCGAGGCGCGAAGCGACGAAGCAATCCAGGCTGCCTCCGTGGAAACAGTCTGGATTGCTTCGCAGCGCTCGCAATGACGAGCGGAGAGAGCTGGGTTTAAGCCACGCCCGCCCGCAACAGATCGTGCAGATGCACGATGCCGACCACCTTGTCCGCCTCGGTCACGACCAGCGTGGTGATCTTGCGGGTGTTCAGCACCTCGATCATCTCGCTCGCGAGCATCGAGGGCGGCACCGTCTTCGGCTGCTTCGTCATGATGTCGTCGACGGACACCGTCAGCAGGTCCGGCCGCATGTGGCGGCGCAGATCGCCGTCGGTGATGATGCCGACAGCCTCGTTCGCGGCGTTGACGATGCAGACGCAGCCGAGCCCTTTGGCCGACATCTCCATCACCGCATCCGACATCTTGGTGCCTTCAGGCTTCACCGGGATCTCCGCGCCGGTGCGCATGTAGTCGCGGACGAATTTCAGCATCGCACCCAGCTTGCCGCCGGGATGGAAATGGGCGAATTCCAGCGCGGTGAAGCCGCGGCCTTCGAGCAGCGCGATCGCGATGGCGTCGCCGATTGCCACCTGCATCATCGTCGACGTGGTCGGCGCCAGATTGTGCGGGCAGGCCTCGCGCGCCCTCGGCAACTCGATCACGATGTCGGCCGCCTGGCCGAGCGAGGACGCCGCGTTCGACGTCACCGCGATCATCGGGATCGCAAAGCGCGCCGAGTAGTTGACGAGCGTCTTCATCTCCGGCTGCTCGCCGGACCAGGATAGCGCCATGATGACGTCGTCGGTGGTGATCATCCCGAGGTCGCCATGGGCGGCTTCAGCGGTGTGAACGAAGAAGGCCGGCGTGCCTGTCGAGGCCAGGGTTGCGGCGATCTTGCGGGCCATGTGGCCGGACTTGCCGAGCCCGGTGACGATGACGCGGCCCTTGGCGTTGCGGATCAGGTCGACCGCCTTGGCGAACGCTTCGCCGAGCGGGCCGCGCAAGGCGGCCGCGAGTGCGTTGATGCCGCCGCTCTCCGTCTCCAGCGTGCGGAGCGCGGATTCGACGCTGTCGGGGGTGGGGCCGGATGATTGGGTCATCAGCGGTTTCGAACTCGGCATGTCATGGTCCAGGGAGGAGGGGCGTCGGCCCATTGGCGTCTGCTTAGCACGCCCCGGGTCGAGAGGCGACGCGGGCGCCAATGCCCTCAACCGGTCATTAACCATAATTGTTTTAACTCCATTAACGATGGTTCCCGCGGGTCCGCGGAAGTTGTCGATGAAGTATCTGATTTTGTTGGAGTTATTCCATCGTGGGGTTGCCTCCAGGCAGGGGCCGGAGCAAATGCGCGTACGCTTTCCGCGCTGTCTTGCCATGCCTGCTGCTGACCGCGCTCGAAAGCGCGCCCGCGGCCGCCCAGAGCCTCACGCCAGACCTGTTCAATCCCACGCGGGGCGGCTTTGCCGCGCCTGACACGCTGCCGACGCGCCGCACGGCCGGCGTGCGGCAAGCTCCCTCGGATGCGATCCCGCAGGCGCCGGATCCCAATGACGATCCGCGCAAGAAGAGCGATGCGCCCGCAACGACGCGCGTCGGCCAGATGCCAACCTACGGCCTGCCCGCGGCCAACGGCGCGAGCAGTTCCGGTTACGACTCGCTCAATCGCAAGCGCCAGCAGCCTAAGCTCTATCCGGGGCAGCCGAAGCCGAAGCGCGCCGCGGGCCCCGGCTCCCCGGTGCCATCGGCAACACCAGCGCTGTCCCCTCTCGGCGCACCGCGCATCGCGCCGCCGCCGTCGGAGACCGCGCACAAGACGCCGGTGCCTCCGGCGATGGCGGGCAACGTGCCCGGTCAGCCGCTGCGCCGCCGCCTCAAGGCCGATGACGATGCGTTCGGCGCGGTCGGCGATTACGCCGGCAGCTTTCTGATCAAGGGTGGGCTCGAGCTCTCCACCGGTTACGACAGCAACCCCGCACGTCTGCAGAAGCCGGTCGGCTCACCAGTCTATGTCGTCGCGCCCGATCTGCTCGTGATGTCGGACTGGGAGCGCCACGCGCTGGTCGCGGACTTGCGCGGCTCGTTCTCGGGCTACACCAACAACATGCCGGCGACGATCGACGGCCTTGCCTCGCCGTCGCCGGTTGAGATCAACCGGCCTGATTTCACCGGCCATGTCGACGGCCGGTTCGACGTCGATCGCGATCTCAAGCTGACCTCGCAGTTGCGCCTGCGGCTCGCCACCGACAATCCCGGCAGCCCGAACGTGCAGGCCGGCCTGCAGAAATACCCTGTCTACGCCACCTATGGCGGCACCTTCGGTGTCGACCAGACGTTCAACCGCTTCCAGGTCGCGGCCGGCGCGACGGTCGATCGCACCGCCTACACGGATTCAAAGCTCACCGACGGCTCGATCTTCAGCAACGACGACCGCGACTTCAACCAGTATGGCGGCGTCGGGCGCTTCTCCTACGAACTCAAGCCGGGCCTGAAGCCGTTCGTCGAGATCCAGGGTGACAACCGCGTCCACGACCAGGCTGCCGACCGCAACGGCTATCTGCGCGATTCAAACGGCGGCTATGCCAAGGTCGGCTCGTCCTTCGAGTTCTCGCGCATCCTCACCGGCGAGGTCTCGGTCGGCTATTCCGCGCGCAACTATGTCGACCCGCGGCTGAGCCAGCTCGCCGGCTTCCTCACCTCGGGCTCGCTGATCTGGAATGCGAGCGGGCTGACGACGGTGAAATTCAACACCGACACGCAGATCGCGGAAACCACGATCCCCGGCTCCTCCGGCGTGCTGGTCCACACCTACGCCGCCGAAGTCGACCACGACTTCCGCCGCTGGCTCACCGCGATCGGCAAGTTCACCTACGGCACCTACGACTATCAGGGCCAGAATCGCAACGACAAGACCTACTCGCTCGAAGGCAATCTGATCTACAAGCTCAACCGCAATGTCTGGATCAAGGGCACGCTGCGCCACGACATCCTGGATTCGAACCAGCCGGGCTCGAGCTCGCAGGGGACGGTGGCAATGGTCGGCGTGAGATTGCAGAACTAGCGTGCGGCAGTTGGGCTCGGCGCTGCCAAGCCCTCAGGTGTCGTCCTGGCGAAAGCCAGGACCCATTACCCCAGGGAGTAGTTTGGCGAAGACTGACAGTCCGGTGCTACGACCGGCTGGCATCGATAGATTCCGCGGTATGGGTCCTGGCTTTCGCCAGGACGACAGTTGTTACCGCGGCAGATCCGTCTTCCCCATCAGGAACGTATCGATCGACCGCGCGCACAGCCGGCCTTCGCGGATGGCCCAGACCACCAGCGACTGGCCGCGGCGCATGTCGCCGGCGGAGAACACGTTCGGGCGCGAGGTCTGGTAGTCGAGCGTGTTGGCCTTGACGTTGCCGCGCGGGTCGAGGTCGACTGCGAGTTGCTTCAAAAGGCCCTCGTGCACGGGGTGCACAAAACCCATCGCGAGCAGGACGAGCTCGGCGTCGAGCTCGAACTCGGTGCCTTCGATCGGCTTGAACTTGTCATCGACGCGCACGCAGTGCAGTTTCTTGACCTTGCCGTTCTCGGCGGAAAACTTCTGCGTCAGCACGGCGAATTCGCGGGCGGCGCCTTCGGCCTGGCTCGACGACGTGCGCATCTTCAGCGGCCAGTTCGGCCAGGTCAGGCCCTTGTTCTCGCGCTCGGGCGGGGCGGGCATGATCTCGAGCTGGGTCACCGAGAGCGCGCCCTGGCGCAGCGAGGTGCCGATGCAGTCGGAGCCGGTGTCGCCGCCGCCGATGACGACGACGTGCTTGCCGCCGGCCAGAATCTCGGTGACGCCGTTCAGCGGCTCGCTGGAGACGCGGCGGTTTTGCTGGGGCAGGAAGTCCATGGCGTAGTGGATGCCGTCGAACTCGCGACCGGGGATCGGCAGGTCGCGCGGGGCTTCCGCGCCGCCGGTCAGCGCGATCGCGTCGTACTGGTTGAGCATCTCGCGCGGATCGACATTGCCGTCGACGCCGACATGGCTGTTGTAGTGGAAGGTGACGCCTTCGCCTTCCATCTGCTTGACGCGGCGGTCGATGACGCCCTTCTCCATCTTGAAGTCGGGGATGCCGTAGCGAAGCAGGCCGCCGGCCTTGGCGAACTTCTCGAACAGATGCACGTCGTGGCCGGCGCGCGCGAGTTGCTGCGCGCAGGCCATGCCGGCCGGACCGGAGCCGATCACCGCGACCTTCTTGCCGGTCTTCACGGCCGCCACTTCAGGCTTCAGCCAGCCATTGTCCCAGGCGCGGTCGACGATCGCGCATTCGATGGTCTTGATGGTGACAGGGTTGTCGTCGATGTTGAGCGTGCAGGACGCTTCGCACGGCGCAGGACAAATGCGACCGGTGAACTCCGGGAAGTTGTTGGTCGAGTGCAGATTGCGCGAGGCTTCTTCCCAATTGCCCTGATAGACGAGGTCGTTGAAATCGGGGATCTGGTTGTTGACCGGGCAGCCGGGCGTGCCCGGCGCGACCGAGCCGGTACCGTGGCAATAGGGAATGCCGCAATTCATGCAGCGCGCGGCCTGGTCGCGCGTTTCCTTCTCGGTCAAGGGAACGACGAACTCGTTGTAATGCTTCACGCGCTCGGCGACCGGGGTGTACTTGCGGTCATGCCGTTCGATTTCGAGAAAACCCGTGATCTTGCCCATTAAACCCGAAGTCCCTGCCGCTTAGTCGTTTGTTTCTTACCTGCCGTCATTGCGAGGAGCGTGAGCTCCGAAGCAATCCAGTCTGCATCAAGGAAGAAAGTCTGGATTGCTTCGCTGCGCTCGCGATGACGGGGTGTGATGCCTTGTGCCTCACGCCCCGATCGCGATTTTCGGCTCGGCGTCCGCGTTGGCGGCCATTTCGCGCAGCGCGCGCCGGTACTCGACCGGCATCACCTTGCGGAATTTGGGCAGCCATTCCTTCCAATTGGCAAGGATGTCGGCGGCGCGCTTGGAGCCGGTCGCCTTGGCATGACGCGTGATCAGAACGTGCAGGCGCTCGACGTCGGAGTCGAGCAGGTCCTTGAACACGTCGACCCGGCCATGCGCCTCGAGATCGCCGGCGTGATGGTAGGTGTTGGCGTTGATCATCTCTTCCGACAGCACCGGCTCGAGCTCGACCATGGCCATATTGCAGAGCTTGTTGAAGTCGCCCGTCTCGTCCAGCACATAGGCGATGCCGCCGGACATGCCGGCCGCGAAATTGCGACCGGTCTTGCCGAGCACGACCACGATGCCGCCGGTCATGTATTCGCAGCAATGATCGCCCGCGCCTTCGACGACGGCGACCGCGCCCGAGTTGCGCACGGCGAAGCGTTCGCCGGCGACGCCGCGGAAGTAGCACTCGCCCTGGATGGCGCCGTACATCACGGTGTTCCCGACGATGATGCTTTCTTCCGGCACGATGCCGCTGTTGGCCGGCGGCTTGACGATGATCTTGCCGCCCGAGAGGCCCTTGCCGACATAGTCATTGGCTTCACCCTCGAGCTCGAAGGTGACGCCGTTGGCGAGCCAGGCGCCGAAGGCCTGGCCGGCCGTGCCCTTGAGGCTGACATGGATGGTGTCCTGCGGCAGACCGGCATGACCGTAGATCTTGGCGACCGCGCCCGACAGCATCGCGCCCGCAGAGCGGTTGGTACTGTTGATCCTGGCCTCGATCTTCACCGGCGCGCCGCGGTCGAGTGAAGGCTGCGCCTTCTCGATCAGCGTGCGGTCGAGCACCGCCTCCAGATGATGGTTCTGGCGCTCGGAGTGATAGATCTTCTGGCCCTTCTCTTCCTTCTGCTTGACGAACAGTTTTGAGAAATCGAGGCCCTTGGCCTTCCAGTGCGCGACCAGCTTGGTCTGGTCGAGCAGCTGAACCTGGCCGACCATCTCGTTGAAGGTGCGGAAGCCGAGCGAAGCCATGATCTCGCGGACTTCCTCCGCGACGAAGAAGAAGTAATTGATCACGTGCTCGGGCTGGCCGGTGAAGCGCTTGCGCAGGACGGGGTCCTGCGTGGCGACGCCGACCGGGCAGGTGTTGAGATGGCACTTGCGCATCATGATGCAGCCGGCCGCGATCAACGGCGCGGTGGCGAAGCCGAACTCGTCGGCACCGAGAAGCGCGCCGATCACGACGTCACGGCCGGTGCGGAAGCCGCCGTCGACCTGGACCACGATGCGGCTGCGCAGCCGCTCGCGCACCAGCGTCTGGTGGGTTTCGGCAAGGCCGATCTCCCACGGCGAGCCGGCGTGCTTGATCGAGGTCAGCGGCGAAGCGCCGGTGCCGCCTTCGAAACCCGCGATGGTGACATGGTCGGCGCGCGCCTTGGCAACGCCCGCGGCCACCGTGCCGACGCCGATTTCGGAGACGAGCTTGACCGAAACGTCGCCCGTCGGGTTGACGTTCTTGAGGTCGTAAATGAGCTGCGCCAGATCCTCGATCGAGTAGATGTCGTGGTGCGGCGGTGGCGAGATCAGGCCGACGCCCGGCGTCGAATGCCGGACCTTGGCGATGGTCGCGTCGACCTTGTGGCCGGGCAGCTGGCCGCCTTCGCCGGGCTTGGCACCCTGCGCCATCTTGATCTGCATCATGTCGGAGTTGACGAGATACTCCGTGGTGACGCCGAAGCGGCCCGAGGCGACCTGCTTGATCGCCGAACGCATGGAATCGCCGTTCGGCATCGGCTTGAAGCGGTCGGCTTCCTCGCCGCCTTCGCCGGTGTTCGACTTGCCGCCGATCCGGTTCATGGCGATCGCGAGCGTGGTGTGTGCCTCGCGCGAGATCGAGCCGAAGCTCATCGCGCCCGTGGCGAAACGCCTGACGATGTCCTTGGCCGGCTCGACCTGCTCGAGCGGGATGGGCTTGCGCTTCTCTTCCTCCGCATTCTTGATCCGGAACAGGCCGCGCAGCGTCAGCAGGCGCTCCGACTGCTCGTTGAGGATCTTGGCGAAGGCGCGATAGCGCTCCAGCGAATTGCCGCGGGCCGCGTGTTGAAGCAGGCCGACCGATTCAGCGGTCCATGCATGGTCCTCGCCGCGGCTGCGATAGGCATATTCGCCGCCGACATCGAGCGCGGTCTTGTAAACCAGCGCATCGCCGAACGCGTCGGCATGACGGCGCACGGCTTCTTCCGCGATCTCGGCAAGACCCACGCCTTCGACGCGGGTGTGCGTGCCGGCGAAGAATTTTGCGACGAAATCAGCCTTGAGGCCGACCGCGTCGAAGATCTGCGCGCCGCAATAGGACTGGTAGGTCGAGATGCCCATCTTGGACATCACCTTGAGCAGACCTTTGCCGATCGACTTGATGTAGCGCTTGACGATCTCGTAATCGTCGAGCGAGCCGGGCAGGCGATCCTTCATCGCGACGATGGATTCGAACGCGAGATAGGGGTTGATCGCCTCGGCGCCGTAGCCCGCGAGGCAGGCGAAGTGATGCACTTCGCGCGGCTCTCCGGATTCGACGACGAGACCGACCGAGGTACGCAGGCCGGTGCGGATCAGATGGTGATGCACGGAGGCGCAGGCCAACAGCGACGGGATTGCAACCCGGTCGCTGCCGACCATGCGGTCGGACAGGATGATGATGTTGACGCCCTCGCGCACGGCGCTCTCGGCACGCGCGCAGAGCTCGTCGAGCACCTGGTCCATGCCGGCCGCGCCGAGACCGGCGTGGAAGGTGGTGTCCAGCGTGCGCGACCTGAAATGGGAATCGGCCACGTCCGAGATCGAGCGGATCTTTTCCAGATCCGCGTCGGTCAGGATCGGCTGGCGCGCTTCCAGACGCTTGGTGGTGGCAAGACCCTGCAGGTCGAACAGGTTCGGCCGCGGTCCGATGATGGAGACAAGACTCATCACCAGCTCCTCGCGGATCGGGTCGATCGGCGGGTTGGTGACCTGCGCAAAGTTCTGCTTGAAGTAGGTGAACAGCGGCTTGGCCTTGTCCGACAGTGCCGAGATCGGCGTGTCGTTGCCCATCGAGCCCGCGGCTTCCTCACCGGTGGCCGCCATCGGCGTCATCAGGATCGCGATGTCTTCCTGGCTGTAGCCGAACGCCTGCTGGCGATCGAGCAGCGACAGGTTCGAGCGCACGCCCGTGGTCGGCACCTTCGGCAGATCTTCCAGTACGATCTGGGTCCGCTCCAGCCACTCCTTGTAGGGATGGCTCTTGGCGAGCTCGGCCTTGATCTCGTCGTCAGGGATCAGGCGGCCCTGTTCGAGGTCGACCAGCAGCATCTTGCCAGGCTGCAGGCGCCACTTGGTGATGATCTGGTCCTCTGGGATCGTCAGCACGCCCATTTCGGACGCCATGACGATGCGGTCGTCCTTGGTTACGAGGTAGCGCGCCGGCCGCAGGCCGTTGCGGTCGAGCGTGGCGCCGATCTGCCGGCCGTCGGTGAAGGCGATCGCGGCGGGGCCGTCCCACGGCTCCATCAGCGCGGCGTGATATTCGTAGAAGGCGCGGCGCTTCTCATCCATCAAGGGATTTCCGGCCCACGCCTCCGGGATCATCATCATGACGGCGTGCGGCAGCGAGTAGCCGCCCTGCACCAGGAATTCGAGCGCGTTGTCGAAGCAGGCGGTATCCGACTGGCCTTCATAAGAGATCGGCCAGAGCCGGCTGATGTCCTTGCCGTAGAGCTCGGAGCTCACCGAGGCCTGACGTGCGGCCATCCAGTTGGTGTTGCCGCGCAGCGTGTTGATCTCGCCGTTATGCGCGATCATGCGATAGGGATGCGCCAGCGACCACGCCGGGAAGGTGTTGGTCGAGAAGCGCTGGTGAACGAGCGCGAGCGCGCTCTCGAAATCCTTCTCGTGCAGGTCGGGATAGTACTTGCCGAGCTGGTCGGCGAGGAACATGCCCTTGTAGATCACGGTGCGGCACGACATCGAGCAGGGGTAATAGCCCGCGAGCCCGCGGTCGCGGCGCTGGTAGATCGCCTGCGAGATCGACTTGCGCAGGATGTAGAGGTGGCGTTCGAACTCGTCCTCGGTCTTGGCGGTGCCGTTGCGGCCAATGAACACCTGCATGCAGGCGGGCTCGGTCGGCTTCACGGTGACGCCGAGCGAGGAATTGTCGGTCGGTACGTCGCGCCAGCCGAGCAGGGTCAGGCCTTCCGCCTTGATCTGATCGGCGATGATGCTCTTGATGACGTTGCGCCAGGCGGTGTCGCGCGGCATGAACAGTGCGCCGATGGCATATTCGCCGGGCGCCGGCAGCTCAAACTTGTTCTCCTTCGCCTTGCGGCTGAAGAAGGCGTGCGGGATCTGCACCAGGATGCCGGCGCCGTCACCGGCGCGCGGGTCGGCGCCAACGGCGCCGCGGTGCTCGAGATTGCAGAGGATGTTGAGCGCGTCCGCGACGATCTCGTGGGACTTCTTGCCCTTAATGTTGGCGATGAAGCCGACGCCGCAGGAGTCCTTCTCCAGGCTCGGATCGTAGAGGCCGACGGCCGGCGGGCGCGAATTGTGTTCCTGAATCGGGTCGGTCGTTTTCGAGGCGACCGTCGCCGACAGCTCTTCTGCCACGATGTTTCCGCGCTCGAATTGCGACCCGTTCATTGTTCCAATCCTCTCCATGCGGCAAGCTGCCCCACCGCCGTCTTCGGCACACTTTGGGCGTTCCGCGGCACCCGCCTCTGGGTCACCGCTCGTCCGCTGCGAGCCGCATTTTCTTAAATTCAGGCCAAGGCGTTCTTCGTCCCCGAGAACGGCTTTGCCTGTTGCCTTCTTGGCGCTCGAAAGCACCGACTTTCGTTGCAATCCGTATGCCGGAGCCGCAACCAAAATTAAGACAGTCTTCCTGTCCTAACCACCACCTTGCCAAATTTTTGTCTATCACACAAGCGCGCGGAAGTCCCGATTCCCGATATGTCAATCAATCGCTTTCCGAAAGTTGCGCGGCCCCGGTTTTGAAGCAAACGCGCCCTGATCCGGCCCAAGCACCGCCGAAATCCCGAATGAAGCTTCGGATCAGCCCTTCGAAAGGCGCGCCAAGCCGCAAGAAGCGAAAGAGCGCGACCATCCGGGGGGCCTGACAGGAGCGTGTCGACCATGAAGTTTTTCACAGGATGTGTGGCTGCGGCCACGCTGGTGCTGGCTGCAACCGCTGCTCAGGCACAAGTTCCGGCGAGCGGTACTTCGGGCGGGGCCTACCTTGCCGTGTCCGATTTCGATGGGCCCTACGCGGCGCAGGACGCTCCGCCGCCACCGCCGCGCTATGGTTACGGCTATGGCTATGAGGAACGCAGCCCGGCGCCGGCGCTGTTGCCGGCCACCGAGGTCTACGCGGTGCTGCGCGACAACGGCTTCTCGCCGCTCGGCATCCCGCGCCTGCGTGGCGCGGTTTACACCATCGCGGTGATCGATCGCCGCGGCGACGACGGCCGGCTCGTGATCGACGCCCGCGACGGCCGGATCATCCGCTTCATGCCGGCCGCGGACGCCTACGGCATGGCGCCTGCCTATGAAGAGCCCACGGTTGCACCGTACCGGCCGCAAAGCGCGCTGCCGCCGCCGACCATGGTCCGTAGTGGCCCGCCGCGCCCGCCGGCGCCGATCCCGCATGTCGCATCTCGCACGGTTCCGCTGCCGAAAGCGGCTCCGCCTCGCGCCGAAACGCCGGTGGCGGCCGCCAAGCCCGTCGCGCAGACGCCACAGCAACCTGCGCAGCAGACCGCTGCCGCCGCACAGGCCAAGCCCGCCGAGGCCGCGGCTCCAACCATCGGACAGGCCAAGCCTGCCGTAACAATCCTGCCAACGCAGGAGATGCCCGCAGCGCAGGGACTGGATTAGGTCCTGGGCAAAAACAAAAGCGCCCGAGGATCTCGGGCGCTTTTGCGTCATTGCGACGAAGCTCAGCTGCGCGGAGACCCCGCCGCTTCCAGGATCAAATTCGCGACGTCCTTCGGATGTGACACCAGCGAGAGGTGGCCGGCGTCGAGCTCGATGGTGGTCGCATTCATGCGCTTGGCGAGAAAGCGTTCGAAATCGGGATTGATGGTGTAGTCGTTCTTCGACACTGCGTACCAGCTCGGCTTGGAGCGCCATGCCGCTTCCGTGGTGCGGCCGGCGAAGATCGAGGCGGCCGTCGGCCATTGCACGGCGTAGAGCTCCCTCGCCTGCTCCGGCTTCACGCCATTGGCAAAATACTTCAGGAAGGAATCTTCCGAGAGCTTTGTGTAGCCGTCGCGCTCGACGACGCCGGCGCGAACGGGTCCGGCCGGAAACTGCTTCGAGAGCGCAACGAAATCCTCATTCGCATCGGGCGCGCGTGCGGCGATGTAGACGAGACCGGTAACCTTCGGATCGGTGCCGACCTGGCTGATCACGGTGCCGCCCCAGGAATGCGCGACCAGCACTGTCGGTCCGTCCTGCTCGGCGAGCGCGCGCCTGGTCGCATCGACGGAGTCGGCAAGAGACGACAGCGGATTCTGCACGGCGGTCACGTGAATACCGGCGGCCTGGAGGATCGGGATCACTTCGGCCCAGCTCGAGCCGTCGGCCCAGGCGCCGTGCACCAGGACGACGTTCTTCGCCTTCACCGTCTGCGGCGTCTGCGCGTGAGCGAGGCTGATGGGCGCCGCCAGCAGGCTCGCGGCGACGAAAAGGCTGCGCCAAAGTGACATGATCGTTCTCCGTCTCGTTTTGTGTTCGATAGCCAAAGGACGATGCGCGGGGGAGCGGCGTTACGCTTGGTCACTCATCCGTGACGAGCATCCTGCCCAGGCGCCACGAGACGCACAGGCTTACGCAGGGCCGGGCTCAACGTAGGATGAGAGATCGAGCCTGTATTTCCAGTTCAACCGAACACGCAAAAAAAACGCCCCGGGGCACCGGGGCGTTTTCTCAAACCTGGAAGTGGTAGGTGACTTAAGCGGCGGCTTGCGCGGCCGAGTTCTCGATCACTTGCGCCTTCGCTGCGCCGGCGTTGATCGCGATCTGGCGCGGTTTCTTGGCCTCGGGAATCTCGCGGACGAGATCGACGTGAAGCAGGCCGTTCTCGAGCGAGGCGTCCTTCACCTGCACGAAGTCGGCGAGCTGGAAGGCGCGCTCGAAGGCACGCGCGGCGATGCCGCGATAAAGCACTTCGGCTTTCGAGTTCTCGTTGGCGACTTTCTCGCCCTTGATCGTCAGCGTGTTTTCCTTCGCGACGATGGAGAGCTCATCCTTGGCGAAGCCCGAGACCGCAACGGTGATGCGGTAGGCGTTCTCGCCGGTGCGCTCGATGTTATAGGGGGGATATCCGGGGCTGCCGTCAGAGCCTGCCTGGTCGAGCAGATTGAAGAGGCGGTCGAAGCCGACGGTGGAACGGTAGAAGGGGGTGAGATCGTAGCTACGCATGGTCTAGTCCTCCATTGAGCGACTGTTTCGGTAACCCGCCCGCCAATCGGGCCGGGCTTTAGTCTGTGTGCAGCCTGATGTTCCGGTTCCGAAACACTGGTAGCGGCCTGCACTGAGGTGATATGGGTGAGTCAAGACGGCGTTCAAGAGGGCGGCATCATCGCCTTTTCGGCGCTCCCGCCCCTTGATTCACAGCAATTGGCGCCTACGCACTTCCGATCATGACGCTGGTCTCGATTCCGTCCAACCCCGTTCCCGAAGATGTCGTCAGCGGCACCATCAAGACGCCTGACGGGGTCGAGCTGCGCTTTGCGCGCTGGGCGCCGCCGGCGAACCGCAAGGGCACGGTATGCGTCTTCAGCGGGCGCAGCGAGCAGATCGAGAAATATTTCGAGACCGTGCGCGATTTGCGCGACCGCGGCTTTGCGGTGGCGATGGTCGACTGGCGCGGACAGGGCCATTCGGCGCACCGCCTGCGCGATCTGCGCAAGGGCTATGTCCGTAACTTCGCCGACTACGAGATCGACGTCGAAGCCTTCGTGCAGCAGGTGGTGCTGCCAGATTGTCCGCCGCCGTACTTTGCGTTGGCTCATTCCATGGGCGGTGCGGTGCTGTTGCGCCTCGCCCATGCGGGCAAGCGCTGGTTCGACCGCATGGTGCTGTCGGCGCCGATGATCGATCTGCCCGGCCGCGCCACCTCGTTTCCGGTGCGGGTGCTGTTGAAGACGATGCGGATGATGGGGCGGGGTGGTGGCTACGTTCCCGGCGGCAGCGATCGCCTCACCGGGCTGTCGCCGTTCATCAACAATCCCCTGACCAGCGATCCCGTGCGCTATGCGCGCAATGCCGCGATCCTGGAGGAAGACCCGACACTCGGCCTGGCGTCACCGACGGTCGCCTGGGCCGATACGGCATTTCGGGCGATGCACACATTCAAGGGCATGCACTACCCCTCCGAGATCCGGCAGCCGATCCTGATGCTGGCGGCGTCCAACGATACCGTGGTCTCGACCGCGGCGATCGAAGAGTTCGCCTATCACTTGCGCGCCGGCTCGCATCTGGTGATCGCCGGCTCCAAGCACGAGATTCTCCAGGAGCAGGACCGCTACCGCTCCCAGTTCTGGGCGGCATTCGATGCGTTCGTGCCGGGAACGCCGCTGTTCAAGTAAAGGCGCGCGCTCCGCTCTCCGTCATGCGAGGAGCTCTTGCGACCAAGCAATCCAGGCTGTCTCCGCGGCCGAGGTCTGGATTGCTTCGCTGTGCCCGCAATGACGGTGCGCAACTCAGAGCGTTTTCAGATACTCGATCAGATCGTAGCGCTCCTGTTCCTTGAGCACGCGGCCGATGGTGCCGTCCTTGCCGGGACCTGGCGTGCCGTCGAACGAGTGGCCGGCATTGCTGTTGCCGAACAGCTCGGTGCCATCGGACGCCCGCGTCGAGAAGCGCGACTGTCCGGTCTTGCAGCTCTCGCCATCGGAGACCGCGAAGCCGACCTGCTTCGGATCGTAATCGCGATCGCCGCCCATGCAGAACGATTTGGGGCGGTCGGCAGCGGGGCTCAGCATCCAGTAGAGCGAGGGGACGGATCCGTTGTGCAGGTACGGCGCGGTGGCCCAGACCCCGTTGAGCGGGCGGGCGCGATACCATGGCCCGGGCTCGTTCTTCTCGGCCGGCTGCGGGCCGGGGTTGGGACAATTCTTGCGTCCTCCCCACCAGGCCTGCTGAATCTTCGGATCGATCTTGGCGTCGTCCATGGCCTTGCGGCTGACGATGTCGACGAGCACCATCAGGCCGAGCGAGTACGGCATATCGGTCGAAGAAATGTCCGGCAGATTGCAGCTCCACCAGGCATTGAGATTCTGCGTGGGATCGAGCTTGAGGAAGCCCGGCACCTGAACCGTCCGCGTCGCCAGGATGCTGGCCTGAGCGGGGTCGGTCCCCATGCCTTTGGCGCTTTTCTGGACCTCGTTCAGGAATTTGTCGTTGCCGATGGCCTCCCACCGTGACGACGACCAGATGCTCTTGTCCGGAAACTCGGTGTCGAACACGGGATCGTTGACCGGACCGAGATGGCATTCGACGCAGATCTCCGCATAGAGCTTGCGGCCGCGTTTGACGCGGTCGCCATCGATCTTCCACGCGGCATCGCCGATGATGTCCGACGGCCATTTCGGCGACGTCAGTCCGGAGAGCTGCTTTTTCGGAAGGGGCGCCGATCCCTTCAGCAGGTCCTCGATCCAGTTCAGATTCTTGACGTCCATCGACGAGCGGAACAGCGTGTCCTTGGAGCTATTGTCGGACAGGTTGAGCAGCGCGGTCACGCCCAGCGCTTCGCCGGCGTTGCGGATCAGCGGTTGTTCGATCGACGCGTCGTACTGCGCGAATTTGAGCCAGGGCACGGTCCAGATCGGCGGGAAGCTGACCGGCGCGTCCTTGGCATGCAGGTTCTTCTCGAAGCCGCTGAGGCCGCTCAGCGTCATGTCCTGGGCGAAGACCTGGTTGCCGATGCGGTTGAGCGCATCGAGACGGCCATAGCCCTCCTCGGTGTCCTGCTGCCGCTCCTCCCGCTTCGTCTTCTCGTTGAACCTGGTCTTGCCCTCGATGGTTTTCGCGTAGGTCTTTTCCCAGTCGACCAGGAATGTGCCGATCGCACTCAGCTTCTGCTTCAGTGCATCGCGGTCCGCATCGCTTGCGGAGGCACCGAGCACACGGTCAGCGAAGCGTTTGAAGCGACCCGGTACGTAGAGCGTGTAGGCGATCGACAGGCCGGTGGTGACCTCGAGCTTCCTCAAATCGGTCATCGCGGGGCCGCCGTCGAAGCGGATGTCGATGCCCTTGTAGTGGATCTGGCCGGTGTGGCATGCCGCGCAAGTCAGGCCGATCCGGTCCTCACCGACCTTGCCGGTCGCGGGATCGGCCACGCCGGTCATGCGCGCAAAGCCGACGGGCAGGCCGTCGACGTTCTCAGCCTGGGCGCCCCATTTGACGGGCGGATCCCAAAGCCGCGCCGGCACCGGCTTCGTCTTGTCGTAGACATTGGCATAGCCGAACCGGCGCAGCGTGGCGTCGTCGGTGTTGATCGTCTGCGGGCTCGGGATGAAGCCGAAGCGCTGCAGATGATCACTGTCATGCAGCATTCCCGGCTTTGCGAAGAAGTGCAGCCGCGGCTGCTCCAGCGCCATGAACCAGCTATAGGGCACCGGGAAGGTCGCGGTGCCCTGGCTGGCGTGATGAAACCAGTGCCGGTCTTCCAGCGCCCAGTTTTGCTCGAGCCAGTACGCGGCCTTGGGTTCGACAAGCTTCGGCAGCGGCGGCGCCACGAGGTCGCCGAGGATGCCGGGCAGCATCGGCTGGAATTGATCCGGAAAGCGCAGCGCCACGATACCAAAGACGAGCAGCGCGGCGACGAGACCGCCGACGGCGCGTAGGATCAGCGAGGGCGGGGTGACCGGCTGGCTGACCATCCGCTGGGTGATCCTGTCAGGGAATTTGCGCTCGTTGAATAAAGTCCTCACCTCGGCCACGCTGAGATAGCGATCATCACCCTGACCCTTGCCCATGATCTTGAGCAAGACCGGCCATTCGAACTTCATCAGGATCGGATAATACCAGCGCGCTTGATTGCCGGCGCGCTTGAGGTTGTCGTTCATGAAGGTTTGGATCTGCGAGGCGTTGAGCCCGATCTCGGTGCCGCCATCCGGATCGGCATAGGTGTTGCCGAAACCGGCGAGCCGCGCGATCTCGTCCTCGTTGACCTTGCCGTCGACGCCGAGGATGCGCGAGCCGGCGCCGAGCTTGTCGAGCGGGCCGCCGCGCAAGCCATCGAGTTGCGCACCCCAGAAGATGCTTTGCAGGATGTGACAGGCGCCGTTGGCGATCAGAGCGACGCCGCGGACCTGGATACGGGCCGAGGTCTTCTTCAGTCCGGTCTCGCCGCTTGCATTCGCGATGGTCTGCGACAGCGTCCGGAGCGGGACGGTCCCGCCGTCGACGAAGCCTTCGCCGACGAGACCACGCAGGAAGGGGCAGGGATTGTTCGGCGAGACTGCGATTGAGGGATCGAACGGCGTCTTGCGGGAGTCATCCATAGGCAAATTCCTGAAGCAAACGAATCGCGAAAAGCGGCCGCGCCGATACAGCGCGGAAAGTCCTAACAAACAGACAGCGGACGCGGCGCAGCTATACTACTTCTGGGTGTGACGAAGTGTGGCGGAATTCACCTTCGTGTCAATAACGCCGCCGTGAGACTGCAGCGCACGCGCAAGGCTCGCCTGGGACGATGCCGTCAGGATTCGGCGGCGCGTCGGAGGTCGCTCTGGACCAGAGTGAGCTTGCTGGCCGGGACGCCGGCTTTCAGGAGCCCGTCACGGTAATGCGCGATATCCTCGGGCCGCTTCCAGTGAAAATTCCGCAAATGGCGGTCGATATTCAGGGTCGGATAATTGCTCATCAACACGCCCGCCGCCTCGGCCGCCTCGTCGGCCCGGCCCAATTGTGCCAGTGCCGCGGCGCGGATCGCGAGCGCCTGCATATGGTTGGGGTTGATGTAGAGCTGCTCGCGGGCCCACGACAGCGTCGCGTCATATTGGCGGACGAGATAATGGCTGAAGGCGTTGAGCGCCGCCCATTGATAGCGGGGGTCACTGTTGTCGCGCTGGGCGGCCATCGAGAACAGTTCGATCGCCTGCTTGTGCTCGCCGGTGACGAAATGGCAGATGCCGAGCACGCCGCGTGCACCCATGTCGTAGGGGTTGAGGGCAACCGCGCGCTTGGCGGCATCCATCGCCGCCTCGTCATGGCCTTCCATCGCGTGCGCCCAGGACAGGATCGAGAACGCGAAGGACGAGCGCGGGTCGAGCCGGACGCTGGTTTCGGCAAGCTGCATCGCTTCGGCCCACATCTCGCGCGTGCCCTTGACCCAGCCGAACTGGATGCTCTGGATCTGGATCGTGGCGAGATAGGCGTGCGCGATCGACAATTTGGGATCGAGCGCGATCGCCTCCCGGAACAGCTCAACGGCGGTGCCCAGATCTTCCTTGGTCTGCCGGTAATAATGCGACAGGCCTTTCAGGAAGCGGTCCCAGGCCGTGATGTCGTTGGTCGGGCGCGCCGGCGCGGAGGCCTCGGCGCGGACGATCTCGGTGGCGATGGCCGCGGACAGATTGGTCGTGATCTCGTCCTGCATCGCGAACAGGTCGCCGATGTCGCGGTCGTAGCGGCCGGTCCAGAGCTGCTCGCCCGTCTCGGGCGCGATCAGTTCGGCGGTCACGCGGAGCTTGGCGCCGGCGCGCCGCACCGAGCCCTGGATCAGATAGGTGGCGTCGATCTCGCGCGCGATCACGCGGGTGCTGACAGTCTTGCCCTTGAAGGCGAAGGTCGAGTTGCGGCTCAGCACACGGTAGAACGATTGCAGCGATAGCGCGTGGATCAGATCCTCGGTCAGGCCGTCGGAGAAATATTCGTCCTGGGCATCGCTGAGATTGGCGAAGGGCAGCACGCCGACGATGGCGGTGCGGTACGGCTGCGACAGCGCCGATGCTTCCTTCAGCTCGGGCGCGAGCGCGGTCGCGCCGTCGGGCGTCCAGGTCCAGACCCCGATCGGATCCCTGATGTTCTTGAAGCGGTGGTTGCCGCCATCGATCAAAGCCACGGTGAGATGCTTGATCGCTTCGCGGTAGGCCTTGGCCGATATCGCGAAGCCGCCGGGGCTCGCCACCGATTCCAGGCGGACAGCGATGTTGACGTCGTCACCGAACACCTCGTCCTCGTCGGCGATGACGTCGCCCATGTGGATACCGAGCCGGAACTGCATGGCGCGGTCGGCGGGCAGATGGTGGTTGCGCTCCACCATCAGCAGCTGCATCGCGACCGCGGCCTCGGTGGCGCCGACGATCGAGGCGAACTCCAGCAGGAAACCGTCGCCGGTGTTCTTCACCACCCGGCCGCCGTGATTGAGGATGATGGGATGGATCGCGCTGCGATGGGCCTTGAAGGCGGCATGGGTGCCGGCCTCGTCGCTGCCCATCATGCGCGAATAGCCGGCGACATCGGCGCAGACAATGGCGGCCAGACGTCTTTCCATCTTCCGGAGCTCCAAGGGATCGGGGACCGGCCACGGCGTGGCAGTCGCCTCGAATCCTGCATTTCAAGAACCCAGCCTTTATAGAGCAGATGAGGCGGAACGAAAGTATGATCCGCATTGCAAATTCGAGGTAAATCCTCCGCAATTCCGGTGGTGGACGGCGGCGGCCGGACCGACTAAGCCCAGCTCTCCAGGCCGACGGGGGCACCTCACATGCTGGGCATTCACGAAATCTGGCTCTTCGTCCTGTCGGGTGTGCTCCTCAACATCACGCCGGGCCCGGATTCGGTCTATGTCATCGGCCGCAGCATGCAGATGGGGTGGCGTGGCGGCGCCGCGGCGGCATTTGGCATCAGTTGCGGCTGCTTATTCCACGTCGCGGGCGCGGCAATCGGCCTTTCGGCCCTGCTGATGGCCTCCTCGACCGCATTCTCGATCCTGAAGCTGGTCGGCGCGGCCTATCTCGTCGTGACCGGACTTCAGATGCTGTGGTCGCGCCCGGTGCTGGCGTCGGTCATCGACGAGCCGATGCGGAGCTCGCTGCGGCGGGTCTTCCTGCAGGGGGTCTTCACCAACGCGCTCAATCCCAAGGTCGCGCTGTTCTTCCTGGCCTTCCTGCCTCAATTCGTCGCAGCCGATGCGCCGCACAAGCCGCTCGCCTTCCTGACGCTCGGCCTGATCTTCATCTTCACGGGAACGCTGTGGTGCCTGGTGCTGGCGGTGTGCGCGGCGAAAGCCGCCCATCGGCTGCGCACCTCCGAGGGCGTGATCGCCTGGATCAACCGTGCCTTGGGCGGCTTCTTCATCTATCTCGGCATCCGCGTCGCCATGCTGGAGACCCGATAGCTCGCCCCAACGGACGAGTGCCTTGCGTCAGGCGAATTCCTTCAACAGCGCGCTGCCGGCGAGATAGAGGCCCAGCAAGATCATCGCGATCAGGAACCAGCGGCGGAACGCTTCCGCCGGCATCCGCTGCCGCACCGACTGGCCGAGGTACATGCCGGCAAAGGCCATCGCCATGGCCACGGCGCCCGGCACGGCGTTGGCCGACGTCAGCAAACCGCCGGCGGTGAGGTTGAACGCGAGTGCCAGCGTCGCCGTCGTGAAGAACACGCCGAGCGCCTGCACCAGCTCGTCCTTTTCCATCCCGATCGCCTGCATGAACGGCATCGAGGGGATCACCTGTACGCCTGTCGAGGCCGAGATCACGCCGGTGATCACGCCGACCACGCCGCCGACCCATTTCTCGTTCTGCGGCGCGACGTGGAATTTGAACTTGCTCAGCCCGATGATGGCGTAGATCACCAGCAGCACGCCGAGCACCACGGTGCCATAGCGGGCATGCGGACCCGTCAACGCACCGGCATTGAGCCAGCAGCCGATCACGGTGCCGATCATCAGCGGCCACAGCCGCCGCAGGATGTCGCGCAGATACGGACCGGAGAAGGTCTGCCAGATGTTGGTCACGATGGCGGGCACGATCACGATCGCGATCGCCCGGCTGGGCGCCATGTTCACCGCGAGCAGGCCCATCGACACGGTCGGCAGGCCGAGCCCGACGACGCCCTTGACGAAGCCGGCGACCACGAAGACGGCGGCGATCAGAATGAGAAACGGATCAATCATACGGCCACATTGACCGAAGCCGCGCCCGGGCACAATCTGGAGGTTACGGAGATAGCCTTCGCTGGCTACGAAGGCTGGAGCATGATCCGGAAAAGCGCGCGGCGGTTTTCCGGATCATGCTCAAGGAATACGTTTGGAGGAGACCTGCCATGCGCTTCGACCTCGTCGATCTCCAGCTCTTCATCGCGGTCGCCGACCAGCGCAGCATCACCCGCGGCGCCGAGCGCTCGCATCTGGCACTGGCCTCAGCCAGCGCGCGCATCAAGGGGCTCGAGGATGCGCTCGGCGTCGCCCTGCTCAAGCGCGGTCGGCGCGGCGTTGAGCTGACCGCGGCAGGCGAGAGCCTGCTCGATCATGCGAGGCTCGTGATCCACCAGATTGACGCCATGCGCGGCGATCTCGCCGGCTTTGCCAGTGGCGTTCGCTCCAGCGTGCACTTCCTCGCCAACACCTCGGGCCTGTCGGAGCATCTGCCGAAGGCGCTGGCCGGCTTCCTGCGCGAGCATCGCGATGTCGCCATCGATATCGAGGAGCGCGAGAGCACCGACATCGCGGCCGCGATCACCGCCGGCGCCGCCGATCTCGGTTTTGCCGCCGAGCACGCGCTGCCTGACCATATCGAGCGCTTCGTGTTCAGTGAGGACCGCCTGACACTGGTGACGTCGAAGCGCGGCTCGTTCGCCGGCCGCCGCCAGATCGACTTTCAGGAGGCGAACGCCTGCGAGTTCGTCGGCCTGACCAGCGCCACCGCGCTTCAGATGCATATTTCGAAGCACGCCGCGCGGCTCGGCATGCGCCCGCATTTCCGCGCGCGCCTGCGCGACTTCGATGCGATCTGCCAGATGGTCGCCGCCGATGTCGGCGTCGCGCTGGTCCCGGAATCCGCCGCCCGCCGCTGTGCCAAGCTGATGCCGCTTGCGATCGTCCGCCTGCGTGATGCCTGGGCCAACCGCAGACTTGTGATCTGCGCGCGCAGCTTCAAGGCCCTGCCGCGGCCCGCGAAGATGCTGGTGGACCATTTGAGGGCGGCGGCGGTGTGAGGTGGTTCGGCAAGCTCGTCATGCCCGGGCTTGTCCCGGGCATCCACGTTCTTCGTGCCGCTTGGAATGACGTGGATGGCCGGGACAAGCCCGGCCATGACGGCGTAGCAACAGCGCTTTCTACTTCGCGGTCTCGACGCCGGCGTCCTTGATCACCTTCGCCCACTTCTTGGTCTCGTCCGCGATGAAGCTGCGAAAATGCTCGGGTTCGTCGCCGACAAGCGTCGCGCCCTGCTGGGCGAGCTTTTCCTTCACCGCGGGATCCGCCATCGCCTTGGTCGCGAGGTCATGCAGCGCGATGACGATCTCCTTCGGCGTGCCCTTGGGCGCGACCATGCCGTACCAGTTCTCGATGCGCAGATCAGGAAAGCCGGCCTCCTTCGTCGTCGGCACATCGGGAGCGGTCGGGGCGCGCTCGGGCGATCCAATTGCGATCGGCTTCAGGGCGCCGGCCTTGACCTGCGGCAGCAGCACCGGGAGATCGAGGAACGTCATCTGCACCTGCTGGCCCAGCAGATCATTCACGGCCGGCGCGGCGCCGCGATAGGGCACGTGGACGATGTCGATCTTCGCCGTCAGCTTGAGCAATTCGCCGGCGAGATGCGGCAGGCTGCCGGGACCGGAGGAGGCGAAGTTGAGTTTTCCCGGCTGCGCCTTGGCGAGCGCAATCAATTCGCCGATGTTCTTGGCAGGCACATTGGTGGCCACGACCAGCATTTCCGGCACGGTCGCAACCAGCGTCACCGGCGTGAGGTCTGTGAGTGTGTCGTAGGCGACCTTCTCCATGCTCGGGCTGATCGCGAGCGCGCCGGCGGAGGAGATGGCAATTGTGTAGCCGTCGGGCGTGGCCTTGGCCACCGCGTCGGTGCCGAGCACGCCGCCCTGGCCGCCGCGATTGTCAATCACCACCGGCTGCCCTGATAGTTCCGACATGCGCTGGCCGATCACGCGGGCGATGATGTCGTTCGGGCCGCCGGCCGGGAACGGCACGATCAACTTGATCGGCTTTGCGGGGAAATTCTGCGCGGCCGCCAGCGACGGCAGCAGCAGGAGCCATCCAAGGAACAATCGAACAAGCGGCCTGCGTGCGATGGTCATGCAAGCCTCCCGCTCGCGTTTGTTATTGGTTGAGCAGCTTGAGTGCTTCTTCGTGAACTCTTGCGTCGCCGGCAGCGACGATGCGGCCGCCGCCCTGGGCCGGCTTGCCTTCCCAAGTGGTCACGACACCGCCGGCGCCGGTCACGATCGGGATCAAGGCTGCGATGTCGTAGGGTTTCAGCTCGGTCTCGACCACGAGATCGACGTGGCCGGCCGCCAGCATGCAATAGGAATAGCAATCGCCGCCATAGCGCGACAGGCGCGCGCCCTGTTCGATCCGGCCGAAAATGGCGCGGTCGCGCTCGTTCATCAACAATGGGGAGGTGGTGTAGGTCGTCGCCTCCGATAGCGTGGCGCAGCGGCGGACCTGGAGCCGGCGCTCGCCGGATGGGCCCTTATAGTTGGCCGAGCCGTTGTCGCCGGAAAAGCGCTCGCCGATGAAGGGCTGATGCATCATGCCGTAGACGGGCGTGCCCTTGTGCAGCAGCGCGATCAGCGTGCCCCAGATCGGAAAGCCGCCGATGAAGGATTTTGTGCCGTCGATGGGGTCGAGCACCCAGACATAGTCGGCGTCCTCGCGCTCATTGCCGAATTCCTCGCCGACGATGCCGTGTTGGGGGAAGCTGGCCTTGATCAGCCGCCGCATCACCGCCTCAGCTGCGCGGTCGGCTTCCGTCACCGGATCGAAATCCTTGGTCTTGCTCTTGTCGTCGATCGATAGCGAGGTCCGGAAGAATGGCAGGATGGTTTCGCCGGACGCGGTGGCGAGCCGTCCGATGAAGGCTGAGAAGTCGATCACCGTCACGGCGCATCCTCAAAACGAAAGTCGGGTGAAGCTCATATCTGCCTAGCTCAATTCGCCTCTCGCGTGCAGCGCTGTCTTGATTTGCACCCTGGTATTTTGGATCCGGTGACCAATTGCCCCAAGCGAGCCATCTGCTGACCAAATATCGATCACAGTGTTGAGAACTTAGTTCCGCATATGTCTTGTTTGTATGCAAATGACTATCAACCCATTGAAATAGCTTATCAAAGGAACTGAATCCGGATTTCGCCGGAAGCAATTGAGCCATGTGTTTTTGCATGGGAAACGGCTCAAAAGCCCTTGCGCTTTGTGCGTCGCGGCCGCATATTGTTGCGGTGCGGTAGCGCTCTGCGTTACCGCTGCCCTCCTTGGGCGTTTCCTCCCTAGACTTGGGCCGCTTCTTCATTAGAAGCGGCCCTTTTTTCTTGGGGTCTCTGGTTTCAGTTTGGCGCGTATACGCTTGCGAAGCGAAAACGCATTCGCGCAATTCGCAGACGAGACGATCGTTCGCGAGAAAGTCGAGTCTATTCCGCTGCCGCCTGGAACGGGCCGAGATCGCCGAACGGGATCGTGGTCGCCAAGATATCAGCGAGGACGCCGAAGTCGCTCGCCACCTGCGCAAAGCGCGGGCCGCGCTCGCGGCGGCGCTCGTCCATGTAGATCGCGCGGTTGAGTTCGAGTTGCACGGCGTGCAGGCCGCTCGCCGGGTTGCCGTAATGCTCGGTGATGAAGCCACCGGCATAGGGCTTGTTGCGGCCGATCGAATAGCCGAGTCCGGTCATGGTCTCCTCGACCCGGTCGGGCAGCAATGGCGTGCAGCTCGTGCCGTAGCGGTCGCCGATCACGATATCGGGCCGGCGCGGCTCGTCTCTGCTGACGCCGACCGACGGCATCGAATGGCAGTCGACCAGCACCACGGTGCCGAACATCTGGTGCACCTTGTTGATCAGCCGGCGCAGCGCCCGATGATAGGGCTTGTACAGCGTTTCGATCCGCGCCAGCGCGTCGTCGACCGCGATGCGGTCGCGATAGATCTCCTGGCCGTCTCCGACCACGCGCGGAATGGTGCCAAGCCCGCCCGCAACCCGCATCGAGCGCGTATTGGCAAAGCTCGGCAGCCGGCCGGCGAACATCCGGGGATCGAGTTCATAGGGCTCGCGATTGACGTCGACAAAGGAGCGGGGAAAGTTGACCCGCACGGTCGGAAAGCCGCGATCGCTCAAATGGCCGATCAACTCGTCCATGAAGGAATCTTCGGACCGCCGAAGTTGCGGCAGGTCGATCCGCGATGCGCTCAGGAATTCGTCCGGATAGGTCGAGCCGGAATGGGGCGAGTTGAAGATAACAGGCGCGCGCCACTCGGCGGGCTCCACGATCTCGAAGGCTGGCGACGCGTCGCCGTCAAACCGGGTCATCTTCTAAGGCTTCGTCCCTTCACGCCGCACGATCCAGCATGGTTTCGGATCGAGTGATTCGGCCGATCGAGCGGCTCTTATGTGTCGTCATTGTCCGGAATCGCAACCATTCTGCCAAGCGAAAAGATGTGATTGGCGCTGGAACACGTCTTAACCGTGCGGGCAGGCAGGCGGGGATCAGTGATTGCGGCGGAATTGATTCGTAGCCCATTCCGGTTCACAACACCCCGGCAGCGCGAGCCCGGGGTTAAGATTTTCACCCCAAATTTACCCTCTATCGGGCTTAGTGACCTCTGCATATCCTCTGGGGATTCGACGTTCCTGCCATGCCAAAGATCCTGCTCGCCGAAGACGACAACGACATGCGCCGTTTCCTGGTCAAGGCGCTCGAAAACGCCGGTTTTCAGGTCTCGTCCCATGACAATGGCATGGCCGCCTATCAGCGGTTGCGCGAAGAGCCGTTCGAGATGCTGCTCACCGACATCGTGATGCCGGAGATGGACGGTATCGAGCTCGCCCGCCGGGCCTCGGAACTCGATCCCGACATCAAGATCATGTTCATCACCGGCTTCGCTGCGGTCGCCCTGAACTCGGATTCGGACGCTCCCAAAAACGCCAAGGTGCTGTCGAAGCCCGTTCACCTGCGCGAATTGGTGAGCGAAGTGAACAAGATGCTGGCGGCCTAAATCCGCCGCGTTCCGTCCTTGCGCCGGGTCCCTTGAGCCGTTATAGGGACCCCCACCCGACGTAAGTGGACTTTTAGGGCACGTAGCTCAGCGGGAGAGCACTACCTTGACATGGTAGGGGTCACAGGTTCGATCCCTGTCGTGCCCACCACGCTTCGCCTTCGGCTTCGCGTGGCACAGCCTCGGAACTCACGGCGAAGCGTATCCGGCGTGGCGCAAAGCGCGTAGACGGACTGGCGTATCATCCTCCGCTCCACTGGAACACGCCTCCACGCTCCGGCATTGTTCCCGCATGCCCCAACCCTTCCGCCGCGGTGATCACGTCAGCTGGAATTCCGAGGCCGGCCGCGTCCGCGGCCATATCCTGCGCGTCCACACCAGGGACGTCGACTACAAGGGCCACACTCACCACGCGACGACGGACGATCCGCAATACGAGATCAAGAGCGACAAGACCGATCACGTCGCCATGCACAAGGGCAAGGCGCTGCGGCGGCTCAAAAGCTGAGCGGCGCAGGCGAGCCGACGAGGCATTCCATGGCTCATCCCTTCTTCACGATCGGTCACGCGACACGTTCGATCGAGGAATTCGTTGAGCTCTCGCGCGGCAGCGCGGTCACCTTCGTGGCCGATGTTCGCACCGTGCCCCGCTCGCGCACCAACCCGCAATACAATCGCGAGACCTTACCGCAAACGCTCGCTGCCGTTTCGATCGGCTACGAGCACATCGCTTCACTCGGCGGCCTGCGCAGCCGCAAACGCGAGGTGCCGCGCGAGGCCAACGCTTTCTGGCAGAACGACAGCTTTCACAACTACGCCGACCACGCCATGGGCGCTGCGTTTCACGATGGCCTCGCCCATTTGCGTGAACTCGGGCAGGCGCGGCGCTGCGCCATCATGTGTGCGGAGACAGTGTGGTGGCGGTGTCACCGGCGGATCATCACGGATTACCTGCTCGCCGCCGGTGAGACGGTGTTTCACATTCTCGGCCCCGGACACGTCGACGGAGCCACGATGAATCCGGCTGCACACATCCTGCCCGACGGCCGGCTCGATTACCCCGCGCAGGAGCAACCCGGCACCTCGTGACGAGATGCGAGCGGCCGGTGCCGCCCGTCACAGCCCCACTCACGTCAGCGGCAGCAAATGCTCCGGGATCGGCACCGGTGCGGCCGGCACCAGTGAGGCGACGGACACGTGCGGCCAGGTCAGTCCGTTGAAATCCAGCATCACCTTCTGCGAGTACTGGATCTGCGTCGTCGCCACGCGCACGCGGCCGCCGGCAAATCCCTTGCCCGGCACGCAGGGAAGCGTGGCGACGAAGCTCGGCACCAGCGGCACCGTGCTCCTCTGCAACGGCTGGAGGATGATCGGCGGTTCGCCCGACGCGATGCGCGGCACGTCGATGTCGTAGATCACGGTCTCGATCCAGAACGCGGCATCCATCTGGAATGCGTTGGCATTGGCGCCATTGCCGCCCGGGGGTGGCACGGGCACGCCCTGGAGGAATGCGATGTTCGCGATGCCGCCGGCGATATCAGGCGCCTGCGGATGTGGTCCTGGCGACGGAACGGCCGGCAGGGGACCGCCTGAGAGCGGCGAGCCGGGCCTGGTCGAGGTCTCGATGATGATGGTCTGGCTGATGGTCTGATGCGCGATCTGGTTGCGCAGCACCGTGTTCGGATCGGTGATCATGGCCTGCGTCAGCTTGCCGGAGGCGATCAGCGCGGTGAGGTCCTGCGGCAGCCTGCGTGTCGTCTTGTTGGCAGCGGTCTGATTCTGGAACGTGAACCTGTTGGCCGGATTGCCGCCGAAGAAGGGCGTGATGTCGATCGCTGCGATGGTCGGCTTGCCGGCGATCGTCGGCAGGGCGGCGCCTTGCGCCGTGATCGTCGTGCCGTGCGGGATCGAGGCCATGCGCGCGACGGTGAACGGTTCGTGCGGATTGGTGGTCGCCGGCACCGCAAGCCAGATGCCGGGCTCGAAGTGAATGCCGACGGGCGTTCCCGTGGTGACGTCGTTGATGGTCTGGAGATACGGCACGCCGTTGAGGAAGGCGTCTGCCTGCGGCCCCGAGCCGCGATTGGGGATCGAGCCGAGATTGTTCGAGAACGACAGCGTCTCGTCGGTGAGGTTCAGCTCCAGCACATTGTCGGGCGGGTCGGTGGTGTTGATCGGCCCCGGCATCTGGGTCGGCGTCGTCGCGCTGTCGGGCCTGAAGATCGTGTTGAACCCCTGGCCCGTGAACGTGCCGGTGAAGGCTGACAGCGGACCCAGCGTGGGCGGCAGGGAGACCGGCACGGCAGCGGGGACGGCCGCAGCGCCCGCGGCGGCCCTGAACACGCTATCGACCTGGTGGATGGCGAAATTCGCGGTCTTGTTGAAGGCGCTGGTGAGCGGTTTGGGTTCGTCCACGGGGCGTTCCTCTCGATGCTGCAAGCGCGAGGCGGCCGTCGCATCGCCGAATTCGGCGAGGCGTCGGAATTTTTCGAAACTGATCGCGATCTCTTGGGGCGCGCGTCCGGCGCCGGGATCGTTTGGCTCACCCTGCGCGGAGGGACTCCAACTCAGTGTCCACGAATGAAATAATCGGGAAATAGATACGGGGTCGTGCGCCCCGTTCGTCTTGGTTACATCTTCAGTATGATACAACCTGAGGGGAGCTTCAAGTGTGTTTCATTTCACAGCCGACGGAGCCGCAGATCGGGCGCGCATCGCGACTCCGCAGACGAGAAGGCCGCTCATGAGCATATCCGTCATCGAACAGGCCAGGATCCAGGCACAGGTTCTGGTGCCGCTGGTCAAAGCGCTCCAGGCCGAGCTCGGCGAGGCGCGTGCGAACGCGCTGGTGCGCAAGGCGCTCGGTGATCTCTACCGCCGCTTCGGCGAGGAGTTCTGGAAGGCCAAGAATGAGAGCGATCTCGGCAAGGCCGTCGCGTCGGCGTTCAAGACCTATGCGCGCGACGGCGCGCTTGAATACGACGTGATCGAGCAGACGCAGGACGCATTCGCGTTCGACGTCAAGCGATGTGCGTACGCCGAGTTCTACAAGGCGCTGGGCGAGCCCGAGCTTGGCTTCCTCATGGTCTGCACCGCCGACTTTGCGACCGCGGCAGGGTTCGGCCCGGACATCAGGCTCATGCGCACGCAGACCATCATGCAAGGCGCCGATCATTGCGATTTTCGCTACCGCCGTGATACGGATGGAGCGCGATGAGGGGAATGCGGATGATGCGGACGATTTGTCTTAGTTTGGCGATCTCGGCGCTGATGGCATCAAGCGCTGGTGCTGCGATCATCGACTGGCAGGCCGAGTTGCAGCGCTGCCGCGAGCTCCGCGGGAGCGTGGCGCCGCTGCTTCAGGCCGGCGAAGGCATATCCGCCGTCGGCCGTTCCAACAGATCCGTCCGTCGCTGCATCTGGATCCAGCGCATGGCGGTACGCAAGAAAATCCCCGGCGCGGAGAATTGGTAGGCGGGACTGTCTCAGTCGCCCCGCCAGAACGCCGTTTGCAGCGGCAGTTGCTGCCGGATCATCGCGACACCGTCGAGGACCTTCAGCCCGCGGGCTGCACAGGCTTCCATGAAGCCGGTGCGCCGGGCAGCGATGATGTCGAACACCGCGCAATCCTTCGGGAGTTTCGCCGGGTCCATCGGCAGTGCATCGGTCGCCTTCAGGCCGAGCGAGGTCGCATTCACGCAGAGTCCGGCATCGTCGAAGCGCGCCTCGAGGTCGATGTCGAGATCAGGAAATTGTCCGCGCAGCTTTGCGGCGAGCGTCTCGACCGGACCGGGAACCTCGTTGAGGATGCGCAGCCGCTTCAAACCGCCTGCCGCCAGCCCATGGCAGATCGCGCGGCCGGCGCCGCCCGCGCCGATCACGACCGTGCGGCGATCGGGGTCGAAGATGCCGGCCTCGCGCGCGGCGTTCAGGAAGCCTTCGCCATCGAAGGACTCGCCGACGAGCTTTCCGCCCGCCTCGATGCGGATCGTGTTGACCACGCCCTCAAACGCGGCGGCAGGTCCGACCTCGTCGCAGAGCTCGAACGCATCAGGCTTGTGCGGGATGGTCAGATTGAAGCCGGCGGTGCTCGGCGACTTCGCCAGGGTACGGATGGTCTCGGCGAGATGCTTCGGCGCGACCTCCATCGCCGTCATGTGCCAGTCGAGGCCCTGCTCCCAAAAATAGGGCGTGTAGTAGCGCGGCGCGGCGACATGACCGGCCGGATGGGCGAAGATGAAGACGGTGCGCGAGGCGCCGGTCGGGAACTTCATGGTATCAGCCTTTGACGGCGCCCGCCGTGAGTCCTGAGACGAGATAGCGGCGCACTGCGAGCGAGAAGATCAGCACGGGCGCCATCACCAGTGAGCCGCCGGCGGCGATCTTACCCCATTCCCAGCCCTCGTAGTTCATGAAGTTGACGACGGCCACCGGTGCGGTGCGCGCATTGGTGCGGGTCAGGATCAGCGCGAAGAAGAAATCGTTCCAGGCGTAGAGGAAGCACAGGATCGCGGTCGCGGCGATGCCGGGCGTCACCATCGGCAGCACGATCTTGGTGAACACGGTGCGCGTCCGCGCGCCGTCGACGAGGGCCGCTTCTTCCAGCGACAAAGGGATCGTGTCGAAGAACGGCTGCATCATCCAGATCACCAGCGGCAGGTTGAAGCTGGTATAGACCAGCACGAGGCCGGTGATGGTGTCGAGCAGCCCGATCCAGCGATAGAACAGGAAGAAGGGGATCGTGAACGCGATCGGCGGCGCCATGCGCGTCACCAGGATCGCGAAGCTCAAGCCGTGCTTGCCGCGGCCGGACCAGCGCGAGAGCGCATAGGCCGCCGGCACCCCGAACAGCAGCGCCAGCGCGGTCGAGAGCGAGGCGCTGAGAAGGCTGTTGACGAAGGACGCCGAGAACGCGCTGTGCCAGAGCGCGATGTAATTCTCCAGCGTCGGCGTGAAGATCAGCGGCGGCGGGAATTGCAGGATCTGGTCGTTGGTCTTGAAGCTCATCTGCAGCAGCCACAGGAACGGCGACAGCAGGATGAGCAGCGTGACCGTGATCGCGATCAGCCGGCCAGGCGTGGCCTTGCGCAGGGAGGATTCGTTCATGCCAGCGCCTCCTTGCGGCGGCCCATCCAGACCAATCCCAGGCTGATGCCGCAGACCAGGAGCAGCATCACCACGGTGACCGCGCTGGAATAGCCGATCTCGTTAGTGTCGAAGGCGAGCAGATACGCATAGTAGTTCGTGACTTCGGTGAGGGTGCCGGGTCCGCCGCCGGTCAAGAGGAAGATCAGCGGGAATGCCTTCACGCTGTCGATCAGGCGGAACATGCCTGAGATGACCAGGATCGGCGTGATGAATGGCAGCGTCACGTACCAGAAGATCTGCAGCTTGTTGGCGCCGTCGACGAGGGCGGCTTCCGAATATTCGTCCGGGATGGTCTGCAGCGCCGCCAGCACCATCAGGAAGGTGAAGGGCAGCCACTCCCAGGTGTCGGCGATGATGATCGAGGTCAGCGCGAAATCCACATTCGATGTCAGCGCCGGTAGCGTGAAGTGCAGCGCCTGGGCTGCGTAATAGAGCGGGCTGATGTCGGGCGCGTAGATCAGCTTCCAGATCACCGCAACCACGATCGGGGGCAGCACCATCGGGATCAAAAAGAAGGTGCGCGCGAATTCGACGAAACGCGACGGCACGTTGAGAAGCAGCGCCAGCAGCGTGCCGAGCAGTACCTGGAACAGCACGCTCGCGACCGACAGCTTGGCCTGCACGACCAGCGAGTTGACGAAGCGGGGATCGCCGGGCAGCAGGCTGTAGTTGCGGAACGGCTCGCTGAAATCGGTGGCCGAGCCCGGCGTCGTCAACTGGAACGGCGTCAGGCTCGTCACGACGAGATAGATCGCCGGCAGCACGGCGACCGCGAACAGCACGATCAGGCTTGGTGTGAGCGCCCAGGCAATGAACCTGCGGCGCTCAACGTCAATTCCGCTCTCGCTCAAAGCTTCGTCCCGGCGCGGCGGAGTGCGGCGATGGCCTGGTCCTGGGCCGCGTTCATCGCGTCCTTGGCCGGCAGCTGGCCGGTGGCAACCTGTTCGAACGCCTTGTTGAGGATGTCGCCGACGATCGGAAACTCCTTGGTCGTCCGATAGGCCATGTAGTTGTCGCCCTTGCCCGGCATCTCGAGCACCTCGAGATACAGCGCGCCGAGGTCCTGGCCGTTCACCGTGTTGAGCTTGCGATAATCGTCGCTGGTGATGATCGAGCGGCGGCAGATCGAGGAGTGGCCGTGCTCCTTGACCAGCCTCATCGAGATTTCCTTGCTGAGCGCCCATTTGATGAACTCCCACGCCGCCTTCTTGTTCTTGGCGTTCTTGGGGATGCCGATGCCCTGGCTGTTCGAGGCCGGATAGTCGTGCACGGGGCCTGCGGGCGACCGCACCACGCGCGAGGTCTCCTTCACCTTGCTCTCCTCGGAGAGCAGGATCGGCGTCACCCAGGCGCTGGAATGGATGAAGATGTTGGCGCGGCCGGTGAGCATCGCCTGACGCGCCTGGTCTTCGGTGTAGGTCAGAACGCCAGTCGGCGCGCTCTTCAGGAGCTTCGCATAGAACTCGACGCCCTGGATCGCTTCGGGTGTATTCAGCGCCGGCATCGGATCGCCGGGCGGATTACGGAAGACGTTGCCGCCAAAGCCCTGGATGTAGGGCGGCAGATTCCAGTTGTGCAGGAACCACGACACCAGGCCGCTGACGCCATCGGTGCCGTTGATCTCGGCGCACACGTGCTGGAGCTCGTCGAAGGTCTTGGGGATTTTCAACCCCTTCTTCTCCATCAGATCCATGCGCGACAGACCCATCAGCATCGCGCCGCCTTCCCAGGCGAAGCCGTAGGTGCCGCCCTTGGGATCGCGATAGGTCACCTGCGCGCCGTCGACGAAGTCCTTGGGATTCCATTCGGCCGGCGTCAGATTGGCGTCGCCCGTGAATTCGTCGAGATTGGCGAGCAGGCCGGCGGCGATCCAGCGCGTCGCCAGCGTGAAGGTGACGTTGACGAAATCATAGGCCGAGCCGCCCGAGGACAGTTCGAGGTTGGCCTGCTGGTTGTAGACGGGCAGGGACGAGAGCTGGAGGTCGACCTTCATGCCGGTCTTTTCCTCGAACTCGGGGATGTACTTCTGCAGCAGCGTGAAGAAGCGATGCTGGAACGAGGCGCCGTGCAGCGTCACGCCGGCAAACGGCTTGGTCTGTGCGATCAGCGGCGCCGGGAATGCGGCCAGTGCTGCGCCTGCGGCGCTCGCCTTGAGCAGTGTGCGGCGGTTGATCGAGCTCACGCGCGATGCGGTCTTCATTTGTCTCTCCCTCTACTCGTGGTTTGCAGGTTTCAACGCGCCCGTCTGGTGCGGACGTTCTCGTCCTCGACGTCTTTCTTCTTCTGGCGCGACATCGCCGAGACGATGTTCTGTTCGGTGAGATCCATCAGCTTGTGCATGGCCTGGCGCGCGCCGTCGGCATTGCGCGCCCAGATCTCGTCGAGCACGGCGCGGTGATAGGGTAGGCTCTTGCGCGGTGCGCCCGGATTGGTGCTCGACAGGTCGAACGACATCCGTAGCGCGGCCGCGACCGTCGCGCCGAATGCGATCAGGAAATCATTGCCGGTGGCGATGAGAATGCCGCGGTGGAATTGCAAGTCCGGCTCGGCATAGGCGACGCGGTCCATGCCGGCGGCATCCATGCCGCGATAGGCGCGCTCGATCCGCGCAAAGTCCTCGTCGGTGCCGCGCACCGCGCAGATCGCGCAGGCTTCCGGCTCGACGATGCGGCGGACTTCCAGGATCTGCTTGGCGAACTCCTGCGTCGGCAGCGCCGACAGGGTCCAGTTCAGCAGCTCTTCGTCGAGCATGTTCCAGTCGAACCGCGCCCGCACATGCGTGCCGGCCTTCTGCTTCGAGGCGATCAGCCCCTTGGCCTTGAGCAGCGACAGCGCCTCCCGGATCGAGGCGCGGCTGACATTGAAGCGGGACGCGAGCTCGATCTCGCGCGGCAAGGTCGTGCCCTCGCGCCAGACGCCGGTCAGGATCATCCGCGCCACTTCACGGGCGACATGGGCGCTCGACTGCTGGCTGTCCTTGCTGGGAGATTTTGCCACGGTGATCCCGGATTCGTGGAATAAAATGTCTGATTTATTGCGGATGAGGACAGGAATTCGCACTGAATTGCGCTTCCGATCGCAGATAATCAAATCCGGACTGGTTTGACAAGAATTATTATGTCAGACATATTTTCTATTGACTCAACGCCGCGCAGGACAAAACAACCGTGACAAAGCCCCACATCATCCTGGTCATGACCGACCAGCAACGTTTCGACACGATCGCGGCGACGGGCCACCCCTACATGAAGACGCCGAATCTCGACCGCCTGGTGCGCGAGGGCGTCTATTTCGACAATTGCTTCATCAACGCGCCGAGCTGCGTGCCCTCGCGCGCCGCGCTGTTTTCCGGCCTCTATCCGCACGCCTCGGGCGTGCTCAGGAACGGGCAGCACTGGCAGAAGACCTGGGTGAGCAATCTCGGCGACGCCGGCTATCACTGCGTCAATGTCGGCAAGATGCACACCATCCCCTATGACGCGAAGGCCGGCTTTCACGAACGCTTCGTGGTCGAGAACAAGGATCGCTTCCTCGAAGGACGCTGGTTTGCCGACGAGCTGGACAAGGCCTTCGCCGCGCACAAGCTGACCAAGCCGTCGCGCGCCGGCTATCGCAGCCTGCCCGATTATGGCGACCGCATGGGCGCGTTCACCTGGGACATGCCGAAATCGCTGCATCCGGACATCTTCGTCGCCGAGACCGCGATGTGGTGGCTTGAAACACGGCCCAAGCCCGAGGCGCTGTTCATGCAGATCGGCCTGCCTGGTCCGCATCCGCCCTACGATCCCCTGCCGGAATATCTGGAGCACTATCTCGCCCGCAACGACCTGCCGGTGCCGCAGCCGACCGAAGCCGAGATCGAGGGATTGCCGGCCTACCTGAAGGAGAAGCGCCGCCACGACACCGAGGTCGACCACGACGCCGTGTCATGGAAGCTCGCGCCCACGCATGAAGAGATGCGCCGCCTGCGCGCGCATTACTATGCCAACGTCACCATGATCGACGAGCAGATCGGCCGGCTGATCGAGGTGCTCGACAACAAGGGTTATCTCGACAATTGCGTCGTCATCTTCATGTCGGACCATGGCGACAATCTCGGCGAGCATGGCCTCAGTCAGAAATGGTCGATGTATGAGCCCGTCACCCGCATTCCGCTGCTGTTCTGGTCGCCGGGCCTGTTCTCCGACGGACGCCGCATCCGCGAGAAGTGCCAGCTGTTCGATCTCGCGCCCACCATTCTCGATCTCGCCGGCGCGGAGCATCCCAAGCCGTTCCAGGCCCGCAGCCTGCTGCCGGCGCTGAAGGGCGAGGACTGGACCGGCCGTGACTTCGTCTTCAGCGAGCAGGCCGGCGACGTCGCCATGACCGGCGCGCGGCTGATCACCATGGTGCGGGATAACAGGTGGAAGGTCGTGTTCATCCACGGTGCCGAGGACGGGCAGTTGTTCGATCTCGCGACCGACCCGCTCGAGCAGCACAATCTCTGGGGCATCCCCGAGCACGCCGGCGAGGTGGGCCGTCTCAAGGACGCCTTCATCGACTGGCGGCAGAACAGCCTGCTGGAGACGATGGACCTCAACGCCGCGGCGCGGTGAGGGCGCTTACCACGGGAGGTCGTCATGCCCGGGCAAAAGCGCGAAGCGCCTCTTCGCGCGAGATGTCCCGGGCATCCACGTTGTCCCGCAAGTTAAGACCTGGATGGCCGGGTCAAGCCCGGCCATGACGATGCGGAGGGTTTGGGGCGAAGCAACTAGCTCGCGCCTTCACAATCACCCAACCAGATATTTCTTCACCGCCGCCTCGTCCCATTCAATCCCGTTGCCCGGCTCCTCGGCCGGCAGCGCAAACCCATCCTTGATCTTCAGTCGTGTTGCCAGCACTGCGTCCGCCCAATCGACATATTCCAGCCAATGCCCAGTCGGCGTCACGCAGAGCAGGTGCGCGCTCACTTCCGAGAACAGATGCGTCGACATCTCGATGCCGGCGGCATGCGCGAGCGCGGCGGCCCGGAGCCAGCCGGTGACGCCGCCGATGCGCTGCACGTCGGGCATCACGTAGTCGCAGGCTTCCGCTGCCAGCGCGGATTGCATCGAAAACGCGCTGTCGAAATTCTCGCCGATCTGGACCGGTGTGCGCAGCGCGTCCGCAATGCGCGCATTGCCCGCATAGTCGTCGTGGCGGATCGGCTCCTCGATCCAGCTCAGCCCCTCGTCGTCGAGCATCTCGCCGCGGCGAATGGCTTCCGTCACCGTCAGCGCCTGGTTGTAGTCGCACATCAGCGTGACCTCGTCGCCGACAGCCTTGCGTACCGCGCGAACCACGGCGAGATCGTCGCGCGCATCGGGACGACCGAGGCGGATCTTGGCGGCGTGAAAGCCCTCGGCCAGCAGCTTGTGGGCTTCCTCCACCGCAGCGCCCGCGGGCATGATGCCGAGCCCCTTCGAATTGTAGGCCTTCACCGGTTTTGGTGCGCCGCCGAGCAGTCGCGCCAGCGGCAGGCCGCGGGCTCGCGCCAGCGCATCCCACGCCGCCATGTCGATGCCGGATTGCGCCAGTCGTTGCAGGCCGGCGAGGCCGAGCAGCGTGAAACGCTGGGTCAGCTTGCGTTCGATCTCGAACGGCAGCAGCTCGTCGCCGGCAAGCAGCTCTGACATTTCCGTGACCATCGCGGTCAGCGGCTTCAGGGCCGACGGCGTGATCGTGAATAGATAGGCATGCCCCACGGCGCCCTGGTTGGTCTCGCAGTCGATCAGCACCAGCGGCGCCTTTGCCACCGCGCCGGTCGAGGTCTTCAGCGGCAAGTTCATCGGCGCGATCACGGGGCGCGCGTTGAAGCGCTTGATGCGGATGGTGTCGTTCATGGGATCTCCCGGCGGGACAAATGCATGTTCACGCGCGATCATAAACATTCGTCATGAAACGAAAAGCGTCTGTCGCGACCCGTCGCCTCGCTGAAGCCAACGTGACCGTGCGAACCTGCATAACCGCTTTTCTGCGCGCGCGAGTCCGCCGTAGCCTTGGCGACAGCGGGGGAGGCTGGCTTAGCAAATGGTGCTGATGAGAACGCTCACCGCGCCGCGCCCTCCGTGAACGCGGTCTCGATCACCGCCCCAAACGGCTGCCACGAGCGCCCATCGAACTGCACCAGCCGCATCTGCCTGATCGGCAGGTAGCTGTCGGCCGAGGTGTTCATCCGGATATTGGGCAGCGCGACCGACGGGTGATAATCCTTCAGTGACGCCGCCTGGCGCATGATGTTCTCGCGCGAAAGGTCGTCGCCACATTGCCTCAGCACCTTGGTCAACGCTTCTGCCGCGGCGTAGCCGTAGAGTGCGGCGCTGTTGTTGGTGCTTTCGACCCTGTGGTACCTGTCCATAAAGGCGAACCAGTCCTTCATGGACGGATCGTCCTTCCAGGCGGGATCGCTCGGATCCTTCAGGAAGGCCGCCGAGATCACGCCGACCGAATTCTCCAGCCCCGCAGGCGCCATCGCATTGGCGATCGAGGCGGAGGCATCGTTGACGATGAAGACCGGGTGCCAGTTCAGCGCCGCCGCGAGCTGGATCACCTTGGACGCGGTCGAGGGCACGCCGAGAAAGACGAAGATATCCGCGCCCGCACGCTTCAGGATCGAGACGTGCCCCTCGAGATGCTCGTCCGAGATGTCGAAGGCGACGTCGACGAGGACCTGACGGTTCAGGTCGCCGAGCCCTTCCTGAATGCCCTTGTAGAGCATGCGGCCGAACTGGTCATTCTGCCAGAGCACGACGATCTTCTTGCGGGGATAATAGGCCTGGATGTAGTTGGCGTAGATGCGCCCCTCCGAGCGGAACGGCGGTTGCCAGCCCATGGTCCAGGGAAATGCCTTGGCCTGGCTGAGCTCCTCGTCGCCGGAGGCGACGAACAGCTGCGGGATTTTCTTCTCGTTCAGGTACCAGCGCGTGGCGATATTGCCTGGCGTGCCGAACGACCCGAACATCAGATGCACGTCGTCTTTCTCGACGAGATCGCGGGTCAGGTTCAGCGCGGCGGCGGGATCGGAATTATCGTCGCGGGTGATGAAGCGGATTTTGCGGCCATTGATGCCGCCGCGATCGTTGACCATGTCGAAATAGGCGGCCTCGGCCTTGCCGATCGCGCCGAACTCCGACAGCGGCCCCGAATAGGGCACGATGTTGCCGATGCGGATTTCCTTGTCTGGCGTCGGCTGATCCGCACGCTGCTCCGACATCGCCCCCAGTGAAGCGAGCGCGGCGATCGAAACGAACAGCAGTCTCCCGATGACGCCCATGCTCGATACCTTGTCGTTGGCCCCCGGAAAGGACGGCTCGATCTGCATCAAGGCGAGTTGATCTACGTCAAGCGTTTGGCAATCCTGTGGCTGCGCATTGAGGCGGCGCATGGCCGCCCGACGGAAACGGCAGACGTATTGACGGGCTATTGGAGAGAATCCCCGAGCGGTAGCCCTCTCCCTAACCCTCCCCCGCAAGGGGGAGGGAACAGACCTTCCTTGGGGTGAGTGACTCGATCCGACAGCGCGCGAGGAATGAGCCAGCAGTGTAGCCCCGCACTCCGCTGCGCTCCCTCCCCCTTGCGGGGGAGGGCGGGGAGAGGGGTGGCCCAGCAAATAGTGCGAGTGGTTGCCCGCGAAGCCTCTACGGCAGCCCGCGCGCCTCCAACTGATGCACCAGCAACAGCGTCGGCTCGGCAAGACTGTCGCCGGAGCCGTCGAGCCCGAACGCGGCCGCGATGCCGTCATGGCTGCGCAGCAGCGTGGTGCGCGGGCAGTGGCCGGCGCCGCAAAGGGTCTTCTTCAGCGTCTCGCCCTGGGCGACCAGGTTCGGGGGATCGTTCGTGGCCCAGGCGAGCAGGATCGGTGCGTCGACATTGAGGATGCCGGGAAACACCGAGCGCTTGTCATATTGAGCGGTGTCGGTGCCGAAATAGGCCTTCTCGCTGTCTCCAGCGTCCTTGCCGGCGCGGTAGATGCCGGACACCAGCACCACGGCGGCGACATCGGCGCGGTCGGCCTGGAGTTCGGGATGCGCCAGGAGGCTCGCGACATGGAAGGCGCCGGCGCCGTAGCCGACCGCGACGATCTCGCGGGCGTCACCATTGAACAGGTCGATATTGCCGTGGATCCAGGACAGCGCCGCCGCCACGTCGGTTGAACCCATTGGCCAGGTGGCGACCGGCGCCAGCCGATAGCTTACACGCACGCCGATCATGCCGTTGCGCGCGGCAAAGCACATCGCCTCGTCCTGGATGTCGCGGGACAGCTCCGGTGCGCCGCGGTCTCCGGTGAACGTGTCGCCCGCCACGAACAGCAGCACCGGCCGCGGCGTGTCTGCCTTAGTGGTCTCGCTGGTCGCGACGTCGAGCACATTGGCCTCGTTGTCGCCATAGCGCAGGCCGCGCGCGAAGGTGACCTGCTCGCAGAGCCGTGCGACGCCGCCGGCGGTGGTGTCGTTATCGGTAAGGCCTGCCAGGACCAGATCGGACGGGGCGGTCGGTCGCGCCGGCACGGGGCCATGCGCGGAGGCTGCCGTCACGGTCAGAGCAAGCAAAAATGCGAGATATCTCTTCATGATCATGGGTGCCGGCCTTGTGCGCTCCATATTGGAGCGCCGGTTTGGCCTGTCTTTTCAATTCGCCTTGTGACGTGGTGTTGTTGGTTCTTGTTGCGGCGATTTCGCGGCACCTGGGGTGGTCTGTCGATTTCAGTTCAATTTGCCGGCTGGAACGTGCAATCCGCCCCGCTGCCGTCCTTCTGCCTGATGGCGTTGGGATCGATCGTGCAACTCAGCTTGCTCAGGCTTTCGAAGTTCGATCCCGCCGCGCCATCGGGCGGAATGCCCGCCAGGGCCTCGGTTGTGAAGATCTCGTTGGCCGTGGAGCCGTTCACCGTCTTGACCTTCTTGCCGAAGGTGACCTCGCAGTTGCGTAACGTGATGTCGACATTGCTGGTACGGCAGACGATTCTGTCCGCGGTCACCACGACCGGCTTCTTGTAGGGAATGTCGGCGTTGGCGGCGAACAGCATCGCCACCGCCTTCTTCTCGGCGCCCGAGAGGATCGGCGACAGCGGTGCGATCACGCCCGCGAGCGCCAGCGCGGTCGAGCCCGAGACTTTTGCGGGCGTGGCGGAGGCAGCCGCGACATGAGTGGCGCCGGCCACAAGCATGGCACCGGCGAGGCAGGCCGACATCGAAAGCTTCATGGTTGTCTCTCTGGTCACGGCTTCGCAGCCGCGGGGCGCGCTGAGCCTATGACAGATGTCCCATCCGGGGGAAGGCACCATTCGCGGCTTCTGTGAAGGGGCCGGTCAAGACGACAGGAGCGCACTGGAGCTTGATCCAGATCAAATACAAAAAGTTCGCAGCGCCCGATGGTTCGTGCGGCCGGAGCTGGCTTCAGCAGGTGGCGTGCTGTCGCGAGTGCTTGGACAGTGTTGAACGACTGAGGGACGAATCTATCCCACGACGCATCGGCCGGTGGCGGACTGCTTGCGCCGACAGCCGGCCCAATAGGGGCGAGTGACATGGCGCGATGGATTCGGGAGATTTTTCAGCAATGGGGGGTTCTGATCGTCGGCCTTGCAGTCATTGCGGTCGTGATCGGTGTCGCCGCCATGTTCCAGTCGGTCCCGGCGCCGCCGGCGCCAGTTGCGGTCGCCGCTGCCAGGCAGGATGACAAGCCCAAGCCGGCGGCCTCGCATGCCCCGGCCGCAACGCCGGACAGCAAGCAAGCCTCCGACGCAAAGGCCAAGGTTGCTGCTGCTGCTCCCGCGGCGCGGACGGACCAGACGTCTGCGGCTGCGCCTGCACCACTGCCGGCTCCGGTGCCGTCACCGGTTCATACGGCTCAAATGGCGCCGCCGGCTGCACCGATGGTGCACGATCACGCACCGGCACCGCCGGCCAGCGCAAAGGTCATACCCGCCGCGGTGTCTCAGCCCGCGATGACAGGCGATGTCGCAGAAGGTCGCCAGGTGTTCAGGAAGTGCCAGGCCTGCCATTCGCTCGATGCAGGCAAGAACGGGGTTGGGCCTTCGCTCGCCAGGATCGTCGGCGAGAAGGCTGGCGATGCGCCGGGATATAATTTCTCGCCCGCCATGAAGGCCAGCAACCTGGTCTGGGATGCGGCGACGCTGGATGCCTATCTCACCGATCCGCAAAAGGTCGTGCCCGGCAACAAGATGCCGTTTCCTGGATTGAAGACGGAGCGCGAACGCAACGCCGTGATCGCTTTGCTGACCCAAACCTCGAAATCGGGCGGGGCGGCGGCCACGCCTGCACCGGCAGGGCAGAATGCGCAGGCCCCGGTGTCGCCGACGAACGAACCGGTACCTTCGGCCTCGGCGGCGGTTCCGGGAGCAAGCTATCTGCCGGGATTGCGCTACACGCTCCGCACCGGAATCGCGGAAGGTCGCATGGTGTTCATCGGTGTCGGTGGCACGATCGACGAGCAGGTCAACCCCGTGCTGTCCGCAGCCGAAGGCCAGGTCGTTCAGGTGACGCTGATCAACGGCGAGGGCGCCGAGCATGACGTCGTTTTTGACAATCAGGGGCCTGCAGGAAGCTCGGCGCACATCGTCGGGAAGGGCGCGAGCACCAGCATCGCGTTTCCCGCCGCCAAGGCCGGCGACTACGCGTATTTCTGCAGCGTGCCCGGACACCGTCTCTCGGGCATGGAAGGAAAATTCCTGGTGACGCCTCAGCCACCGCCGCAGACCGTGGTGGAGGCCGATATTTCGCAGAAACCAAGTGACGTGCCGCCGCCGGTCGGCAATCGAGCTCCCCAGACCGTGCGCGTCGACCTCGTCACCGTCGAACTCGAAGCGCGTCTCGCGGAGGGGACCACGTTTGGTTACTGGACCTTCAATGGAAAGGTCCCGGGTCCAATGCTGCGTGTGCGGGTCGGCGACACGGTCGAGGTGCACCTGAAAAACTCCGACAGCAGCTCGATGCTGCACTCGGTCGATTTCCACGCGGCCACCGGTCCGGGCGGCGGCGCCGCCTCGACCCAGACCAATCCGGGCGACGAGAAGAGCTTCAGGTTCAAGGCGCTGACCCCGGGCCTGTTCGTCTATCACTGCGCCACGCCGATGGTGGCCCACCACATCGCCAACGGCATGTACGGGATGATCCTGGTCGAACCGGAGGGCGGTCTGCCGCCGGTCGATCACGAATATTACGTGATGCAGGGAGAGATCTACACCGATGGGGCATTCGGCCAGCACGGCAGCCAGGAGTTCAACGTCGAGAAGCTGCTGAACGAACGTCCGGAATACTTTGTGTTCAACGGATCGGTCGGCGCATTGTCCACCTTCCATCCGCTTCAGGCGAAGGTGGGCGAGACCGTCCGCATCTTCTTTGGCGTCGGTGGTCCGAACTTCACCTCCTCATTTCATGTGATCGGAGAGATCTTCGACAAGGTCTATAACCTCGGCGGCGCGACCAGCGAGCCGTTGCGGGGTATCCAGACCGTATCGGTTCCTGCGGGCGGCGCTGTCATCACCGAGTTCAAGGTCGACTATCCCGGCAACTACACCCTCGTTGACCACGCACTGGCGCGGGCCGAGCGGGGGCTCGCGGGCATCCTGCATGTCGAAGGACAGCCAAACACGGAAATTTTCGACGGCAAGGTGGAGCCCGGCATGGGGCATTGATGCGGATCAGGCCACCCGGCCGTTGAACGGCCGGGTGCGCTCGCCGGGAGAGCGGCGTCTCAGGCGGCTTTCTTGCGCGCAGCGACCTTCCTGGTGGCCTTCTTCGTCGTCTTTTTGGCCTTTTTCTTCTTCGCTGCCTTCTGTGCCGCGAGATAGGCCTCGACCTTCCTGGAGGAATGGCCGGCGGCCCCCACGACGAGCCTCAGCTTGGCCGGCGTGATCTTGAATTTCTTCGACCAGTAGCGGACCTCGTACGGCTCGCTGAGCGCGATCCGGCTCTTGTCGGCGGCGCGGTGCTTCTGCAGCTTGATGTATTCCTCGACCTTCCGCGCGGAGTGGCCGACCTTCTTGACGGCGTATTTCAGCTTGGCCGGAGTGATCTTGAATTTCTTCGACCAGTAGGCGACTTCATACTTCTCGGTGAGCGCAATCAGGGCGCGATCGGCTCCGCCTCGCTTTGCCTTGTTGTCGGCCATGCTTCCCTCCTGCCGGAACGGTGTGCGGCCAATCTAGCATGCAAGGTGATTTGGAACGCAAGGTGCCATCCGCGCGCCGATTGCGCGGAGCGGGCGTTTTGCACCGCTGTGTCAGACTGATGTCGCGCGCCACCCCGCCTCAAGCGTGATAGGGCGTTCTACTGTGCATGGGGTTGTTTTCGCGGTTTTGGTTGGTCAGGTCCGCTTCATCGTCCGGAAGGTGATGGAATAGCGGCGCGCCTCGACCGGCGGGATGCTGTGCTCCCATTGCGATCGCGCCTCGCCGTCCATCAGGTAGAGCGAGCGCGGCAGGGCTTCGAGCGTGTGGCGCTGCCATGTGTCGCCGCTGCGGCGGCGGAAGCGGAATTTGCAGGCCGAACCCAGCGACAGGCCGAAGACCTTGTCGAAGTGCGGCTTGTCGCGATGCCAGCCGATGCCGACGCCGGCGTCATATTCAGTGCAAAGCACCTGCCGCACGCTGCCATCGGTCAGGCCGGCCCATGCCTCGGCCTGTCGCGCGATGGGCTGCACCCAGTCCGGGATCGCACCGGCCTCGGCCAGCCGCTGCTGCGCATAGTCGTATCGATAGCCGAACCACGCCACCCGGCGGTTGCCCTCGAAGGCGCCGAACTGGAAGCGTTGAAGCGGCAATGCTGCGATGCGGCCGATCAGCTCCTGCTCGGTGGCAGCATCGATAAAATTGTCAGTATGGCGAAGGCCCGCAGGGCCGGCCTCCGGTTCGGCGAACAAACCAAGCTGCGTCATTCCTCGCATTTCCGTGATGGAACCTAATTGCGGGTGCTGCGACTTATCTATGACGCGGGGAGAAATGTGCGAGGCTGTCATGGCAGAGAAGCATTCCGCCGATCCGGCAGAGATCATGCGGGCGACCGGTCATCCTGAGCTGGAATACGCCGCCGGCTGGACCATCGCCGGTCTTGTCACCATCGGCACCATCGTCGCCGCCTGGGTGTTTGCGATCTAGGCCGCTGGAAACTGAAGCTCGAAGGCCACGCCGGCGGCGGTCGGCTTGAGCCTGATCGAGCCGCCGTGGCTCGCCATCACCGCACGTGCAATTGCGAGCCCCATGCCGGTGCCGCCTTGGTCGCGCCGGGTCGTGAAGAACGCGTCAAAGATCCTGTCGCGGTTCGGCGCGGAAATCGGCTCGCCGTCATTGCTCACGGTCAGTCTCAAGGTCGTCCGCTCGTCCACTGCCTCCAGCCTGATGATCCCTGCCTTGTGCCGCATCGCGTTGTCAGCGAGATGCGACAGCACGATCAGCGCCTTCTCGCCGGACATGCCGATCACCCGATCGAGGCTGCCGCTGGCCTCGATGGCGCTGGCCGGAAACAGGCTCCTGAGGTCGGCGATGACGGGCGCAAGCTCGGTGCGCTCGTTCTGTGGCAGGCTTTCGGCACGGGCGAGCTCGCGCAGCCGCTGCTCCATCGCCTCCAGCCGCTGGGTGTCGGAGAGGATGTTGGCGATGAACGTCCGTTGCTCTGATGGCGTCAGGCCTTCCGGCTTGCCTTGAAAGGAATCCTGCAACAGCTCGGCCGCGCCCTTGATCGAGGTCAGCGGCGATTTCAGCTCGTGGGTGAGATGGGCCGAGAATGTCGCGATATAGTCGGAGCGCCTTGCGAGCTGCTCGGCCATGCCGAGAAAACTGTGCGAGAGCTGGGCGAACTCGCGCGTGCCGTAGTGCCGCAGCGGCTGGAACGCCTCGCGATCGCCGCGGCCGATTCTGGTGGCGCGCTCGATCAGTTCGCGCATCGGCAGCGTGATGGTGCGGGAGAACACGAGCCCAATCGCGACCGTGCCGAGGATCACGGCAAGCCCGGCCAGCACGAACTTGGCCCGCTCCTGGTAGAGATGGTCAAAGATGTTGTTTGGTGTCCGCGTGGTGTAGATCACGCCTGCGACGCGGTTGTTGACGATGACGGGCATCGCCGAGAACACGTGCACGCCAAGCCCGCGGCTGAAGGAATAGATCGGCGGTGGCGGCTTGTCCGGCACGCGGTTGCGCAAGGTCGCGCGATACTGCCCATGCAGTGCGTCGGCCACCTCCTCGATATGAGCCAGCGACTGCCCGACCTCCTGCCGCCCGGCGATCACCACGCCCTGCGGATCGAGGATGCGAAAGCCGGCCAGCGTTACCTTCTGCGTCTCGCGGATGATCGGCGTCAGTCTTGCGCCAATCTCGACATAGGCTGTTTGTGCCGGCTGGGCCGCAGGCAACGCATCCGGCCGCCGCCGCAGGAGATCGTTGGCAGTGAGGTCGAGCGCGGGCCGAATCGGCGTGAACTGGTCGCCGGGATCGGGCAGCACGCCGGGCGCTACCTCGGCGCCGAGCGTCAGGCCGCTGTCGAGCCTTGCCGTGACCTCCTGCGCGTAGATCGTCGCCAGCACGCGGCTCTGCGCGATCAGCTCGGCCTGGGTCTGCCGGATCAGCTGATTGTCGTAGAGGCGGAAGAAGAACAGGCCGACCAGCGGCAGCACGGCGACGGTGGCCAGCACCGCGAAGATTACCAGTCCGAGCGACGGCCGCCATTTGTCTGGTGCGGCGCTCATGCCGCTTTCTCGCAACGGCCGAGCTTGAAGCCGACGCCGTGGATGGTCTCGATCACGTTCTCGCAATTTTGCGCCGCGAGCTTGGCGCGGATGTTGCGGATGTGACTGTCGATGGTGCGGTCGGAGACCTGGATGTTGAGCTGATAGGCCGCCCGCATCAGTTGCTCGCGGTTGAATACCGAGGTCGGGCGGGTGAGGAACGCGCGCAGAATTCCGAACTCGATCGCGGTCAGTTTCAGCGGCGTGCCGGCGAAGGCTGCGACATGCTGTTCGGGATCGATCAGCAAGCCGCCTTGCGCCAGCGCGCCCGGCCCGGCCTTGGCCTCGCCATTGCGGGGGACGAGCCGACGCAGGATGACATTGACCCTCGCCACCAGCTCGCGCGGGCTGAACGGCTTTGTGACGTAGTCGTCGCCGCCGATCTCGAGGCCGAGAATGCGGTCGATCTCATCGTCCCGGGCCGACAGAAACAGGATGGGGACGTCGGACGTCTTGCGGATCTCGCGGCAGACATCGAGGCCGTCGAACTCGGGCATGCCGATGTCGAGCACGATCAGATCAGGCTTGTCGGCGGCAAAGCGGCTGAGCGCCTCCTTGCCGTCGCGCGCCTCGATGACGTCCATGCCGGCCTTCTTCAGCGCAACGCGGATGACTTCGCGGATGTGGCCCTCGTCGTCGACGATGAGAATGCGATGCGCCAAGACTCTCTCCGCTCACCCGGCCGGCTGACTGCTGGCCTGGCCTCTCGCCTCGGCCTCCAGCCTGCGTTGCAGCCGCCAGCTCCGAAAGCCCCAGGCACGCCAGGCCATGTCCAGACGTTGAGTTTCTATAAGCCGATCGTGGCATCCAACAAGGGCGCTGTCGGTACGAATCTGCATCATCCTCTCGATGGCCGGTAGGGCCTGCGGTCCGAGTTGCGCGAGATAGCGGGTATCGATCGGCATGCCCTTGCCCGAAATCTCGCGGCTATGGGCAACATTATAGTCTGCAATGAACGCGTCGAAGTTCACCAGCGAGCAGCTATAGAGCACGACCGTTAACGCCAACAGATTGGCGCCGACAAGCCACCGGTTGGACCGGCTAAGTACGATACGGGCGACGATCAGGATCAACCCCAACGCCACCAGCCCCATCCAGATGAAGGCGGCGATGCGCCAATAGGTCAGCATGTAAATGTCGACGTAAAGGTCGAGGCGGAGGATCGAGGAGGCGACCAGCAGCACGTTCTGCCCCACCCAGAGATAAACCAGCGGACGGATCACCGTCGACTTCTCGGCCGGACCGCCCGGGCGCATCGCAACCAGCACGAAGGCGGCGGCGAGCAGCGTGGTTGCGATCAGCGGATAGGCGCCCCGGTGAGCGTAAGCGGCATAAGTCATGTTGGCGGGCAGCGCCACATGGCCCCAGAGGTACAGCCCGTCGAGAACGGACTGCGCCGCGAACAGCAGGTTGAACAGGATGAGCGACCGCAGGATCGTCGACGGCCCGAGGAATTCGGCCGGGACGAGGGACGGGAGCGGTGGCGGCACGTGGGCATTGTCGACATCTGTGGTGACGACCTTCCTGCGCCGCCAGCGCACATGGATGAACGGCCAAACCAGTGCCAGCATCATGCTCCAGAACAGCACGCGCGGAATGCTGACATAGTCGAGAATGACTTTTGGATTGAGCAGGGACACCCACTGCTCGATCACTGGATTGGCCGCAGCGAACAGTGCGACGAAAACGGTGCCAAGCGCTGCTGGCAGCAGCCAGAGTGCGATGCCGCGGGTGAAGGCCGACATGCTGAAGATCTGGAGTGCCTCGAGAAAGAACCTGAAGGGACCAAACAGCACAAAGTTGCGCAGCGCACGAAGCCTGTCCGCGAGGCCGGTCGTCTCCGGATTGGTCGCGATCAGCAGGGCTACGAGCAATGCGGCGACGAGGATCAGGAAGGACAGCGTGTTGAGTTCCTCGATGGCCGGCACGAGGCCTGCGACCATGATGGCTGCGCTGATCACGGCGCGTCGGCGATTGAAGGCAGCATGATTGAACGACACCGACACGCAGGCCAACGCGATCGCAAAGAGTGAGAACGATAACCCGATCCGCTCGCCATAGAACAACCAGTTGCCGAGTGCGGCCAGCGCCAGGGCGAGGCCGACCTTGGCCGGAATCGAGGAATGCCTGCTCGGCTGGAAGTCCGCTGCTATCGTCGTAGCAAGGCTCGTCATGTGCAGATGACCTTTCGTGATGGGTGGCGCCACGAAATCTGCACGGCCCTCGTGCAAAAACCGGGATCAATGTCTGCATGGTTTCAGGAGTCTTTTGCAGATTTCGTGCAGGCGCACCTTTGGCTCTCGCGCAGCGCAAATCGCTTTGATAGGTGCGAAGCATCCGCCACTCCCCGGACGTGATGCATCATGCAATTCCTCCGCCGTATCGGCCTCATCCTGCTCTGGTCTGCCGCGCCTCTCGTTGCATTCGCGGCCGCAAACAAGAACGATCCTTATCTGGTCCCGCTGCGCGGCGCTGGAAACATCGCGCTCGTCGTCGCCAGCATCGCGATTGCTATCCTGCTGCTTCGCCGCGGGCGCTGGCACAGTCTCCCCGGCAAACTGCTCGTCATGCTCTGGTGCCTGCCGCCGATGCTGATGGCGGTGGCGCAAGTCAGCTTCGAACTGCGCAAGCACGATGTGCTCGGCGCAAGCGTGACCGAAGCGCGCCAGCTCGGGCCGCACTTCATGGTCGGCTATTCCTCCTTTCCCGAGGTCGCGCGTTTGGCCGGGCAGGGATTGATCGGCGGCATCTACGTCACCCGCCACAACATCCGTGGCCGCAGCGTCGATGCGCTACGGGCAGAGATTGCATCGCTTCAGGACACGCGGCGCGCCGCCGGTCTGCCGCCGCTCATCGTTGCTACGGACCAGGAGGGAGGTATCGTCGAGCATCTCTCGCCGCCGCTGACCAAGGTGCCGGCACTGGCGACCCTCGTCGGACTTGCGCCTGACGACCAGCAGGCCAGGGCGGAAGAGTTCGGCCGCATCCACGGTCGCGAGCTCGCTCGCCTTGGCGTCAACCTCAATCTCGCGCCGGTGCTCGATCTCAAGCCGCCGCAGCGGCGTAACCGCCTCGATTTCCACACGTTGATCGGCCAGCGCGCGATTGCCACCGATCCGGCTGTCGTCAGCACGATCGCCACTGCCTACGTGCGTGGACTCGAAGAGTCCGGTGTCGGCGCAACGCTCAAGCATTTTCCAGGCATCGGCCGCGTGCGCACGGATACCCATCATTTCAGCGCCGACCTCAACACACCGGTCAGGGAGCTGGAAGCGACCGATTGGCTGCCGTTTCGCGAAGTGCTGTCGCAGTCACACAGCGCGCTCATGGTCGGCCATGTCACGCTCACCGCCGTCGATCCCGATCACGCGGCCTCGCATTCGAAGCGCGTCGTCGATGGCATCATACGCGATGCCTGGAAATACCAGGGCATCGTGATGACCGACGACCTCGTGATGGGCGCGATCTACCAGCATGACCTCTGCAAGGCGGTGATCGAGGCCATCAACGCCGGCGTCGATCTGCTGCTGGTTGCCTATGACGGTGCGCAATTCTACCGGATCTTTGGATGCGCGCTCGACGGGGTGCGGCAGGACAAGCTCGATGCGGCGATGCTCCGCGCGAGTGCTGCGCGGCTAGAGCGGTCTCTTTCGGCCCGGCGCATGATGAGTCCGACCGTGGCCGTGTCGGATTGAAGGATGGCAACACGGAGAGATTACCGTCGTCCGGCTCACGCTGCTCGCGCGATCAATCCGTCGATCATCGCGCGCACGAGGCCCGCGATTTCCTTGCGCAGTGCCGGCAGCGGCACGGCGACCAGCTTCTGCTCCAGTCCGAGCGCCACCATGCCGTGCACCGCCGAGAACAGGCTGCGCGCGGTGATACCGAGCTCCTCGGCACCTCGTTTGGGAAACAGCGCGGTGAGCGGCACATAGATGTGCCTGAACAGCTGCATCTGGTCCTCGATCGACCAGTCGGGGACGATCTTGTCGGCTTCCATGCGATGCTCGAACAGCGCGCGCCAGAGCTCGAGATTTTCCGCGGCGAAATCGCAATAGGCAATCGCGATGCGTACCAGCGTCTCCTGCGGGGAAGGCCCGTCCGCGCCTTCCGCCGCGCTCAGCGCCGCATCGAGCCGCAGCAGCGTGCGCGAGCCGACCCGCAGGATCAGCTCGTCGACATCAGCGACGAGATTATAGACTGCACCATTGGCGCAACCGATCTCGCGGGCGAGATCGCGGGTTTTCAGGCCAGCCAATCCGCGGGTGGCGATCATCTGCTCCGCCGCCAGGATCAGGTCGCTCCGAAGTTTCTCTCGGCGTTCCAAGGCTTTAGTCATCCGTTAACCATAATTGTGAGCGTTGCTCAAATTTTTCTTGAGCGATGCTCAAGATATGCTACAAAGCGTTTGTGAGCAATGCTCATAACAGGGAGCAGCCAATGTTCAAGACCGTAGTCACACTTTTCCGCGGCAGCGTGGCCGCCGCCGGCGAGGAGCTGGAGGACCGCACTGCCCTTTTGATCCTCGACCAGCAGATGCGCGATGCGGCCGCTGCCGTCGAGCGCAGCAAGCGGACGCTGGCGCTGGCGATTGCGCAGGACCAGCAGGAAGGCCGCAGGCTCGAAGCGACCGTCGCCCGCATCGCGGATCTCGAAATCCGCGCGGTTTCGGCACTCGATGGCGGCCGCGAGGATCTCGCCAGGGATGCGGCCGAAGCGATCGCGGGCTTGGAGGCCGATCGTGATGCAGCGATGACGGCACGCGCGCTGTTCGCGACCGAGATCGCCCGGCTGAAGCGGCATGTCGCGAATGCGCAGGCGCGTATCACCGAGCTCGATCGCGGTCGTCGTGTCGCCCGTGCCTCGGAAGCGGTGCGCTCGCTTCGCCGCAGCGGCATCGAGGCAGCCCGTCCCTACGAATCCACGTTGCCGGAAGCCGAGAGCACCTTGCGGCGCCTGCGTGATCGTCAGATCGAAGCCCAGGCCGCCGATGACGCGCTAGTCGAACTCGATGCGGCCACCGGTCCGCTCGCCACCGCCGAGAAACTCGCCGAGCAGGGCTTCGGCCCCCGGCTCAAGACAACCGCGGACGATGTCTTGGCGCGGTTGAAGTCCAAGCGCGCACCGACTGCCTGATTTCAAACCTCATCATCATCAAAACCAACAGGAGACAACCATGAACCAGAACGGCCAACCCCACAGCGGCGCCTGGGTGACCTTCACTTATGCGTCCTTCGCAGCATCCGCTTTCCTCGTTTCCCTCGGCGTTTTCTTCCTGCCGATTGACCTCTGGATGAAGGGCTACCTCACCATGGGCATCGTGATGCTGATCCAGACCTGCGTCACCCTGACCAAAACTGTGCGTGACAATCACGAAAGCAGCCGGATGGTGAACCGCATCGAGGACGCCAAGGCCGAGCGGTTGCTGATGGAAGTCTCCAAGGCCGCTTGAGCGGAGAACATGTCGGAGTGGGGCGGCGGATGCAGGAGCATTCGCCGCTCTCCCGCGTTTCCGCTCATTTGCCACGACGGCCGAAAGATATCCTTTACCCTGCAACCGGCGAGCGAAATGAGACTCATCGCTCTTTAATCGCCTTGCGCGAGAAACGTCTCCGACCACGGGCAGGCGGACATGTCAGAGGCTGGGAGCAAACGAAGCTGGCAACATCTGCGCGAGGTCGCCGGACGACTGCCCGGTTATGCATCGTTCTGGCTCAAGGCTTTTGCGCAGCCGGCCATCGATCTTGCATTACGCACCCATCCCGGGCACGTGACCCGCATCGTCGAAAGTCCCGGCTTGTCGCTTTCGCATGATGAGCTGGACCATCTGGTTGCGCAGCTCCGTACAGTCGCGGCCAAGACGCTTCCGGCGGACGAACTGACCTACGGCATCTTCTCCGGCGAGCGTGAGCGTCTCTCCCGCGCGATCGTCACCTTGATCTCCGAGGAAGACAGCGGACGTCCGATCGCGTTCAACGCGCTGTCGGTCATGCAGGTCGAGCTCGACGGCGCGTCCACCGACGTGACCCATCTCGGGCTCGTGATGGTCGATCCTGATGCGCGCGGGCAGGGGTTGTCCTGGGTGCTCTACGGCCTGACCACGCTGGTGCTCTTCCTGCGCGACGGTCTGCGCCCGCGCTGGATCTCCAATGTCACCCAGGTGCCAAGCGTGGTCGGCATGGTCAGCGAGACCTTCTCTGATGTTTATCCGTCGCCGCGCCCGGAAGCGCGGCAGAGTTTTGCGCATCTTCAACTCGCTCGTGGCATCATACGGCAACATCGAAGCGTGTTCGGCGTTGGCGACGACGCCGGTTTCGACGAGAGCCGTTTTGTCATCACGGCTGCCTATACCGGCGGGTCCGATGCGCTGAAGAAGACGTTCGATGAGGCGCCGAAACATCGCGATTCCCGGTACGCCGACTTCTGCGCCCGTGAGCTGAACTATGAACGCGGCGACGATGTTCTCCAGATCGGCCGCATCGATCTCGCCGCTGCGCGCGCCTATCTGTTCGAGCAGGTTCCGCACCGCTCGCTGCCCGGCCTGCTGGTTGCCTCCCTCCTCCTGGGATTGCAGCGGCTGGTACTGCCGGTCTTGCACTGGCTCGATGATGACAGGATTTTTGGCACGTTGCGGCCTCGGCAGGAGCGCGGCCGATGACATCCGCCGTGGTTGCCAACACGATCGTCAATGTCTGCGGCGTCATCGGGCTCGTCGTTGCGATGCTCGCGCTCCACCGCCGGGACGCGCGGAGCCCCCTCACTGGACGATTCCTGATTGCGCTCGGTATCGTCGCGCTGCTCTTCCTGCTACGAAGCGCGGCGTGGCTGAGCGGCAGTAGCTTGCTCGATGACCTCTCTGTGATCCCCGCCGCCGCCATTCCTTTCGGCGCATTGATCGTGACCGAGGGCATGCTGCGGCGACACGCACCGCGTGCCATCAAGCTTGCGGTGATCATCGGTGCCGTCGTGCTCGGCTTCGGCGGCGCCCTGGGCCTCGGGCATTTCGACACGCCTTACGCCGTTGCGCTGGCGTTGTTTCAACTCGGGGGCTTTGCGGCTTGCGCCATCCTGCTCGCAAGCCGGGACCGTCTTTCGCTGATGGCCTCGGAGAACCGCGGCATTGACCGCATGACCATCGGCGCAGTCATCGTGCTGCCTTTCATCGTTACCGATTTCAGCGCGCTAAAGCCTGATATGCCGGTCAAGCTGGGCGCCCTCGGCGCGCTGCTCGTGGTCACCGCAGTCCTGATCGCCGGCAGCAGCGGCGAAGCGCGCTGGCACGCGGTGCTGCTCACCGTGCTCCGGCTGGTGAGCTCGGCGCTACTCGGGCTCGCTGCGGCCTTCGTTGCCGCTGATGTCGACGCCGCGCAGGTCGCGCGCTTCTGCGCCATCGCCGTATCAGGTGTGCTGGCGATCGGTCTCATGACCGATACTCTGCGCTCCTACCTCGAATCACGTGCGCCGGGCGTGCTGAGCACAGTCGCGATTTCGCCGGCGACCACGCGCGACCAGCTCATCGCGGAATTGCTGCGCCATCCGTTGTTCGAGAGCGCAAGGCGTTATCGCGAGGATGATCTCGCGGCTTACGATCCGCTTCTGTTGCGCAATCGTCTCACGAACCACCGCGTGCTGCGGCGCGCCGATGCACCGTGGGGCCATCCGCTAATCGACCCTGCCGTGGAGCGGCTGGCGTCGCTGCTGGCCGCGGCCAACGCGACCCATCTCGTGGTGCTCTCATCCGACCCGGTCGATATCCTCGCGCTCGCGGTTCCCGTGACGTCGGCCGATCCCGCCACCGAGACTGCGATCGCGCTGGTGCAGCGGCTTCTGATCATGGCGGATGATACTGCACGTCGCGCGATGATCGCCTGACCTGATATCGCGCCTGCGAAATGCAACCGAGCCATGACGGATCGCGCGTGCCTGCGCCCTTGCGCGTCGGCACCTGGCGGAGCACTCTGCCGAGGCGGTCGGCAAGAACGCCGCCAACAAGGATTGTGCGAGGAAGCTCCATGGCGGTGACGCGGATCGACTGCGATATCCACCCGGCGGTCGGTGGCACGCGCACGACGCTGCTGCCTTATCTGAACGATCACTGGAAAGAGCAGGTGGTGAGCCGCGCGATTGACGGCCTCGATCTTACCTCCTATCCGCCGAGCATGCCGTTCTCGGGCCGCGCCGACTGGCGGCCATCCAACGGCGCCAAGCCGGGCTCTGATCTGGCGATGGTACAGAAGGGCGCCTTCGACCAGTTGGGCGCAAGCCACGCGATTCTCAACGTGCTCTACGGCGCGCAGGCCGTGTTCGATTCCTACATGGCGGCGGACTTCTGCAAGGCAATCAACGACTGGATCGCCGCCGAATGGCTGTCGCGTGACCCACGCCTCCGGGCCTCGATCGTCGTGCCGATGCAGGCGCCTGATCTGGCGATCGAGGAGATCGAGCGCCGCGCGGGCGACAATCGCTTCGTTTCGATTTTGGTCTTGGCGCAAGGCGAGACGCTGCTGGGCCGGCGCCACTTCTGGCCGGTCTACCAGCTCGCCGAAAAGTACAAGCTGCCGCTCGCAATCCATGCCGGCACGCAATACCGGCAGGCACCGAGCTCGGCCGGCTGGCCGTCGCACCGCTACGAGTATTATTTCGTCGAGGCTCAGGCATTTCAGGCGCAGATATTGAGCCTGATCTACGAGGGCGTGTTCGGCAAATACCCTGACCTCAAGGTCGTGCTGATGGAATCCGGCGTGAGCTGGCTGCCGGCCTTCATGTGGCGCGCCAACAAGACCTGGCGCGGCGTCCGCGTCGAGGTGCCCTGGGTCGAGCGCGAGCCCGCGGCGATCATCCGCGACAATTTCCGCGTCACCATGCAACCGTTCGATGCGCCTGGCGATGCCAAAAGCGTCGAGGAGATCATCGACCAGATCGGCTCCGACAAGATGTTCCTGTTCGCGTCCGACTATCCGCATTGGCAGTTCGACGGTGACGATCCGATCCCGCCGCATCTGCCGAAGAGCATCATCGACAAGATGTGCGTCGACAATCCGCTGGAGACGTTTCCGCGGCTGTCGCTCAACTAGTTCAGGAGGTTCGCATGAGTGAAGTCATCGACCGTCCGCTGCGTGACGACGAGAAGCCGGCTGCCTCGCGGCTGCGCATCGTCGATTGCGACGTGCATCCGAGCCTGAGATCGACGGACGATCTCAACGACTTCCTGCCGAAGCGATGGCAGCAGCATCTGAAGGAATACCGCAGCCATCTGCGCACGCCCTATCTCTTCACCACGCCGTATCCGCGCTCCTCGCCGCTGATCGCGCGGCGCGATGCCTGGCCGCCGACCGGCGGGCCGCCCGGTTCCGATCTCGCGTTTATGCAGAAGCAGCATCTCGATCCGCTCGATGTCGAGTTCGGCATTCTGCAAGTGCTCGATCTCTTCATCTTCTCGCAGCAGAATCTCGAATTCGGCGCGGCGATCCAGCGTGCTATCAACGACTGGCAGCTGGCCTTCTGGTCGCATCGCGATCCGCGCCTGAAGGCTTCAATTCTGGTCGGACAGGATGGGGTCGATCTTGCGATCGCCGAGATCGAGCGCTGCGCCAAAATCGGCGAATATATCCAGATCAACGTCTCGCCGCGCGCAAATGAGCCTCTCGGACGCCGCCGCTACTGGCCGATCTACGAGCGCGCCCAGGCGCTCGACCTGCCGCTCGGCATTCATGTTGGCGGCTATGGCGGGCACGCGCCAACCGGTGGCGGCTGGCCGTCTTATTATGTCGAGGAACACCAGTCCAACGCCCACACCATCGCGGCCCAGCTCGCAAGCCTCGTGATCGAAGGCGTGCCGGAGCGGTTTCCAAAGCTGAAATTCGTCTTTATCGAGGGTGGCTTCGGCTGGATCCCGTCTGCGGTCTGGCGGATGGACCAGCATTTCGAGCGATTCCGCAGCGAGGTCCCGCATCTCAGGCGCAAGCCATCGGAATATGTCCGTGAGAGCTTCTGGTTCACGACCCAGCCGATCGACGAGCCCGACGAGGCGCGTCACCTGCGCTCGTTGATCGAATGGGTCGGCATCGACCGTCTGCTATTTTCGTCGGACTATCCGCACTGGGATTTCGACGACCCGCGCTTCGCCTTCAAGACGCCGCTGACCGAGGCTGAGCGGAAGAAGATCTTCAGCACCAATGCCCGCGCGGTCTACAAGTTCTGAGACGCGCATGGCCCGTCATATCGTTGCGCGCACCAGCGAGATTCCGCCCGGCGGCAACAAGGTCGTCGATGTCGACGGTCGCGATATCGTCGTGTTCCATGTCAACGGCGAGTTCTTCGCGCTGTTGAACCGCTGCCCGCACGAAGGCGCGCCGCTGGAGAAGGCGGCCTGCGTGGCGCGGCTGACTTCGCCCGAGCCCGGCGTGTATGAGCGCTCACGCGTTGGCGAGATGCTGCGCTGCCCTTGGCATGGCTGGGAATTCGACATGCGTAACGGCCAGTCCTGGTTCGACCCGAAACGCTTCAAGATCCGGTCCTATCCGGTTGCGGTGGAGCGCGGCGACGAATTGCAGAAGGGGCCGTATGTCGCTGAGACATTTCCGGTACATGTCGAAGACTCCTATGTGATTGTCGAGGTCTGAGCCGGCATTGCCGATTGAGATTCGATCGCAAGTGCGATATGGCTCTCGCGCTTTCCAGAGGCGGAGACGAGCTTTGTCGAAACAATCCCTGCGTGAAGAGGCTGAGCGCCTGATCCGCGAATCGATGGAAAAGAAGACCATCGTCGTGAAGCAGGGCTCGACCCGTATCGAGGCCGTCTGCGGCAAATGCGGCGCGCCAAACCGGGTTCAGGCGGAAAAAGGCCAGAGCCGCGTCAAGTTCGCCTGCAAGAATTGCGGGCACAAGCAAGAGACGCTCTAGGCTATCGCCTAGCCACCCTTCACGAACTTCGCGAACGCATCCGCGTAGCCTGGATGCCAGCGCGACAGCGGCGGGCGGTTTTCGACGATGTCGCCGGCGGCCCATTGCATGCGTTTCTCGTCGAGGGCGCGGGGCACATCATTGTCCGGGCAGAGAATGTAAAAATCGCCGGCCTCGAGCCGCGCGATCATGAAATCCACGGTCTGCTCCGGCGTCCACGCGCCGGCCGGCTTTTCGGTGCGGCCCTTGGCTGTCAGCCCCGTGAAGACAAAGCCGGGGATCAGCAAATGTGCGCTGATCTGGCAGTCTTTCGTGTTGCGCAACTCGTGCTGAAGCGCCTCTGTAAACGCCTTCACGCCGGCCTTGGATACGTTGTAGGCGGGATCGCCGGGTGGTGTGGTGATGCCTTGCTTCGAGCCGGTGTTGATGATGAGGCCGCACCTGCGGCGCGCGATCATCTGAGGTGCGAAGATGCGCGCGCCGTTGATGATGCCCCACATGTTGACGCCGATGACGCGCTGCCAATTATCGGGCTCGCCGAACAGCGTGCTGCCGGGCTGGATGCCGGCATTGTTCATCAGGATGTCGGTACCGCCAAAGCGATCGCGCACGGCGTGCTCGAGTTCCGTCACGCTCTCGGCCTTGCTGACGTCAACCGCGGACGTCATCACATTCGCTGGCCCTGCGATCGATGACAGTTTTGTTGCGACTTCCGCCAGCCGTCTCCGGTCGACATCGGCGATGCACACTTTCATGCCGGCGCGCGCAAACGCCATGGCGGCGGCCAATCCGATGCCGGATGCACCACCGGTGATCACGGCGACATTGTCTTCGGCGATGGCGGGGTGCGGCATGGATCGTCTCCGGGGGAGGGCTCGGTCGAGCTATAACATGGCGGCCATTCGACCCTGCACAAGTGGCATGGGAGGTCTTCGTTCCGCGCCGACTTTACGCCCTCCGGGCGCCGCTGTATTCTCCTCGACCTAACGATCCCGCCCAGATCGAACCCAATCAATCACCTACCCAGGGAGTGCAGCCATGGCTGTGTCGCAGGCTATTCCGATCACGCGCCATCCGTTTGCGAACGGGTCCTACAAGCAGATGCTGATCGATGGGAAGTGGGTGGACGCTGCCTCAGGCAAGCGCTTCGAGACCCACAATCCCGCCACCGGCGAACTGCTCGCAACTGTCGCTGAAGGAGACAAGGAAGACATCGATCGTGCGGTCACTGCTGCCCGCCGCGCCTTCGAAGGCCCCTGGAGCAAGATCAAGCCGTTCGAGCGGCAGAACCTGCTCCTGAAGCTCGCCGACCTCGTCGAGAAGAATTTCGACGAATTGTCGCAGCTCGACACGCTCGACATGGGCGCGCCGCTCAGCCGCACCCGCGCCTATCGCCTGCGCGCCGTCGGCATGCTGCGCTACTATGCCGGCCAGACCACCGCGATCCACGGCGAGACCATCGAGAACTCGTTGCCGGGCGAGATCTTCTCCTACACGCTGAAGGAGCCCGTCGGTGTCGTCGGCGCCATCATCCCCTGGAACGGCCCGCTCACCGCGACACTCTGGAAGATCGGCCCCGCGATCGCGACCGGCTGCACCGTGGTGCTCAAGCCCGCCGAAGAAGCGCCACTGACCTCGCTGCGCATCGCTGAGCTCGCGATGGAAGCCGGCATTCCGCCCGGCGTCGTCAACGTCGTGCCGGGCTATGGCGAGACCGCGGGTGCGGCGCTCGCTTCGCATCATGATGTCGACAAGGTCGCGTTCACCGGCTCGCATGTGACGGGTCAGTCGATCATCCGCGCCTCCGCCGGCAATCTCAAGCGTGTGTCGCTCGAGCTTGGCGGCAAGTCGCCGGACATCGTGTTCGCCGATGCCGATCTCGATGCGGCGGTTCCCGGTGCCGCGATGGCGGTGTTTGCCAACTCCGGCCAGATCTGCAGCGCCGGCACCCGTCTGTTCGTCGAGCAGTCGGTCTACGAGGAGTTCGTCGGCCGCGTCGCCGAATTCGGCAAGAAGCTGCAAGTCGGCAATGGCCTCGATCCCAACGTGCAGATCGGCCCGCTCGTTTCCGAGGAGCAACTCAAGCGCGTCACCGGCTATCTCGACATCGGCCAGAAGGAAGGTGCGAAGGCGCTGGTTGGTGGTGGCCGCGTCACCGAAGGTGCGCTGTCGAAGGGCTTCTTCGTCTCGCCGACAGTGTTCGCCGGCGTCCAGGACAACATGCGCATCGCGCAGGAGGAGATCTTCGGTCCCGTCATCTCCGCGATCGCATTCAAGGACATGGATGAGCTGGTCAAGCGCGCCAACAATACCACGTTCGGCCTCGGTTCGGGCCTGTGGACGCGCGACGTCAGCAAGGCGCATGCGGTCGCGAAGCGCCTGCGGGCCGGCTCGGTGTGGGTGAATTGCTACCAGGCGATGGACCCGGCCGTGCCGTTCGGTGGCTACAAGATGAGCGGCTACGGCCGCGAGTCCGGCAAGCAGCATGTCGAGGAATATCTCAACGTGAAGGCCGTCTGGATCAAGACGGCCTAGGACCCGATCTCTCCCGCGTTCCGCGCGGGGGAATATCTGCTTTTACGGGGCGGCGCCTTTCCGGCGGCCGCCCCTCGCTATATGATCCGCATCCTTTCAAAGACATCGGGGCCGACATGAAATTCGAAGCGTTGTTCAAACCGTTGCAGGTCGGTCCGTACAAGCTCGCGCATCGCGTCGCGATGGCGCCGCTGACGCGCATGCGCGCCGAGCGCGACAGCTTTGCCCCGCGTCCACTCAACGCCGAATATTACGGCCAACGCGCGACCAAAAATGGCCTGATCATCGCCGAGGCTTCGCCGGTGCTCTCGCAGGGCCGCGGCAATCCGGCGACACCGGGCATCTATTCGGAGGCGCAGATCGCCGGCTGGCGCAAGGTCGTTGACGCCGTACATGCCAAGGGCGGCATCATCTTCCTCCAACTCTGGCATGTCGGCCGGGCCTCGCATTCCTCGTATCACGGCGGCGCAATGCCGGTGTCGGCGTCGGCGATCCCGATCAGGGCCGAAGGCATGAAGGCGATGACCGCGGACGGCAAGCTCGCCGACTACGAGACGCCGCGCGCGCTGGAGACCGACGAGGTCAAGGGCATTGTCGAGGCTTTCCGGCAGGGCGCGAAGAACGCTCTCGCGGCCGGCTTCGACGGTGTCGAGATCCACGGCGCCAACGGCTATCTGCTCGAGCAGTTCCTGCAATCGCGCAGCAACCAACGCACCGATCAATATGGCGGCTCGATCGAGAATCGCACACGCCTGCTGCTTGAAGTGACCCAGGCCGCGATTGATGTCTGGGGCGCGAACCGCGTCGCTGTGCGACTGTCGCCCCACGGCATCGCCAATGATTCCGTCGAGCCTGAACCGATGCCGCTCTACACCCATGTGGTGAAAGCGCTCGACAAGCTCGGCCTTGCCTATCTGCATTTCATCGAGCCGCGCTCGAGCGGCGCAGGCCGCGCCGACGTCCATTGGGAGAACGTTCCCTCGGCGATGGTGCTGTTCCGTCCGCACTACAGCGGCGTGCTGATGACCGCGGGCGGCTTCACCGGTGAAACCGCAAATGCCGCGATCGCCGAGGGACATGCGGACATCATCGCCTTTGGCCGCATTTTCATCTCCAACCCCGATCTGCCGCGGCGGCTTGAGCACGACTATCCGGTCACGCCGTACAACAGGGCGACGTTCTATGGCGGCGAGGAGAAGGGATATACGGACTATCCTGCTTATGACGAGTTGGCGCCGGCGTAGCTCCCTCTGTCATTCCGGGACGACGCAACGCGTCGAGCCCGGAATCCATCTCACGTTTTGGCTTGTCGCCCAATGAATTCCGGGCTCGCGACTTCGTCGCGCCCCGGAATGACGATCGTGTATTGTCCTCCTCGCAATGACGACGGAGAGAGCATCATGGCCAAGGCCGCAGTTGCCGCAGGAACCGCCACCGGCCAGTGCCTCTGCGGCAAGGTTACCTTCGAGATCGACATCCCCGCACGCTGGGCATGGCACGATCACTCCGCCGCCAGCCGCCGCGCCCATGGCGCGGCCTACGCAACCTATGTCGGCAGCTGGAAGAAGCGTTTTCGTATCACCTCCGGCAAGGCCGCGCTGACCCGCTACGAGGACAAGGCGACCAAGACCGCGCGCAGCTTCTGCTCGCATTGCGGTACGCCGATCGCGTACGAACGTCCGCGCGGACCGCACATGGTCAATATCCCGCGCGCCCTCTTCAAGGAGCGCACCGGCCGCCAGCCGCTCTATCACATCGCGATCGAGGAGCTGCAGGAATGGGCCTATACCGGCGAGCCGCTGGTGCCGCTGAAGGGTTTTCCCGGCGTGGTCTGGCAGCGCTCGAAAAAGAAGAAGCGCGCTAGCGGCGAGGACCCTTTCGAGCTTGGCCGCGAGGAGCAGTTTTAGCCGTTGGCTTTGCCTTGGTGGTTGCTTTTGCCTTCGTCTTGTCAGCCGCTTTGCGCGGTGCAGCGTTTTTCGGTTTGGATTCTCGGGGGATCGATGCAACGAAGTCGAGCCCGCGCTTGACCCATCGTTTCAGCTCGGCATCGCTCCGGTAGCCCTCCGGCGCGACACGCACAAATCCGCTCATGACGCGCCCGCGCATTTCCATAGGGCTTGTGTGCGGCTCTTCCAGCATGCGCGCATGGGCCTCGGAGCCGACGCGGATCAGCATCCCGCCGCGTCCACTGACGGTGCAGCACATGGTGTTATCAACCATGAAGCAGAGGCCGCCCATCATCTTCTTCTCGGCCACGTGGCGCTGACCAGCCAGCAATTTGCGCACGCGTGCCGCAGTCACTTCGTCATACGCCATTGTGCTTCCCCCTTGCGGGCTGACGCCTGGGTCAAACGATGTTCCCAGCTTACGCGCGCCAGCGCAAGGCAGCCATGACCGCGCTTCCTTGCGCGTTGCCTCCGACTTCGGCCATCATGCGACCGGCCGTGGCAACGTCCGCGGCACGGAGGAAACATGAAGAACAAGATCACCGGCCGTTCCGCCTTTCTCGCGCTGCTCAAGGACGAGGGCATCACGCATCTGTTCGGCAATCCCGGCACCACCGAGCTGCCGATCATGCATGCGCTGAAGGACCATCCCGACCTCACCTATGTGATGGCGATGCAGGAGAGCCTGGTGGTCGCGATCGCCGATGGCTACAGCCGCGCCTCCGGCAAGCTTGTCGCCTGCAATGTCCATGTCGCACCTGGCCTCGGCAACGCCATGGGCTCGCTTTACAACGCCCAATTCACGGGCACGCCGATGATCTTGACCGCGGGTCAGCAGGAGCAGGGCCACGGCCTGATGGAGCCGGTGCTCTACGGCCCGCTGGTGCGCATGGCCGAGCCGCTGGTGAAATGGGCGGTCGAGGTGACCCGGCTGGAGGATCTGCCGCGCATCGTGCGCCGCGCCGCCAAGGTCGCGATGACGCCGCCGACCGGGCCGGTGTTCATCTCGCTGCCCGGCGACATCCTCAACAGCGAGGCCGGCATCGATCTCGGCCGCTCCACCCGGATCGACGCGCGTACGAAGCCGTCGGAAGAGGCGCTCAAAGCTTTTGCCGCGCGGCTGCTGAAGGCAGAGCGTCCTGTCATCGTCACCATGGACGAGGTGGTCAAGAGCGATGCGCTGAAGGAGGCGGCCGAGCTTGCCGAACTGCTGGGCGCCGCCGCCTACCAGTCTTCGACGCCCTATGGCTCGCACTTTCTTTCCGAGAGCCCGAGCTTCGTCGGCACGCTGGCGCGCGTTCAGAAGATCGCGCGCGACACGCTTGCGCCATATGATCTGCTGATCGCGCTTGGCGGCGATCCCTTGCGGATGTCAGTCTACAGCGAGGTCGATGCGCTGCCTGATGGGCTCGGCATCGTGCAGATCGGCCTTGTCGATTGGGAGATCGCCAAGAACTACGGTGCCGAGATCGCGCTGAAGGCGGATGTGAAGGAAACGTTGCGCGCGTTGATCCCGGTGCTGAAGGAGATGGGCGGCACCGCACTCGCGAACCGCGCGAAACAGCGTCTTGCCGAACTCGCGCCGAAAAACTGGACCTCGCGCCGTGCTGCGCTGGTCGAGCAGATCGGCCAGAGCGCAAGCCGCGCGCCGATCGATCCCGACTATCTCGTGCTGCAGATGGTCGAGGCGATGCCCGATCATGCCATCCTCGTCGACGAAGGCCTCACCTCCAGCCGTCAGGTCACGGCGCTGCGTCCGCACCGTGACCGTTATGGCTATCATGGCCTTGCGTCCGGCGGCATCGGCTGGGGTCTGCCGGCGTCCGTAGGTGCCAGCATCGCCAACCCGGATCGCCCGGTGGTGTGTTTCTCCGGCGATGGCAGCGCGATGTATTCGATCCAGTCGCTGTGGACCGCGGCGCATCACAAGCTGCCGCTCAACGTCGTCATCGCCAACAATGGTGGCTACCGCATCATCAAGCAGCGCCTGCTCGCCTTCCACGGTGACGACAATTACGTTGGCATGGATTTCGTCGATCCGCCGGTGGATTTCGCTGGTGTCGCCAAGGCGCTCGGCTGCGAAGCGATCAAGATCAGCGATCCCCGCGAGCTGAAGGCGACGCTCGCGTCGGCGTTCAATCGGCCGGGGACCAAGCTGATCGAGGTGATGGTTGATGGGAGGGTGTAGGGGAGGTTGCCGCCGCCGTCATTTGCGAGGGGCGTAGCGGCGAAGCAATCCAGACTGCTTCCGCGGCGGGACCCTGGATTGCTTCGCTTCGCTCGCAATGACGAGGAGGAGGCAGTTGGGAGCCTACCCCTTCTTCCCCACCCGATACCCCGCCGCCGGATGCGGCGCATCGAGCCGGGCGCGGCCGTCGCCGAACAGCTTCTCCCGCAATGTGCCCTTGGCGTATTCCGGCTTGTATCGCCCGCGCCTAGTCAACTCCGGCACGAGCATGTCGCTGATATCCTCGAAATCACCGGGCGAGATCGCAAAGGCAACGTTGAGACCATCAACGTCGGTCTTCTCGAACCAGTCCTCGATCTTGTCCGCGACGCTCTCGGGCGTGCCGACCACGACCGGGCCGGCGCCGCCGATCCCGACATGTTCGATGACGTCGCGCACGGTCCATACGCGGTCGGGGTCGCCGCGAGTGACGTTGTCGAGCGCGCTGCGACCGGCATCGTTCTGGACGTGACGGACCTGTTGATCGAGCTCGTAACCGGAGAAATCGATGCCGGTCCATCCGGACATCAGCGCGAGCGCGCCTTCCGGATTGATATGCGACCTATAGTCGGCATATTTCGCCGCCGCTTCGGCTTCGGTGTTGCCGAGGATGATCGTCATCATGTTGAACATCAGGATCTCGGCCGGGTTGCGGCCGAGGGCCGCGGCCTCCTGGCGGATCGCGGCGACCCGCGGCGCAATGATCTTGGCCGACGGTCCCGACATGAAAACGCATTCGGCATGTTTTGCGGCAAACTGCCGCCCGCGCGGCGAGGTGCCGGCCTGGTACAGAACCGGCGTCCGTTGCGGCGATGGCTCGCTGAGGTGAATGGTGTTGTTGATGCGATAGTTTGCGCTCTCGTGATTGACGCGATGAACCTTGCTGGGATCGGTGAAGATGCCGCTCTTGCGGTCGCGGACCACCGCCTCGTCCTCCCAGCTTCCCTCCCAGAGCTTGTAGACGACCTCCATATATTCGTCGGCGATGTCGTAGCGGTCGTCGTGCCCGGCCTGCTTGTCCTTGCCGGCGCCGCGCGCAGCGCTGTCGAGATAGCCGGTGACGACGTTCCAGCCGATCCGTCCCTCGGTGAGATGATCGAGCGTCGACATTCGCCGCGCGAACGGGTAGGGCGGCTCGAACGACAGATTGCTGGTGACGCCGAAGCCGAGGTTTTTCGTCACCGCGGCCATCGCCGACAGCAACAACAGCGGCTCGTTGGACGGCGTCTGTGCTGCATTGCGCAACGCTGCGTCAGGGCTGTTGCCATAGACGTCGTAGACGCCGAGCACGTCGGCCAGGAACAGCCCGTCGAAACGGCCGCGTTCCAGCGTTTTGGCGAGATCAATCCAGTAGGGCAGGCGGTTATATTCGGCGGTGCGGTCGCGCGGATGGGTCCACAGGCCCGGTGATTGATGCGCGACGCAATTCATCGCAAATGCGTTGAGCCTGATCTGCTTGGCCATGCTGGTCCCCCGGCGCCCTGTACTGAGCGCTCTTCGAATGATAGACGTGCGCCCCAACTTGGCGGACGTTCTTGCATATGGTTGGGCATTGGCAAGGCCAAAATCAGCGGTGCTCCCGCGCCTGGCAAGCCAATCTCAAGAGCGCAAGAACGGAATCCCAAGAGAAGTACAAGAGAACTAGAAGAACTATCCAGCTCCCCGCCACTTTCGGAGGTTTGCCCGTGTCGGGTAATATCCTTCGTCCTAAAGCTTCGAAAACCAGCCATGACCAGAGCCGACGCCATCGCCCGCGCCCGGGACGACTTCAAATCCGGTGCGTTCCTTGCTGAACTCGACCGCCGCGTCGCCTACAAGACCGAAAGCCAGAATCCGTCGCGCGGACCCGAACTGCGCGCCTATCTGGAACAGGAGATGATGCCGGCCTTCGCGGCGCTGGATTTCACCAGCCGCCTGGTCGAATCTCCGAGCGACAAGGCGCCATTCCTGTTTGCCGAGCATCATGAGAGCGCGTCTCTCCCGACCGTGCTGGTCTACGGCCATGGCGACGTCGTCGACGGCATGGAAGGCGAGTGGCGCGACGGTCGCGATCCCTGGCGCACGACGGCGGCAGGCATTCGTCTCTACGGTCGCGGCACTGCCGACAACAAGGGGCAGCACAGCATCAACATGGCCGCGCTCCGCGCGGTGCGCGAGGCCCGCGGCGGCAAGCTTGGCTTCAATGCCAAATTCATCGTCGAGATGGGCGAGGAGATCGGTTCGCCCGATCTCGGCAAGGTCTGCGATCTCAATCGCGACGCGCTCAAGGCCGATCTGTTCATGGCCTCCGATGGGCCCCGGCTGTCCGCGGACCGGCCGACGCTGTTCCTGGGATGCCGCGGCGGCATCCGCATCCATCTCGACGTGAACTTGCGCGATGGCGGCCATCATTCCGGCAATTGGGGCGGTGTGCTCGCCAATCCCGCGACCATCCTGGTCAACGCGATCTCGACGCTGGTGGACGGCCTTGGCCGGCTGCAGCTCGAGGCGCTGAAGCCGCCGCGGCTCACCAACCAGATCCGCAGCTATCTGGCTGATGTGCAGGTGGTGCCGACCGAGGACGAACCCGCGCTTGCGGAGAATTGGGGCGAGGACGGCCTGTCCGCGGCCGAACGGCTCTACGCCTGGAACACGCTGGAAGTGCTGGCGATGTCGTCGGGCAATGTCGGGAAGCCGGCCAACGCCATTCCCGGTCACGCCAGTGCCGTGCTGCAACTGCGTTTCGTGGTCGGCACCAAGGTCGATGGCATGATCGATGCGATCAGGGCGCATCTGGTCGAAAAGGGCTTTCCGATGGTCGAGGTGCGGGCGGCCCAGAGCTTTGCCGCATCGCGCACTGATTTCGACAGCCCCTGGATCAAATGGGCGGCTGATTCAGTCCAAAACACCACCGGCAAGGCGCCGGCGGTGCTGCCGAACTTCGGCGGCTCGCTGCCGAACGACGTGTTTTCCGAGATTCTGGGCCTGCCGACGATCTGGGTCCCGCACTCCTATCCCGGCTGCTCCCAGCATGCGCCCAATGAGCACATCCTGCTGCCATTGACGGAAGAGGCCTTGACGGTGATGGCCGGCCTGTTCTGGGATCTCGGGGAATTGCCACGCCCGTTAACCTGAGCTTCGATCCCGTCGAAAGTCACATTCTAATCCAAGCCGATTTGTGCTTGCATCCCGCCCGCATCATCCTGAAAGGGGACCAAAAAAGTGAGACATTTCCGTAGCATCGGGCTCGCGCTCGCCGCGACCTTCGCCGTCAGCCAGGCAGGGGCCGAGGAGCTGACCGGCACGCTGAAGAACATCAAGGACACCGGCGCCATCACGCTGGGCTTCCGCGACTCTTCGATCCCGTTCTCCTATCTCGACGACAACCAGAAGCCGGTCGGCTTCGCGATGGACATCTGCTACAAGATCGTCGACGCCGTGAAGAAGGAGCTCAAGCTCGACAAGCTCGAGGTGAAGCTCAACCCGGTGACCTCGGCGACGCGTATTCCGCTGATGGCGAACGGCACCATCGACCTCGAATGCGGCTCGACCACCAACAATGCCGAGCGCCAGAAGCAGGTCGCCTTCACCAACACCCACTTCCTGACCGCCAGCCGCTACGTCTTCAAGAAGGCAAGCGGCCTGAAATCGATCGACGACCTCAAGGGCAAGACGGTGGTCTCCACCGCCGGCACCACCAACATCAAGCAACTGACCGAAGCCAACGTCGAGAAGAAGCTCGGCGCCAACATCATCCCGGCCAAGGACCATGCGGAAGCTTTCCTGATGGTCGAGACCGATCGCGCCGTGGCCTTCGTCATGGACGACATCCTGCTGGCGAGCCTCGTCGCCGGATCGAAGTCGCCGTCGGACTACGTCATCTCCAAGGATGCATTCTCCAAGCCCGAGCCCTACGGCATCATGCTGCGCAAGGACGACGCGCCGTTCAAGAAGGTGGTCGATGCCGCGACCGCTGCGCTCTACACCTCGGGTGAAGGCCAGAAGATCTACGACAAATGGTTCACCCAGAAGATCCCGCCGAAGGGTCTGAATCTCAACACTCCGATCTCCGCTGAGCTGAAGCACGAATTCGCCAAGCCCTCGGACTCGCCGAACCCGGACGATTACAAGTAAGCTACAACCCTGATCTTTCGATCGGGATCATGTCCGGCCACTCTTGACACCAGAGTGGCCGGACATTTGCATAGGGGCCGGGACATCTCTGACTGGCGCGTTCGCGCGGGGGACACGTGAACTACCATTGGAACTGGGGAATCTTTTTCCAGCCGAACCCGATGGGGACCGGCACCTATCTCGACCTGCTGCTGTCGGGACTGGTGCTGACCCTCGAAACCGGGGTGTTGGCCTGGATCATCGCACTGATCACCGGCTCGATCGTCGGCGTGATGCGGACGCTGCCGTCGAAGTCGGCCTCCTGGTTCGGCTTCTGCTACGTCGAATTCTTCCGGAACATGCCGCTGCTGGTGCAGCTGTTCCTGTGGTTCTTCGTGCTGCCGGAGCTGCTGCCGAAGTCTGCCGGCCTGTGGCTGAAGCAATTGCCGAATGCTCCGTTCTGGACGGCGGCGATCGGCATCGGCTTCTTCATGTCGGCGCGCGTCGCGGTGCAATTGCAAGCCGGCATTGGGTCCTTGCCGCGAGGGCAAAAGATGGCCGCGACCGCGCTCGGGCTGACCACGGTGCAGGGCTATCGCTACGTGCTGCTGCCGATGGCCTTCCGCATCGTCCTGCCCCCGCTGACATCGGAGTTCCTCAACACCATCAAGAACACCGCGGTCGCCATCACCATTGGCCTGCTGGAGCTGACCGGACAGGCGCGCTCGATGCAGGAATTTTCGTTCCAGGTGTTCGAGGCCTTCACCGCAGCAACGCTGCTCTATCTCCTCGTCAACGCCGTCGTCGTGACTGCGATGCGCTTCCTCGAGCGTTACGTCGCGATCCCCGGCTACATCACGGGGAAATAGCACCATGTTCAGCAATTTTGATTTCGACGTCATCATCCGCGCGCTGCCCTATCTGTTTTACGAGGGCATGAGCTTCACGATCCTGCTGACGGCGTTGTCCGCGCTCGGCGGCCTGATCTTCGGCACGGCCATCGCGCTGATGCGGCTCTCCGGCTACAAGACGCTCGGACGCATCGCCGGCCTCTATGTCGACTTCATGCGCTCGCTGCCGCTGGTGCTGGTGATCTTCTGGTTCTACTTCCTGGTGCCTTACATCGGGCAGTGGCTGACGGGGGCTTCGCGCCCCATCAGCGTCGGCGCGTTCGCATCCTCGCTCATCACCTTCATCATGTTCGAGGCCGCGTACTTCTCCGAGATCATGCGTGCCGGCATCCAGTCGATCTCGCGGGGACAACCGGCTGCGGCCAACGCGCTCGGCCTGACCTACGCGCAGACCATGCGCTATGTCGTGCTGCCACAGGCCTTCCGCAACATGCTGCCGGTGCTGATCACGCAGACCATTGTGCTGTTCCAGGACACCTCGCTGGTCTACGTGCTGTCGATCACCGATTTCCTCGGGGCGGCCAGCAAGGTCGCGCAGCGTGACGGTCGTCTGGTCGAGATGTACCTGTTTGCGGCCGTCGTCTACTTCACCATTTCCTGTATCGCGTCCTTCGGCGTCCGTCGCCTGCAGGCGCGCATCGCCATCCTTCGCTAGGGCCCGTCATGATCGAGATCAGTCACGTCGATAAATGGTACAGCCCGACCTTCCAGGTGCTGACCGATTGCACCACCAGCGTTGCCAAGGGCGAGGTGGTGGTGGTGTGCGGTCCCTCAGGATCCGGCAAGTCGACCTTGATCAAATGCGTCAACGCGCTGGAGCCGTTTCAGAAGGGCGACATCAGCATCGACGGCGTCAAGGTCAACGACCCCAAGACCGATTTACCGAAGCTGCGTTCGCGCGTCGGCATGGTGTTCCAGCATTTCGAGTTGTTCCCGCATCTCAGGATCATCGACAATCTCTGCCTCGCCCAGGAGAAGGTGTTGGGCCGGGCACACGACAAGGCAAAGATCAAGGGCATGGCGCTGCTCGAGCGCGTCGGGTTGACGGAGCATGCGCAGAAATTTCCGGCGCAACTGTCCGGCGGCCAGCAGCAGCGCGTCGCGATCGCTCGCGCGCTCGCCATGGACCCGATCGCCATGCTGTTCGACGAGCCGACCTCGGCGCTCGATCCTGAAATGATCAGCGAGGTGCTCGACGTCATGGTCGATCTCGCCCGTGATGGCATGACCATGATGGTCGTGACCCACGAGATGGGATTTGCCCGCAAGGTCGCCAACCGCGTGATCTTCATGGACCGTGGCGAGATCGTCGAGGACGCGCTGAAGGACGACTTTTTCGGCAAGCCCCGCAGCGACCGCGCTCAGAAGTTCCTGTCGAAGATCCTGTCGCATTGACCCCACCATGATCCCGGGGCGCGCGTAGCGCGAGCCTGGGATCCATCAGGCGGCAGTATCCGGAGTTAAATGGATTCCGGGCTCATTCGCTTTGCGAATGCCCCGGAATGACGAAACGAGGGGTGATCGCTCCCCCCAACTGGCGTATAACGCCTTTAATCCCTTTCCCGCCAGGAGACCCGCCTTGGATTCGATCGCCTACGTCAACGGCTCATTCGTCCCGCTCTCGGACGCGAAAATCTCGGTGCTTGATCGCGGCTTCCTGTTCGCCGACGGCATCTACGAGGTCTCGGCCGTGCTCGACGGCAAGCTGGTCGACAACGCCTCGCATCTGGCGCGGCTGGAGCGCTCGGTCGGCGAGATCAAGCTCAGGCTGCCGGAGACGGTCGAGCGCATCACCGAGATCCAGAAAGAGCTGATCGCCCGTAACAAGGTCGCGAACGGCCTCGTCTATCTCCAGGTCACGCGCGGCGCCGACAAGGGCCGCGACTTCGCTTTCCCGAAGGGCGACGTCGTATCGAGCCTGGTGATGTTCACTTCCGAAAAGGACATCATCAACGCGGCTTCCGCCAAGACCGGCATCAACGTGATCACGGTGCCTGACATCCGCTGGGAACGGCGCGACATCAAGAGCGTCGCGCTGCTGGCGCAGGTGCTGGCGAAGCAAGCTGCGGCCGAGGCCGGCGCCGGCGAGGCCTGGATGCTGGAAGACGGCTACGTCACCGAGGGCGGCTCGTCCTCGGCCTTTATCCTCACCAAGGACGACGTCATCGTCACCCGCAAGAACTCGAATGCGATCCTGCCGGGCTGCACCCGCAAGGCTGTCGTCGCGCTCGCCGAAGAGCGCCAGCTCCGCGTCGAGGAGCGTTCCTTCACGGTGGAAGAGGCGCTCGCAGCCAAGGAAGCGTTCGCCACCTCGGCTTCGCTGTTCGTGCAGCCGGTGATCGCCATCGACGGCAAAAAGGTCGGCGACGGCAAGCCCGGTCCGATGGCAACGCGGCTGCGCGAGATTTACGTCGAGTTCGCCAAGGCAACGGCGGTTTAAGTTAAGAACTCCGCTAACGTAGGGTGGGCAAAAGGCGCGCTTGCGCCGTGCCCACGTCTTCCGTCGCGTATGCGCGGACAAGGGTGGGCACGCTTCGCTTTGCCCACCCTACGAGACTGCCCGTGGTTCACGCCACCGACGCCTTCACCTTCACCGGATGAACTGCACGGAACGCGATCGCGAGCCTATTCCAGGCATTGATGGCGCCGATCAGTGCGGTCAGGTTCACCGTATCCGCATCGGAGAATTGGGCGCGGACCTGCTCGTAAGCATCGTCCGGCGCGCGCGTTTCCGCAATCAATGTCACCGACTCGGTCCAGGCCAGCGCGGCGCGCTCGCGATCGGTATAGAGCGGGGATTCGCGCCAGGCGTTGAGCAGGTAGATGCGCTGCTCGGTCTCGCCGCGCTTGCGGGCATCCTCGGTGTGCATGTTGATGCAGAAGGCGCAGCCGTTGATCTGCGACGCGCGGATCTTGACGAGCTCGATCAGCGACTTCTCGAGGCCGGTCGACTGGATCTGCTCTTCCAGCGCCATCAGCGCCTTCATCGTGTCGGGGGCGGCTTGGTAGAAATTCATGCGGGGCTTCATGGTCGTTCTCCTTTGCTTGGGTTGAGGTCAGTGTGCACCGCCGGCCGAGGCGTGGCCGGCTTTCTTCAGGAACAGGACGGCGATCAGGGCCACGATCAGCGCTACGCCGAGCAGGTAGAACGTGTCGCTGAAGGCGAGGATATAGGCCTGCTTCTGCACGATATGACCGATCGCGACATAGGCACGATGCGACGCATCGGCACGATCGAGCACACCGTGATTGATGAAGTACTGCGTGAGCTGCTCCAGCCGCGTGCGGGTGGCCTGCTCGAACACCGAGACCGACTGCATCAGCACGTTGGAGTGATATTGCTCCCGCTTGGTCAGCACGGTCTGCAGCAGCGCGATGCCGACGGCGCCGCCGAGGTTGCGCATCATGTTGAACAGGCCGGAGGCCGAGCCCGCGTTCTCCGGCTCGATGCCCGATGTCGCGACCGCCGACAGCGGCGCCATGACCAGCGCCTGGCCGACGGCGCGAACGACATTCGGCCATAACAGCTGATCGGCGGCGTAGTCGCTGGTCATGAATATGTTCATGAAGTTGGAGCCGGCGAACAGCACGAAGCCAACGCCGATGATGAATCGCGCGTCGAACTTCTGCATCAGGCGCGGCACCAGCGGGATCAGCACCAGCTGCGGCAATCCGGTCCAGGCCAGCACGGTGCCGATCTGCTCGGCATTGTAGCCCTGGATGCGCGACAGATATTGCGGCAGGATGAACACCGATCCGTACAGCGCGATGCCGAGCAGGAAATTGGCGAGCATGCCGAAGCCGAAATTGCGGCGGACCAGCAGGCGCAAATTGAGCAGCGGCTTCTTCACGGTGAGCTCGATGATCAGGAACGCAGTCAACGCCACGGCCGCGATCACGCTGAGCTTGACGATGAAGGGCGAGCCGAACCAGTCATCCTTGTTGCCTTCCTCCAGCACGGTCTGAAGCGCGGAGAGGCCGATTGCCATGGTGATGATGCCGGCCCAGTCGCCCTCGCGAAGCAGCGACAGCTTCATCGGCTTGGCATCGAGCGCATACCAGAGCATGCCGACCATGATCGCGCCGGGCACGAGGTTGACGTAGAAAATGTACTGCCAGCCAAGATTTTCGGTGAGATAGCCGCCGATGGTCGGACCGATCGCCGGCGCGAACGTCGCCGACAGCGCGAACAGCGCAAGACCGACCGGTTGCTTGGCGCGCGGCAGCAGCGTGATGATCAGCGTGAAGGCCATCGGGATCAGTACGCCGCCGGTAAAACCCTGCACGGCGCGCAGCACGATCATCTGCGGCAGGTCCTGCGCCAGCGCACAGGCTGCGGAGAGAGCCAGGAACAGGATCGCGTTGGTGAGCAGATAGATCCGGATCGAAAACACCTGTGCGAGCCAGCCGGACAGCGGGATCACCACGATCTCGGCAATGAGATAGGAGGTCGAGATCCAGCCGCCATCGTCGATGCCGGCGCCGATCGCGCCCTGGATGTCGGCGAGCGAGGCGTTGACGATCTGGATGTTCAGCACCGCCATGAAGGCGCCGAGCGTGGCGCCGATCACGGCGATCCAGGTCTTGGCGGAGACGACAGGCGCTGCGGGTGCGGCCGTCGGCGCGGGGAGATTGGCAGCGGACGCGGCGTTGAGGGTCGGTTGAAGCGTACTCATGGAAGCCTCGTCTCTGATGCGGAGACAGGATGCGTCAGGCGGATGGTTTCGGTAACCAGGGAAGTCCGGGAAGGATCATCCGGCAGGACTTGATAATCCTGCCGCGATCCTCCGCGAGGTCAGCCCCCGTTCGGACGCGGTGCGTTGTCGGCGACGCGCTTGGTGGTCTCGCGCTCGGCCACCACGGTCGCCTTGGTATCAACGGTCGGAACCGCCGACATGCCGGGCCGCAACAGACCGGTGAGGCTGTGATCGTCGAGCACAATCTTCACCGGAACGCGCTGCACGATCTTGGTGAAGTTACCCGTGGCATTGTCGGGAGGCAGCAGCGCGAATTCAAGTCCGCTGGCCGGCGAAAGGCTGTCGACATGGCCGTGCAGCGTGCGATTGCGAAAACTGTCGACATGCAGCTCGACCGGCTGGCCGGCGCGCACATGCGTGAGCTGGGTCTCCTTGAAATTCGCGACGACGTAGACCGCGTCGAGCGGAACCACCGCCATCAGTTGCGTGCCCGCCTGCACGAACTGACCGACGCGCAAGCTGCGGGCACCGACCGTGCCGTCCACCGGCGCGGTGATCTCCGTATAGGACAGGTTCAGCTCGGCCTGGTCGGCGACAGCGCGGGCGCGATCGAGTTGCGCTGTGGCCTGGGCGCGCTGGGTCGTCAGCACGTCGACCTTGCGTTGGGCTGCCACCAGGCCCGACTTGGCGTGTTGCAATTGCGCGTTGCTGGCGCGGAGTGCCGCATCGGTCTGTTGCGCGCGTTGGATCGTGCCGGAGCCCGACTTCATGAGTTCGTCGTACCGGGCGCGCTCTTCCTGCGCGAATTTCAGATTTGCATCGGCGGCCGCGACGTCGGCCGTGCTCTGCGCGATGATCGGCTGTTGCAGCTCGAGCTGGGCATCGAGGTTGCGGACCGAGGCTTCGGCTGCGGCGACGTCGGCGCGAGCCTGGCCGAGAGCGGCCTTGAAATCGCGGTCGTCGATCCTGGCGAGCACCTGGCCCGCCCGGACCTTTTCGTTGTCGCCGACCAGCACCCGGGCGATGTAGCCCGACACCTTCGGTGCGATGATGGTGGAATCCGCCTTCACATAAGCGTCATCGGTCGTTTCCAGGTAACGGCCGGTGGTCAGGTAATTGTAGCCAAAGTCGCCGGCAGCGGCGACGCCGAGGGCCAGTGCCAGCCCCAAGGCCGCCCGCTTGATCGCCTGCCGGGACGGCTTCAAGCTGATTTTATCAGTTGTTTCAGTGGTATAAGCTGCATTCGACATGACGCCCTCGGAATTCCCATGCGCCTGTTTCGAGCAGAGCGCGCTTGATCATCGCAAGATGCGTTGTCCCGGCCGCTGTGATAATCCCTGAATTGATGGAAGCATTATCCAGCAATAGCGGATAATCGGAGCCTTAAGCCATGGACCGCTTCACCAGCCTCACGGCCTTCGTCCGCGTGGTCGAAAGCGGGGGTTTCTCGGCCGCTGCCCGTCGTCTCAATATGTCGACGACCATGGTAAGCAACCACGTCCAGGCCCTGGAGGACCGGCTTGGCGTGCGGTTGCTCAACCGCACGACGCGAAAAGTGAGCCTCACCGAAATCGGCAAGGCCTACTACGACCGCTCGACCCAGATTCTTGCGGATCTCGAACAGGCCGACGACATTGCCGGCGCGCTGCAATCGGCGCCGCGCGGCACGCTGCGTATCCACACGGCCACCCACATGGTTTCGTTCGTGGCGCCCGTGATGGTCGAATTCCTTACGACCTATCCGGAGGTCAAGGTCGACCTGCGCATGGGCGAGTCCAATGTCGACCTGATCGAAGACGGTTTTGATCTCGCATTGCGCATGGTGGCGCCGCCCGACTCGAGCCTGATCGTGCGGAGCCTTGCGACCTGGCGGCACGTGCTGTGCTGTTCGCATTCCTATATCGAGGCGCATGGGCGCGTGCAGACGCTCGAAGAGCTTGCCGGCCATAATTGCGTGCGCCACATCAACTACCCCTTCGATGAATGGCGCTTCTTCGATCGCAAGGGAACGCCAGCCTCGGTACGTATCTCGGGCAATCTGATCACCAACAGCGGCGAAGCCCTGCGCGAGGCGACATTGCAAGGCGCAGGCGTCAGTTTGGCGGCTGGCTTCCTGGTGAGCGAGGATCTCGATGCCGGCCGGCTGGTGCGGCTGCTGCCGGAATATCGGCCGGTCGAGATGTCGATGAACGCGGTCTACCCGCATCGCCATCATCTGTCGGCGAAGGTGAGAACCTTCATCGACATGCTGGTGCATCACAGCGCCGAGCAGCAGAAGCTGATCAATCCGTATTCGTGAGACCGACCCTGCGAGAGCATTAGCGCGGCGGCGGTAATCGTCCGAACACGCCATCAAGCGCTACGCCAATCGCAAGCAACCGTTCATCACTCCCCGCTGGTCCGTCCAGTTCGAGCCCGATTGGAAGCTTGCTGGTCTCACCCGATCCAATCGGAATCTGAATCCCGGGAATGCCGGCATTGCTGCCGGGATCGGTGTTCTGGATGAACAGTCCGAAATTCTCGAGGCTGCTCGACTCCGGATTGGAAGCAATCGCAACTTGCGGCGTGGTCGGAAAGACGACGGCGTCGATCCTGTTGCTTGTAAAAGTCTGCTCGTAGAGCGTCTGAAGTGCGGGCCTCGCGACGTTGATCGCATGGTCGTAAAGCGGCTTCGCATCGACAAAGCTGCCATCGGGCGCGGGCAATTTGCGCGGCAGAACCAGGCCCTCATAGGTGCCCTTGACGTCGGGGCTCGCGATTTGCGCGACCATCGCCTCGATCGTCACGCCTGTGCCGGTCCGTTCGAGATAAGCGACCATGTCGTCATGGGCCTCAAACAGCGCGACCGGAAATCCGACCTGGCCGTTGAGGGCGGCGAGCTCCGGCATCTCGATGTCGACCACGATCACGCCCTGCGCCTTCAATCGGGTGAGCGCGGCGTGGAACGCGGCTTCCGTATCTGTGTCGAGATTCGCCAGCATGCTCTTCACGAGGCCGAGACGAACCTGCCCGAGATCGGTTGGCATGATCGCATCACCACCCGCGATAACGCGGTCGAGCAGGGCGACGTCCGCCATGATAGCTGCCATCGGGCCTGCGGTGTCGCGGGTATGCGAGATCGGCGCGATGCCGGCTTGCGGATAACGGCCGACGGTCGGCCGCAGCGAGGCGCAACCATTCAGCGCGCCGGGGACGCGCACCGATCCGCCGGTGTCGGTGCCGAGCCCGCCGGCCACGATCCGGGCGCCGATCGCGGCCCCCGTTCCGGACGAGGAGCCGCCGGCGATCAGTGTTCGGTCATAGGCGTTGCGCACGCCGAATTCGGCGCCGGTCTTGAATGCGGTGTTGTAGCCGGAGATGCCGAAGGCAAGCTCGTGCATGTTGGTCTTGCCGATGATGACGGCGCCCGCGGCGCGCAGCTTCGCCACGACAGGCGCGTCAACGCTCGGAATGAAGCTCTTCAGCCCCGGCGTTCCGGCGGTGCAGGGCAGGCCGGCAACCTCGATGTTATCCTTGATCACGATGGGAACGCCGCCGAGCGGCTTGTTCCCCGCGCCTGCACCCTGCGCATCGAACGCCACAGCGGCCTTCAGAGCCCCCTCTTCGTCCAGGGTGACGAAGGCGTTGAGGTCGGTCTTGGCCTTGGCGCGGGCGAGCGCCTCGGAGGTGAGAGCGTGGCTCGTGATTTTTCCGGCCGCCAGCTCGGCTGCCGCCTGGGTCAGGGTCGTCTGGTCAAAGTCCATGATGCGCCACCCGATTGCAGGGCTCCCCGAGGGAGCCTGTTCGATCCGCAAGGCTGAAGCCTCCGCGGCGTCGCGTCAACCGGTGGCGTGTATCTTTGCCGGCGCAGGTGTGGTGAGAGCAGCGAACAGCCGCTCCACCTCGGGCTTCACTTTCGCGATCGCGATGTCCTTCACCGGCCCGTAACCGCGGATCTCCATCGGCGCTTTGGCGATGGCGACGAGATCTGGCAGATGCGCCTTGTCGAGCTTAACAAGCATTTGCGCGATGATGCCTTCGTACCACGCAATCAGCTCCCGCTCGGCGCGACGTTCAGCGGTGGTACCGAACGGATCGAACGGCGTTCCGCGCAACACCTTCAGTCGTGCAAGGACCGCGAGCGGCATCTGGATCCACTGGCCAAAAGCGCGTTTGCGCGGGCGGCCGCGTGCGTCCCGGTCGGACGGCAGGAACGGTGGGGCCATGTGATATCGGAGACTGAAGCCGTCCTCGAACTCGCGCTTCAGCTCATCGCGGAAGCCGCTCTGCATGTGCAGGCGCGCGACTTCGTATTCGTCCTTGTAGGCCATCAGCTTGAACAGGGCACGCGCGACCGCCTCGGTGAGCGTCTCGCTGTTGAGGGCAACTTCGGCACCGCGAACTTTGGCGACGAGCGCCCGATAGCGAGCCGCGTAGGCCTCGTCCTGATAGGCGACGAGGAATTCGGCACGGCGGTTGATGATTTGGTCGAGCGTCTCGGCCTTCGGCGTCGCGGCAACACCGGGCAAAAAGTCCGGATCTTCAGCGGCGATGCGGCCCCATGCAAAAGCCTGCTTGTTGCGCTCGACCGCTATCCCGTTGAGATCGATCGCGCGGAGCAACGATTGCAGCGAGACCGGCACCAGCCCGCGTTGCCATGCAAAGCCGAGCATGATGATGTTGGCATAGACGGCGTCGCCGAGCAGACGTTCGGCCAGTTCGTTTGCGTTGATACTGTCGAGATTGTCATTGCCGATGACCTGCCGGATCGCACGCAGTCTGGCAGGGGAGGCGAGATCGGCATCACGGAAGCGGACGACGTCGCCGGTTGGCATCTCCGCGGTGTTGATGGCCGCGCGCGTGCCACGCCGATAGGTGCCGGACGCCTTTGCAGAAGAGCTGACGACGAGATCACAGCCGATCAGCGCATCGGCCGCGCCCTGGTCGATGCGGACTTGATGCAGCGCATCGGGACCTGATGCGAGGCGGATGTAGCTCAGCACCGGACCGAATTTCTGCGCAAAGCCGGTAAAGTCCAGCACCGAGACACCGCAGCGTTCGAGATGCGCGGCCATGCCGATCAACGCGCCGACGGTGATCACGCCGGTGCCGCCGACGCCGGTCACGAGCAGATCATAGGGACGCTCGAGCGTTGCAGGTGCGGGAAGGGGCAGCGTGGCGGCACGGCCAGTCGCATCGATCTCGCTTGCGTTCTTCTTGCGACGCGTCGCGCCTTCAACGGTGACAAAGCTCGGGCAGAAGCCATTGAGGCAGGAGAAGTCTTTGTTGCAGGCGGACAGGTTGATTTTCCGCTTGCGGCCGAACGGCGTCTCCTTCGGCTCGACGCTGAGGCAATTGGACTCGACCGAGCAATCGCCGCAGCCTTCGCAGACGAGGTCGTTGATGTACGCAAAGCGTTTGGGATCGGCCATCTGTCCGCGCTTGCGCCGGCGCCTCTTTTCGGTGGCACATGTCTGCTGATAGATCAGCACCGAGACGCCGCTGACGTCGCGCAGTTCGCGCTGCACGGCGTCCATCTCCTCGCGCGGATGGATGGTGACGCCAATGGGCAAATCCGCCGGCAGGAATTGCGCGGGATCATCCGACACCAGCGCGATGCGCGCTACGCCCTCGGCGCGGACGCTGTGTGCGATGGCATGCACGCTGACGGGGCCGTCGACCGGCTGGCCGCCGGTCATGGCGACGGCGTCGTTGAACAGGATCTTGTAGGTGATATTGGCCTTGGCCGCGATCGCCTGCCTGATCGCCATCGAGCCGGAATGGTAATACGTGCCTTCGCCGAGGTTCTGGAAGATGTGCTTGTTGCCTGTGAAGCGCGACGAAGCCGCCCAGTTTACCCCTTCGCCGCCCATCTGGATCAGCGAGGATGTTTCGCGGTCCATCCAGCTCGCCATGAAATGGCAGCCGATGCCGGCCAACGCTTTCGAGCCTTCGGGCACCTTCGTCGAACTATTGTGCGGACACCCCGAGCAGAAATAGGGCGTGCGCGTCGCGCCGCTGACATTGATGGTGCGCTCGGCTTCCGGCAACAACGCGGCTGCACGCGCAGTGAGATTGAGGCCCGGGAACATCGGATCGAGCCGTCGGGCCAACACCGAGGCGAGAGCGCGCGGCGACAATTCGCCGATCCAGGAGATCAGCCGCGCGCCGGTTTCGTCATGCTTGCCGACCATGCGCTCGGGCTTGCTGCCGGGATAATCGTAAAAGTACTCCTTGAACTGACTTTCGATGATGCCGCGCTTTTCCTCAACCACGAGGATCTCGCGTTTGCCCTTCACAAAGTCCATCGCGTCGTGCAGCGCCAGCGGCCAGACCATGCCGACCTTGTAGATATCGATGCCGATGCTGCGGCAGGCCGCTTCGTCGAGGCCCATCAGCCGCAGCGCCTCCATCAGATCGAGATGCGCCTTGCCCGTGGTGACGATGCCGTAGGTGGCATTGGGGATGTCATAGATGTGACGATCGATCGGATTGGCTTTGGCGAAGGCGTAGACCGCGTGCTTCTTTGCCTCCAGCCGCTCCTCGATCTGCGGGCCCGGAAGGTCGGGCCAGCGATAGTGCAGGCCGCCGGGAGGTGGCGTGAAGTCGGGGGTACTGAAGAGGCGCGGCGAACGCAGTGCGACGGAGGCGCCTGATTCCACGATCTCCGAGATGGCCTTGAAGCCGACCCACATGCCCGAGAAGCGGCTCAGCGCATAGCCATACGCGCCGAATTCCAGATATTCGCTGACGCTGGCGGGGTGCAGCGTCGGCATGAACCAGCTCATGAAGGCGACGTCGGATTGGTGCGGCATCGACGACGACACGCAGCCGTGGTCGTCGCCGGCGACAACCAGCACACCGCCATGCGGCGAGGAGCCGTAGGCGTTGCCATGCTTGAGCGCGTCGCCGGAGCGATCGACGCCGGGGCCCTTGCCGTACCAGAGCCCGAACACGCCATCGACTTGACGATCGGCTTGGGTCTCGACCTGCTGCGAGCCGAGCACGGCGGTGGCGGCGAGGTCCTCGTTCACGGCCGGGAGGAATTCGATGCGGTCGCGCTTCAATCGCTCCTGGATGCGCCAGAGCTCCAGATCGATGCCGCCGAGCGGCGAGCCGCGATAGCCGGAGATGAAGCCTGCGGTGTTGAAGCCACTCGCACGATCGCGCCTGATCTGGTCGAGTGCGATGCGGACGATGGCCTGCGTGCCCGTAAGGAAGACCCGGCCCTCCTCGCGATCGTAGCGGTCGGAGAGTTCGTAGGCGTCGAGTGACGAAATGGCGTCCATGGCGGACCTCGCGCGGCATTCTGCCGAGGAGGCCAAGGGTAAGCCCGCGGCGTTGGTAGGTCTTACCTATTCATCCCAATGTGAGGGCTGAAACGGTAGAGTTTTGCATTGAGGCTGCAAATTTGGTAGATTTAATCGATTTGAGGGCAGCCGATGATTGAAGACCAGGACACGCGGATTCTCGCCTACCTCCAGACAGACGGCCGTGCCACTAACCAGCAGCTTGCTGACGAGGTCGGCATGTCGACGTCGGCCTGCTGGCGCCGGGTGCGCGCGCTCGAGGAAAGTGGTGTGATCCGCGGCTATGCGGCGCTCGTCGCGCGCGAGCAGGCAGGCTTTGCGATGTCGGCCATCCTCCACGTCTCGCTGGAGCGGCACGATACGAAATTCGTCGACGAGTTCGTGTCGCGCGTCACCACGCGCCGCGAGGTGCTGGAGTGTTTTGCGACGACCGGTGATGCCGATTACCATCTTCGCGTCGTCGTGCAGGACATGGCCGCCTATAACCGCTTCCTCGACGAATTCATGTTCCGCATTCCTGGCATCCGTCATGTCCGTAGCAACGTGGTGCTGAAGGAAATCAAGACCGGTGTAGCGCTGCCGTTTTGAGCGGTTCTGAGCCGGGCGCGATGCAACGCTGGTACACCTGCGGCGTCACGACCTCTGCGCTTCCGATCCGGGCTTCAGCAGAAGCATGAAGACGAGAACGTGGCCGACGAGCAGCAAAGGCACATAAAGGGCCGGGATATAAATTCCGGCGCCGAACAGGCCGGGATTTTGAATCTTCGTCGCGCCCACGTAATACGCATTCAGGAGATCGAACGTCCCCCAGACGTTGAAGATCCAGACCATCGGAACGGCGATCGACCATCGCCTGGAGAGCGCCGCCATCGAAATGAGTGCGAGAGTGGCTGCGGTAAGGTCTCCCCATCCGACTTCACTGGCGAAATCCGGGCTCAATTCCGGGGAAACGAACCCGGCGACCATGAAATTCATCCCCAGGAAACGGAACGCATGGAAGGCTGCGAGAAGTCTCAGGGCGTCATGGCGCGGCATCGCACGGACGAAGGGCCAAACATAGAGCGAGGCCACGACAGCACTGGTCAGCAAGGCGCCCGCAACACTGAGGACGAACGGAAGGTTGAAGCCCGGTGGCACGTTCGGATCTCCTTGCCATGGTTGGTCTGGTCGAATAAGGGCGAGGCAGGCGACGGATCAGGGTTTCGGCATGAGCAGGCGGAGCGGCATCAGTGGGCCGACGGCGATGTATTCGTGGTCGATGAGATCCTGCCTGGCGAGCGGCAGTGCATCCATGATCGCGTGCGCTTCGGCATCATCCTTCGCATCCAGCAGGAAGACGGCGCCCCGCCCATCGGACCGGGAATACCATTCACGGACTTTTCCGCTGAGATAGAGCTGGACGGTCTGCCTGACTTCATCAGGCATGACGGCCATGATTTGCTCGCGCGTGATGCCCGCCTTGACGGTCAGGATGACAATGACCCCGGTGGTCGTGGGTGACAGCGCTTGTGCCTGGGCGGCGGATGGTTCAGTCATGGCGGTAACCCCTGTCATTGTGAGGGCGAGTGTCAGGACGGCGTTGCGGATTGCGTTCATCGGTTTCGCTTCTCCGGCTCGGTCATTTGCAAGCCGGATGTAGAGCGTCTTTCCGTGAGCGACTATTCGCGATAATGTTCACAGGCCATGAAGCAGAACTTCACAGTCAGGCAGGGAGCGCTCGACGGTGTCGAGGCGTTTCTCAGCGTCGCCCAGCACCGCAGTTTCAGGCGGGCGGCTGCCGAACTGGGGGTCACGCCCTCGGCGATCAGTCAGGCGGTTCGGGCGCTCGAAGCGCGTGTCGGGGCTGCGCTCTTCATCCGCACCACTCGCAGCGTTGGTCTGACCGAAGCCGGCGAGAAATTTTTTGCGCGAGCAAGACCGGCCTTTGAGGAGCTCGTCGCGGCCAGCGGGGCTGCACGTGAGCTCGGTCAGCGGCCGGCCGGGCTGCTGCGTCTGACCGTGCCGCGCTCGGTCGTTCCGATCCTGCTCGAGCCGCTGATCGCCTCGTTCTGCCAGGCTTATCCAGAGATCGAGGTCGAGCTCGCTGCCAGCGAGGAACTTGTAGATCTCGCCGCCGGAGGCTTCGATGCCGGCATCAGGATGGGCCAGTTCATCACCCCCGACATGATTGCGGTGCGGCTGACCAAGCCGCTACCGCTCATCGTCGTCGGCAGTCCCGCTTACCTCCGCCGTGCCGGCCGGCCCGAACATCCGGCCGATCTCCGCACCCACGCTTGCTTGAGATTGCGACGATCAAACGGCGCTCTTGCATCATGGTTGCTCACCGATGACGGCCGCTCGGTCGAGATTGTGGTGTCAGGTCCCTTCATCGCCTACGATTTTCCGACGATGCTTGGAGCCGCGATCGAGGGTGTGGGTCTTGCGCAAGTGCCCGCACCATTGGCCACCGGCGCCATCGCGGCGGGAAAACTCGTTCCCGTGCTGGACCAATTCTCGCAGATGACCCCAGGTGTGTTTCTCTACTATCCCGGCCATCGGCAAATCATGCCGAAGCTGCGCGCCTTCATCGACCATGTGAAGAGCCGGTCGGTGGGCTTGAGCTGATCTACTGCCCCTCTCGCACAAACCTGTTCCGCAATGTGCCGACACCAGTGATGTCGATCTCGACCACGTCGCCATGCTTGATGTCAGGCGAGGCACCATCGGTGCCCATCCAGATCACGTCGCCCGGCCACAGCGTAAAATACTTCGTCAGCTCGACCAGGAACGGCACCACGCCAAAGATCATGTCGTTGGTGTGGAAGCGATTGGTCTCCTTGCCGTTGACCCGGACGATGGTTTCCATCGCTGCGAGATCGGCCTCCGTCTCGATCCACGGCCCCATCGGCTTGAACGTGTCGGCATTCTTCGAGCGCCACAGGCCGCGGTCGGCCTTCTGCCAGGTGCGCTCGCTGACATCGTTGCCGATGGTGTAGCCGAACACGCAATCTATCGCGTTCGCTTCGGTGAGATGCTTCACCTTCTTGCCGATGACGACGGCGAGCTCACCCTCGTAGTGGATCTTCTCCGTCGCGAAAGACGGGATCACGACGACCTCGTCATGCGCGATCAGCGCGTTCTGGGCGCGATAGCCGATCTCGGGGCGGTCAGGCACGGCGGGTACCGTGCCGGCCTTGTCGGCGGCTTCCTTCAGATGCTTCAGATAGTTCAGGCCGACGCAATAGAAGGTACGCGGGATCAGCGGCAGCTCTATCTTGACCTCGCCAAGCGGATGCGTGCGTGAGGTGCGCTGCCAATCGCCAAAGGGATCGCCGTCGACCGCGATCACCCTGTCGCCCTCAACGATCCCCCAGGATGTTTTGCTGGAGGTGGTGAATTTCAGCCAACGCATGTTTTGTCCTCGTCGTTATTCGGCGGCATCGCGCGGCTGCACTTTCCACGCACCGGCCGCGGGCCGCTTCAGCCCGAGGTTCTCCCGCAACGTCTTGCCGCGGTATTCTTTCTGGAACAAGCCGCGGCGCTGCAACTCCGGCACGACATGCTGCACGAAATCGGCGTAGGAGCCGGGCACGTAAGTCGCGGCGATGACAAAGCCGTCACTGCCGCGCTCGACGAACATTTCCTCCAGCTTGTCCGCGATCTCCTTGGGGCCGCCGACCATGGCGTCATGCACCTGACCGCGGCCGGAGAAGGTGACGAAGTCGCGCGCGCTTGGATTGCTCTTGCCTGAAGTCTTCAGCACGCCGTCACGAATGCCCAGAATGCCCTGCATGCTCTTGAGTTCTTCCGTCGTCAGCGGTTCGTCGAGGTCCTTGGACGCGAAGTCGTAATTGAGCGCCTCGGCGAGCAGCGACAGCGCGTCGATCTCCAGCGGCAGCTTGTTGATCAGCGCCATCTTGTCTTCGGCTTCCGCCTTGGTCGCCGCGCAGACCGGCGTCGTCAAATTGCAAAGCCGCATCTGATCGGGATCGCGGCCAGCTTTCGCGGCCTCGTTGCGGACGGCCGCATAGCCGTCTTTGGCGCCCTGGAGATTGCGCGCGGCGGTAAAGATTACCTCGCCCCATCGGCCGGCAAAGCGCTGGCCGCGGCCGGATGCGCCGGCCTGGATGATGACGGGATGGCCTTGATCCGAGCGCGGTACCGTGAACGGGCCGCGCGACTTGAAGGATGGTCCGTTGTGGTCGAGCCGCTTCACCTTGCTCGGATCGGCAAAGCGGCCGCTGGTCTTGTCCATGATCAGCGCACCGTCTTCCCAGGTGTCCCAATGGCCGAGCACGACCTCCATGAACTCATCGGCCTTGTCGTAGCGGGAATCATGTTCGGGATGGGAGTCGCGGCCCATGTTGAGCGCCTCGCCGTCGTTGAGCGAGGTGACGACGTTCCAGCCTGCGCGTCCGCCCGACATCAGATCGAGCGTGGCGAAGCGGCGGCCGACGTCGAACGGCTCGTAATAGGTTGTCGAGCAGGTCGCGCCGAGCCCGAGCTTGTCGGTTACCATGCCCATCGTGGTCAGCACGATCAGCGGGTCCATCTTCACGCAGCGGATGCCGTATTCGACGGTATGGGCGTGGTCGTTGCCGTAGCGGTCCGGCATCGCCAGGCGATCGTCGAAGAAGGCCATGTGGAATTTGCCGGCCTCGAGGATCTTCGCGATCTCCTGGTAATAATCCGCCGACATCGAATCGCTGCGCGAGTCCGGATGCCGCCATGAGCTCGGCAAGTTGGTGCAGTTCTGCGCCTGAAGGAAGCCGACCAGGACCATCTGCCGATTCATGCTGCTGTTCTCCTGTTAGCGTCAGGACAGATCAAGGACGGTGTCGAGCCTGTAGTCGCGCGCCAGCGCGCGCAGCTTCTCCCAGGTCGCATCCTCGATTTCGATGCCGTCGCGCAATCGCTGCTGCTCGCGCACGCCTTCGATCTCGCCGGGATAGTAGACGCCCTTGCTGCCCTCGGATGGCGGCGTCGATTTCAGGTATTGCGCGAATTCCGCGACCTCGCGCTTGAACTCTTTCAGCGGGCGGAATGCGGCGACGTTGAACACCGCCATGAAGCATCCGTCGTTGTGCCGCCCCGTCGGCTCGACGCCGAAACCGAGACCGGTGAGCAGGCCGCAGAGCACCTCGACCATCGCGGCCAGACCGCTGCCCTTGTAGCCCTCGGTACCGCCGAGCGGCAGCAGCGCGCCGCCCTTGCGGTATTGGGTGGGATCGGTGGTGTGCCGTCCGTCGGCATCGATGATCCACCCCGTCGGGATTTCCTCGCCGCGGGCGACAGCGAGCTGGATCTTGCCGGCCGCCACTGCCGACGTCGCCATGTCCAGATAGAAGGGCGCCTCGAGATCGGACGGCACCGCGATCGAGATCGGGTTGGTGCCGAGCCGCGCCTCCTTGCCGCCGAACGGCGCGACGTGCTTTGGCGAGCGGCCGGAGTCCGCCGTCGCAATCCCGATCATGCCTTCACGCATTGCCATCAGCGGATAGGCGGCGAGGCGGCCGACATGGCTTTGTCGAAACACGGTGCAGGCGGCGACATTCGCCGTCTTTGCCTTGTCGATCGTCAGCGCCATCGCCTTGGCGTTGACGTGGAAGCCGAAGCCCCAATGGCCGTCGATCACGGTCGTGGTCGCCGATTCCTGGACGATGGTCCATTTCGCGCCCGGGACGATGTGTCCGGCCTTGATGCGGTCGATATAGGTGGGAACCGCGATCACGCCGTGGGAATCGTGCCCGGCGAGATTGGCGTTGATGCATCCGACAGCAACGGCGTCGGCTTCTTCCTCGGAGGCGCCCGCGGCACGGAGCAGCGCAGCGCTGATTCGCGTGAGGCGGTCGGCCTTGACGATGGGCATGGCGTTCCCTCGGCTTTGTGCCCTTAACGGGCTCGTTGTTGGACGCCATCGTCTCAAAGCGAGGCTGCGATATCAATCTCCCGTAAACCAATACAGGGCTGCAAATTCGTAAAGAGAGCACGCCGTTCGTCGGACGTTCCTTCCGCGCGACGGTATTCCCGGGAGTTTTTCGGCTGTCATTCGCAGCTCGTTCACTCTGATTGGCGGTTTACCTGCTGCAATAACGACCACTTAGGCGATCCCCGCTGATAACGTCGTCTGGGAGAAAAAGGCAGAAATGCCCGGGAGTTGAGATTGTGTCGACGACACTCGCGCGCACCTTTGCGGCGTTGAGCGCTATCAATGAGGCGATCCTCTACGCGAAATCGCCGGACGAGCTGTACCAGAAGGTCTGCGACGCCGGATTTTCGAGTGGAGACTTCATGGCCGTTGCCGTGTTCCTGGCAGACCCGGATGGTCAGCGCTTGCGCTTTGCCGCCGGCTGCGGCGACGACGTGGCGCGGCTGCGCGCGATCAAGATCACCACGGAAGCCGGCGAGCCTGAGGGCTTGGGCGTCGGCGGTGAGGCGTTTCGCAACCAGAAGCTCTGCATCAGCAACGACTATCTGAACGATCCGCGCTCCCTGGCGTGGCGTGAGGGCGCGGCCAGCGCGAAGATCGGCGCCGCGGCGGCGCTGCCGCTTCTGTGCAACGGCAAGAGCGTCGGTGTGCTGTTCGTGACCCGCAGCCAGGCCGGCTCGCTCGACGCGCAGATGGTATCGCTGTTCGAGCGTATGTCGGGCAACATTTCCTATGCCTTGGACAATTTCGCACGCGAGACCGCGCGGCAGACCAGCGATCGCGCGACGCGGCGGCTCAACCGCATGTTCGGCGCGCTGAGCGCAACCAATGAAGCCATCCTGCGTGCAAAAACCGAGCAGGAGCTGTATCAGCTCGTCTGCGATGCCTCCGTGCACGGCGGCAAGTCGTTGGCGACGTTTGTTCTGCTGAAGGAGCAGGATTCGCACTGGTTGCGGCCCGTGGCCGGCACGGGAAAGAATCTGGAGATCGTGGCGCAGACGCGCTATTCCACCGATCCCGAGAATCCCTATGGCCGCGGCATCTCCGGCGAGGTGTTTCGAACCCAGCGGCCCATTGTCGAGCGCGACCTCGCGCGTCGGACCAAGGGGACGCCGTGGGAGCAGCCCAATCTCAGCACCGGCGTCGCCGCCTGTGTCGCGGCACCGCTGACCAGGCATGGCCAGAGCATCGGTGTCATCCTGTCCTTCCTCAGTCAGTCCTGGGCCAAGGATGAGGAAATCGTCGCGCTGATGTTGCGCATCGCCGAGAACGTCTGTTTCGCGATCGACAATTTCGACCGTGAAACCGAGAAGGCGCTGATTGCCGAGGAGGAGGAGCGCCTGGCGCGCATGTATGCGGCCCTCAGCGCGACCAATGAAGCGATCTTGCGCGCGCACTCCCGGGCCGAGCTTTTCGACCTCGTCTGCGCAGCGACGGCGAAGGGCGCCAAGTTCACCTCGGCCACGATCGCGCTGGTCGATCACCATGCCGAGCTGCTCCGTGTCGTCGCCTGCTATGGGCCGAACGCGGATATGGTTCGCGGCTTCAAGTTCTCCACCTCCGAGCAGGAGCCCGAAGGGCGCGGATTGACCGGAACGGCCTTCCGGACGCGCCAGCCCTGCATCAGCAACGACGTACTGGCCGATGACCGGATCAAGCCCTGGCAGGCCAACGCCCGCCGCAATGGCATCGGATCCTCTGCGGCCCTGCCGCTGTTCAACGGCGAGACCGTCGAGGGCGTATTCCTCTTCAACTCTCCGGAGCGTGGCACGTTCACGCCTGAGTTTGTCGAGCTGTTGCAACGGCTCCAGGCCAATGTCGCCTTCGCGCTCGAGAATTTCGACCGCTCGGAGGAGAAGGCGAAAGCCGAGATGCAACGCAATCGCCTGCGAGGCATGTTGGAGGCGCTGAGCGCGACCAACGAGGCGATCATGCGCGTGAAGACCCGCGCCGAGTTGTTCGACGCGGTTTGCGAGGCCGCCGTGCTCGGCGGTACCTTCTCGTCCGCCACGATCGCCATGGCCGACCCGACCGGGCGCTATCTCGACATCGCCGTCACCAAGGGCGAGTGCCGCAGTCATGTCGAGAAATGGAGATTTTCGACCTCGGCCGATGATCCGCGGGGGCGGGGCCTGGCCGGTACCACGTTCCGCACCAAGGCGCCCTGTGTGGCCAACGAGATCCTCACCGATATCCGCACCACGCAGTGGCATCAGATCGCGCGCGATCAGGGCACCAAGTCGGGCGGCTGTTTTCCCCTGCTGAAGAACGGCACCGATGCCATTGGCGTCCTGCTGTTCCTCTCGCCGGACGAAGGTACGTTCACGCCCGACCTCATTCAGTTGCTCGGGCGGCTGGCGGAAAACGTCTCCTTTGCGCTCGACAATTTCGACCGGGCCGAGGAACGCGCACGGACCGAGGCGCAAAAGGAGCGCCTGACGCGCATGTTCGCGGCGCTGAGCGCCACCAATGAAGCCATCGTGCGCGCCAAGTCACGCGCCGAGTTGTTCGAGCTGGTGTGTCAGGCCGCTTCCACCGGCGGCAAGTTCACGTCCACGACGATTGCCCTGGCCAGCGCCGATACCGATCAGCTCGCGATCGTGGCGGCGGCGGGACCTTCCGCCGAGACCACCCGAAACGTTCGTCTCTCCATCGATGCCGACCGGCCCGAAGGCCGCGGCATGAGCGGTACGGCGTTCCGCACCCGCCAACCCTGCATCAGCAACGATTATGTCAACGACGGTCGTGTCAGCGCCTTTCATGCTGTCCTTCAGGGCGATGGCGCGCGCTCAGGCGCAGCGTTCCCGCTGATCACGCACGACAGGGCGGTCGGCGTCATGATTTACATGTCGATCGAGCACGAGACCTTCACCACCGAGTTCGTCGAGCTGTTGCAGCGCCTGGCCGACAACGTCTCCTTCGCGATGGAGAATTTCGATCGCGCCGACGAGAAGAACGAGGCCGACGAGCGGATCGAGTACCTCGCCTCCCACGACAGCCTGACCGATCTGCCGAACCGCGAGACTTTCAACGGATTGCTGCGCGAGGCGATCGACGCGGCACAACGCCACGATCACCGTTTCGCGGTGCTGTTCATCGATCTCGACCGTTTCAAGGTCATCAACGATTCGCTGGGCCACGAAGCCGGCGATCTGCTGCTGCTCGAGGTGGCGAACCGGCTGCGCGGCGCGCTGCGGGCCAGCGACGTGGTGGCACGGCTCGGCGGCGACGAGTTCGTGGTGATCCTCGACCAGTGCGGCGAGATCGACGACGTCCAGCACATCGCCACCGCGCTGTTGGCGGCCCTCGGCAAACCCATGGAACTTGCCGGCCATGAGTGCCACACCACGGCCTCGATCGGCATCGCGATGTATCCGGCCAACGGCGCCGACGCGCAGACGCTGACCAAGAACGCCGACATGGCGATGTATCTCGCCAAGGAAGACGGCAAGAACGGCTATCGCTTCTTCTCCAAGGAAGTGAAGACGCAGTCGATCGAGCGGCTGTCGCTCGAAAGCGCGCTGCGCCGCGCGCTGGAGCGTGAGCAGTTCTCGCTGAACTATCAGCCCAAGGTCGACATGGAGTCCGGCCAGATCACCGGCGTGGAAGCGCTGCTGCGCTGGAGCCATCCCGATCTCGGCAACGTCTCGCCGGCGCAGTTCATTCCGCTTGCGGAGGAAACCGGCCTGATCGTGCCGATTGGCCGCTGGGTTCTGAACGAGGCCTGCGCGCAAGCGATGGCCTGGCAGCGCCGCGGCCTGCTCCCATTGTCGATGGCGGTCAACTTGTCACCGCGGCAGTTTGCCGACGAGCACCTGTTGCAGGACGTCGACGAGGCCCTGGCGGCTTCCGGATTGTCGCCGGTACTGCTCCAGCTCGAAGTCACCGAGAGTATGATGATGCGCAATGTCGGGCGCGCGCTGAAGGTGCTCGACGCGATCCAGAGCCGCGGCATCCGGCTTGCAATCGACGATTTCGGCACCGGCTATTCGTCGATGTCGCTGATGAAGCACTTCCCGATCGACACGATCAAGATCGACCGCTCCTTCGTGCGCGACCTGCCGCAGGATTCGGAAGACCAGGCGATCGCGCAGGCGATCATCAGCATGGGCAAGGCGCTCGGTATGACCGTGGTCGCCGAGGGCGTCGAGAACGCCGAGCAGGAGGCATTCCTGCGAACCCATGGCTGCGACGAGATGCAAGGATTCCTGATCGCAAAGCCGTTGCCGGCGGACCAGATGGCCGAGTTGCTGCGGCCGATGGTATTGCCCGTCGCGCCGCCGCTCCAGCCGGAGACGGACCCGGCCGTCGGCGAAGCCGCGGCGCTCCGGCCGAAACGCGCTGTCGTCTGACGGCAGCGGTTGCTTAGCGCGCCTTGAGTGGATGTGCCTTCTGGTGCCAGGCCCAGGCCGTTCGGATCACGGTCGACAGGTCGGAATGGCGCGGGACGAAGTCGAGAACCTTGCGTGCGGCAGAGGCGTCGGCGACCAGATAAGTGGGATCGCCGGCGCGGCGCGGCTTGACCGTGTGCGGCACGTCGCGCCCGGTCTCCTGCCTGATGGCGTTGAGAATCTCGCGCACCGAGAAGCCTGAGCCGGTGCCGAGATTGAAGCTGCCGCCGGCATGTCCCGTTTCCAGGAGCTTCAACGCCGCGACATGTGCAGCGGCGAGGTCAGTAACGTGGATGTAGTCACGGATCGCGGTGCCGTCAGGCGTATCATAGTCATCGCCGAACACGGCGAATTCGACATGGCCCTGCAACGCCATCATGGCGCGGGGGATGAGATGGGTTTCGTTGTCACGCAGTTCGCCGATACCGCCGGCCGGATCGGCGCCGCTGGCATTGAAATAGCGCAGGCAGAACGCGCCGAAGCCGTAGGCTGAGCGGTAGTCGGCGAGCATGCGCTCGATCATCCACTTCGAAGCTCCGTAGGGGTTGATCGGTGCGCAGGGAAAATCTTCCGGAAGTTCCTTGGAATCGGCGTTGCCATAGACGGCGCCGGTCGAGGAGAACACGATGCGATGACAGCCTGCATCGCGCATTGCCTGCAGCAGCGACAACGTGCCCTGGACGTTGTTGATGTAATATTTCTGCGGATCGGTCATGGACTCGCCGACGAGGCTCGCTGCCGCAAAATGCATCACGGCCGTCACTTTGTGATCGGCAAAGGTGCGTGCCAAGGCTGCTGCGTCGAGCAGATCGCCCGCGACAAGTTCCCCGGTCACAAAATTGCGATGACCTGTCGAGAGATTGTCATAAACGACAGGCCGATAGCCGGCAGCGGTCAAGGCGCGGCAGGCATGCGAGCCAATATAGCCCGCGCCCCCTGTGACGAGGACTGTCGGTCGATCGGTCATGTCGTTCTTCTACTCTTCAGCGATTGAGGGGCCGGTTGCGGCTGAAGAGAAGATAGATCGCGCGGGGGTTGGTGGTCAAATAGCGCCAGAGCAGGCGGCGCGGCTCGAGCCAGGTGCGCCAGGCCCATTCGAGCCCGACCTTCTGCATCCATTGCGGCGCGCGGGAGCGGCTGCCCGACAGGAAGTTGAACAGGCCGCCTGACGTTTTGATGACGCCGACATTGGTCAGCAGCGGGGTGTATTCCTCGACGAAAACCTGCTCGTTGGGCACGCCGAGTGCGACCCAGAGGAAGTCGGGCGAGAGAGCATTGATCTCCTCGACCTTGGCGCGCATGGCGTCGCCACGAAGATAGCCATGGCTATATCCGACGATCTTCAGCTTCGGATACAGGTTCTGGACGCGTCTGACCGCTGCGGCGTTCTCTTCCTCGCTGGCGCCGAGCATGTAGAAGGTACGGCCGGTATCCTGCGACTTGCGTGCGACGACATGGAACAGGTCGGTGGTGGCAACGCGCTCCGGCAGCGGAAACCAGGATTGAAGCCGCGATGCCGTCACCAGCGGCTGGCCGTCGGCATTGATCAGATCGGCTGCGCGGAACAGGCGATCGGTCTGCGGCTCTGTCGAACAGCGCGCCAGCACCTCGCCATTGGCCGAGGTCAGATACAGCGGCCGGCTGATACGGTGGCTCCGATCGGTGGCTTCGATCATGAAGTCGGCGGTCGCTTCCAGGTCGAGTGCGGCCATGCGAAGACCGCCAACGGTGATCCGTGGTACGTCGGCCGTCGCGGCCCGGCCTTCGGGATTGACGCGGCGCTCAAGCATATTGTTTGCCTCGCTGGCGCGTTTGGGTTGCAGGCGTGAGTTCGTCGAGCACGACACCGACGAGCTTGCGCTGGGCGCCGCCGAGTGCGGTCAGGATGTCTTCCATGCTGTCGTTGATGTCGAGGCTGGTCGGCAGCACCGCCACCAGCGCGTCAGTACCATCGAGCAGCTTGCGGCCCGCGGCAGAGAGCGGCATCTCGGGGCCGTCGAGAATGACGAGGTCATAGCCACCGGCCGAGCGCGCCTGCGCGATCGCCTTGCTGATGGCGTCAGCAGCCTTGCCGGCATCGCTCCCGGTCGCAGGCAGCACCGAGATTCCGTTGACGGTCTTGATCTCGCGCGCGGCTTTGTTGCCGATCGAGAGCCAGCCGAGTTTGCCGGGTTCGCTCTTGCCGGGCCGATTGATTCTGCTCGAGAGCGTGTGCGCCTGATGGTCGGCATCGATCATCAGCACGCGGCTGCCGTCGCGCGCGGCGGCGAGCGCGAAGTTCAGCGCGGTCACGCTGCGGCCGGTGGTGTCGCCGGCACCGACCAGTGCCATCACCGGCATGGTCTTGCCGCCGGCGCGGCGGGCCATCGCGGCACGCATGTCGCGCCAGGCGTTTAGCAGCGTCGTCAGCGGAAATCCGGGGCGCAGCGTCGGCCAGCCGATTCGGGTCAGGTCGACGCCGCCGCCGGTGGCGAGAATCGCGCCGAGCGTGCGGATCACGTCCGCTTCCTGGAGACGGGCGATTAGCGGCTTCTCGACCAGCGCAAGCGCAGGTGAAGGCGTGATGGATTCGGGCTGAGGCCGCAGGACGTCAGGCGAGGGCGTCTGCGCTCGGCGGCGCGGTTCGGGGGCGGACGCGCCGTTGAACAGATGTTCTGCCGCGACGAACCAGCAGGCGGCGGCGAGCGCGCCGAACATGAAGCCGATCATCGCGAACAAACTCATTCCCGGCGGGAACGAGCGGCGCTGCGGCACAGTGGCCTCACCGATGACGCGGGCTGCCGAAGTGTTCAGGGTTTCCTGCTCCTCAGTCTCGCGCGAGCGCTTGAGGAAGGATTGGTAGACGTCGCGGCTCGCGTCGGCCTCACGCTCGAGCTCGCGCAGCCGCACGGCGGCCTGGCTGAGCTGCAGGCTCTGCCGCTTCTGCACTTCCAGCGCCCGGTTGAGCGACGCCTCGTAGTCGCGGGCGCGCGTCAGATCGTTCTTGGCCGACAGCGCAAAGCGCTCGATCTCCTCGTTGATCGTGCGCTTGAGATCTTCGACCTGCTTTTCGGTCTGGCGCAACGCGGGATGACGTGGGCCGAGCTCGGCGGTCTGCTCCGCATATTTCTTGCGGGCATCCGCATATTGCGCGCGCAAATTGGCAATGGTCGGCGATTGCAGCGCTTCGGGGATCGCGCCTGCATCCGCGGCGGTCCGCTTGTTCGCCTCGATCTGGTCCAGCCGTGCCTGCGCGTCCATCGTCGCGGCGCGGGCCGCGGACAGCCGCTGGTTGCTGGAGGAGAGCTGCTGATCCGAGATCAGCGAGTCCTGGGTACCGACGAAATTGTTCTGGGCCTTGTAGGTTGCCAGTGCGGTCTCGGCATTGCGCAGCCGCTCGCGCAGCTCCTTCAGCCGGCCCGACAATTCGCTGGTCGCGCGCCGCGCCGCCAGGGCCTGGGAGTTGCGGGACTCCGTGAGGTAGGTGTTGGTCAGGGTGTTGGCGAGCATCGCGGCCTTGGCCGGATCGATCGACCAGACTTCGATGTCGACGATGAAGCTCTTCTCGGTCTTGCGGATCGTGATGTGCTTGTTCAGCGCGTCGAGGGCTGCAAGCTGCACCTCCTTGGTCTCCGCAGCGGAGGGCGCCCGCGCCTGAAGGCCGATCAGGCCGAGCAGGGACGAGGTCAAGGTCTTGCCGTCACCGCCGCCGAATTCCGGATCCTTGTCGAGACCAGCCTGCTGGATCACCTGCAACAGCACGCTGTTGGAGGTGATCAGGCGCGCCTGGCTCTCCACCACCATGGACATGCCGGAGACGTCCTGCGCGCGCGGTGTGAGCTCGCGATCGACGAGCTGAAGCTCGCGCGGGTCGACGTAAAGCTGGGCGATGGCGGTGTACCGCGGCGTCAGGCTCTTGCCGACCGTGACCGCGAGGCACGCGCCAATCAGAGCGGCTGAGGCAATCGCGATCTTGCGCCGCCACAGCAGGCTGACGAGCTCCAGCACGTTGAAGCCGGCCTCGGATGTCCGTGGCGGGGCTTCCGACGCGGTCGGAGTTCTGGCCCGATCAATCGGCTGGCTGTAGTCAAGCATCGTCCCCAGCTTTCATTCCAACGGTCGCGGGCTGAGGGGTTACTCTTCGCTTTACGCCTCGCACCGGGGATATGGGCGCGCAATCAACGCAACAGGGAAAATTAACCATACTCATTGCGGGACTATTCACCGAAATGGCAAACAAAGCGTTTAAGCGCAGGCCACCATTTGCCGCATCGTTGTGCCGCTGCGGCGTCAGCCGGCTCCCAGTGATTAACGGTTCGTTACCGTGCACGCCCAGCGGCGAGCGGGCGTCCAGTATTGTCGCGTGATGGCTGGCCTGCGCACGCATGACCGTCAGGTCTTTCGCAGGATGACGTGAGTGGCTGACTCGTTCATTTTCCGACTGCGCCTGTTCTCTACAAATTTACAGGAAGAGACCCGCGACCTCGAAGAGCAAATCTGATGCCGCGGGGCGCCGCCGATCGCGGTGCTTACGGTGCGGTTAATCCGACCCCACGTTAACTACGGCGTCGTCCATATTGTGCTGCTCTCGCGTGATGGACTGCAAATTGCAGTGTCAAGCGCGAACGAATTCGTACCGAAGACACGCCGAAGCGATCAAGCGCATGATAGGACGCCTCACGGCCGGGACATCGTCGTCGCGGTGCAATTCGAGCACCCGAGCCGGCCGCTCATTTTGGAGCGCATCTGTCCCGTGCGGTCGTGCCGTCGTGGGACAGTGGACGCAGGGCTTTTTCAACATATCTCAGGCATTGAGAACACAATGACGTTGATCCCGACAGATTTGTCCGCCAGCCGGATCTCGGATGCCGTGCGCGATCCCTTCAGGGAGATCGCGGCGAGTTCGCGCGTCATCGACCTCTCGGTCGGCATCGTCGTCTGCATTCCCTGCTTCCGCCGTCCCGATCATCTGCGGCTGACGCTGGACTCGCTGGTCAATCAGCGCACGCCGCGCTCTTTCGCGGTGGTCATGGTCGAGAACGATGCTGCAGCACGCGCGAGCGCACCGGTGGCTGCGGAATACCTCGCCGCCGGCAAGCTCCAGGGCATCTGTCTGGTCGAGAAGCGGCAGGGCAATTGCCAGGCGATCAACGCCGCGTTCGAGGCGGCACAGGCGGTGTTTCCCGCCGCGACCCGCTTCCTGATGATCGACGACGACGAGATCGCTTCGCCCGACTGGCTCGAACTGATGGTTCGCACCGCGGAGGCGACCGGTGCGGACGTGGTCGGCGGACCGGTGCTGCCGGTGTTCGACGACGACAGCCAGCCCTGGCTCGCGCGCCATCCCGCCTTCTGTCCGGCCTACGACTACACCGGTGCGGTGCCGCTGATCTACGGCTGCGGCAATTGCCTGATCACGCGCGCGGCTTTCGAGCGGCTCGGTGGCCCCGCCTTCGATCTGAAATTCAACTTTCTCGGTGGCGGCGATTGCGATTTTTTCTATCGCGGCCGCAATGCCGGTCTGATTTTCCACTGGACGGCGGAAGCCGTCATCACCGAGACCGTGCCGCAAAGCCGCACCCGCCTCGGCTGGATCGCCAGGCGCGGCCTGCGGATCGGCGTGATCAACTACCGTGTGCGGATCAAGGCAGTGCAGAGTACGGCGGAACGGACGCGCGTGTTTGCGCAAACGCTGGCACGGCTGCCGCTGTCGCTGGTGCGCTCGGCGCGCCTGCTGGCGTCATCGAAAGCCGTCGTCGCGATGCACCCCATGCTCGTGGCCGTCGGATCCGCACTGGCGGCGCTGGGCTACGATCCGAAGCCCTATGAGGCCTCGAAGATCGGTTCCTGAGGCCTCAGCCGCTAGATCCCAAAATATGAAAGAGCGATCTTGATCGCGGACCGCGGCATCGCCTTGAGCGAGCGCTGCCCGACCATGCCGAGATAAGCAAGCGCCTCGCGATATCTTCCGAAGCGGACCGCCTGCGTTGCCGCATAGGTCACGAGATGGATTTCTGCCGCCTGCCGCAACCGGGGCGCTGCGCCCGATGGCAGCCTGCGCAGGATCGATTCATCGTCGAACACGCGCGCGACCGCCGGGAAGAAATCCTGCGGCGTTCGCACCGCGGCGTTCATGGTGTTGGCGGTGTGCAGGCGATAGTCGAGCAGAAGCCTTGGTACATAGGCAAACTCGCCTGTTGCAGCGAGGCGGCACCAGCAATGCCAGTCCTCGCAATAGCGCAGCGAGACGTCGAAGCCACCGGTGGCGCGGAAGGCCTCAGCGCGGACCAGCATGATGCCGCCATTGACGATGAAGTTGCCGGCGGCGAGCCGCTCCAGCACGTTGCCCGAAGGCTTGAGGCGTCCCTTCAGCAGGTCGCGACGACCGATTGTCCGTCCTGCGCTGTCGATCGTGTTGTAGTCGCCATAGACCGCCACCGCGTTCGGCGCGCCCTCCGCCGCCTTGAGCAGCGTCGTCACTGCATCGACCCGAAGGCGATCATCTGCATCGAGGAACATCAGCCAGTCCCCGCGCGCATCGCGTGCGCCGAGGTTGCGCGCGGAGGACACGCCGCTGGCGTCGTTCCGTATCAGGCGCAGCCGTGATTCGCGGATCGCGTTGACGATGGTCGTGGTGTCATCGGTCGAGCCGTCGTCGACGACGATCACCTCGATAACACCGTCCTGCGCCAGCGCGCTTGCGATGGTCTCGCCGATATAGGCCGCGGCATTCTTGGCGGGGATCACGACGGACACCAAAGGCGTCGCCGCGCGCGCATCCGCGACCGCGGCGGTCGATGCATCAAGCGTGGCGTCGGCGAGGGTCAAGCGAGGCTCGTAATGTTTAAGGATCTGTTAACCAGGCCGTTTGGCGAGGCCGTGGCGGATGATACCCACATAACGATCAAATCGTTGTTGCGAAGGCCGCACGAGTCGTCGGTTTCATAGATTAGCGTTAAACCTGTGGCGTTATGTCTGTCGCAGCTTTTTCAAAAGGTGCGGCAGCCGGTCGGTCTCATGCGAGAATGCGAGACCTGATGCCGCGGATGGATCCAGTGCCCGTAAAGACATTCGATTACGATTCCGACGACATGATCCTCAACCTGTTCTACGAGGACAAGGACGATCGCTGGTTTCCCGGCGACCGCCATCTGCGGCGCATGGCGCGCAAGATGCTGTTCGGCGAGCCGCGCATGAGCGGCCAGCTGCGCGTGTTCCTCAATCTCTGTGCCGGCCTCGATCGTCTCGGCATCCGCTATCGCGTCAACGACTACGGTTACATCACGCAGCATCCGGAGGAAGTGGCCTGCATCATCGGCCGTGCCTTCCTGCTCGACAAGTTTGTGTGGAAGAATCCGATCCTGCTCGGAGTTTGTGCCTTTAATCATCCGCTGGACGATCCCGACCTGTTCAAGCGGCTTCCGGTCAAGAAATTCCTGGTGCCCGGTCCCTGGTATGCCGAGATGTACCGGCCGCATTGGCCCGAGACGGAGGCCTGGCCCGTCGGCATCGACACCGATCTGTGGGCGCCGTCGCAGCCGCGCGAGAAGACCATCGACGTCCTGCTCTACGACAAGATCAGCTGGGACCGCGAGCACTACGTGCCCGAGGTGGCCGAGCCGGTTCGCGCGCGGCTCGTTAAGGAGGGGCGCTCCTTCACCGAGCTACGCTACGGCAGCTACAAGGAGGAAGATTATCAGGCCGCGCTGGCGCGCTCGCGCGCGATGATCTTCCTGTGCCAGAACGAGAGCCAGGGCATTGCCTATCAGCAGGCTCTGTCCACCGGCGTGCCGGTGTTCGCCTGGGATCCCGGCGGCCCGTGGCCGGATCCCGACTATTATCCGCACCGGGTTCAGTTCGGGCCGGTATCGTCGGTGCCCTATTGGGACGATCGCTGCGGGCTCAAATTCGCAGACCGCGCCGCCTTCGAGGCGTACTGGGCCGATTTCTGGGCCGGCTGCACCTCCGGCGCATTCGACCCGCGCGGCTACATCATGGACAGCCTCACGCTGGAGCAGCGCGCGCTGCAGTATTACGAGATCGCGCGCAGCGTCGCGCGGCAGAGCCGGGTTGCTGCCGCGTCTGACGTACTGGTTGACGGATGGTTAACGGAGGTGGGCTAGACCTCGGAGGTCTCCTTCGTCCGCTCAGGCCTCGAGGCATGGATCGCAGCGCCACTGACATGACTGACGTCGAGGCCCGCTCGCTCGGCCATGCGCTGCGCGGCGTGCTGGCGAGGTTCGACGTCGTGAACGCGGCGCGCTGCCTCGTTGCGGTCGCTGCGCTGCTACTGGTCCTGATCACGCTCGATCCGTTCCCCGACTTGCGCAACCCCGACGTCGCCACCGTCGTCAGCGGACGATTGGCGACGACCTATATTTCCTTCGGATTGCTGGCTGCGGTCGCGGTGCTGCTCACCATCACCACCGACGCGTCCTCGCTCAGAAGCCTGGTCACGCCGCTGCATCTCTGCCTGATCGGCTGGATGCTGATCAATATCGCATTTTCCGAGAGCCGCGAGCTCTCGATCCAGCGCTTCGTGCTCGCGGCCAGCGCCACCACGCTTGCTGTCCTGCTGCCGCTGCTGACGCCGACACCGCGGAGCTTCAATCTGTGCCTAGGCGGCGCCGCGCTGGCGCTGCTGGCCGTGTGCTTTCTCGGCGTCCTCTTTGCCCCGCAATATTCGATCCACACCGCGCTCGACGTTACCGAGCCGCAGCTTGCCGGTGACTGGCGTGGCAGCTTCGGTCACAAGAACATCGCCTCGCCGGTGATGAGCATCCTGGTCTATGTCGGCATTTACCTGTCAGCCGTGGGTTCCTTCGTGATGGGGCCCGCGATCGCACTGCTCGCGGGCATCTTCCTGATCTTCACCGGCGGCAAGACGTCGTCGGTGCTGTGCCTTGCGATCTATGCCCTGGCATCGCTGGTCTACGTTGTCAGGAGCTTGTGGCTGAAGCGGATGATCTGCTTCGTGCCGCTGATCGTGATGAACCTGCTGACGGTCGGCAGCGTCATGAGCCCGCTGCTCGGCAGCATCACGCGGGCGCTTCCTGTCGATCCGACCTTCACCGGCCGCTCCGAGATCTGGCAGTTTGCGCTCGGAGTCGTTGCGGAAAAGCCGATCGTCGGTCATGGTTATGCGGCGTTCTGGGACGGCGCGGCGGATGGGAAAACCATCCGGGGCTCGGAATGGGCGGTGACCGCTGCGCACAGCCACAACAGCTATCTCGATCTCGCCGTCACCATCGGCCTGCCGGGGCTGCTGTTGGTCATTCTCATTTTCGTGCTTGCGCCGCTACGCAATTTTCAGGAGACGCAGGCGCATAATCGCAGCAATGCGCTCGGCAAGCTGTTCCTGACCATCTGGCTGTTCGGCCTCTATTTCGGAACGACCGAGACCTTCCTGGTGGAGCGGCAGAATCCGGTCTGGTTCATGTTTGCGCTTGCGGTTGCCGGGCTGCATTTCCTGGCCAGGTTCCAGTGCGTCACGCAAATGGAACCCCAGCGCTGACAACTTGTCGCAGCCCGCGTTTCATATCGGCACACGATAGACATCGCACACGCCGCGACGGTATTGGCTTAACGATAAGCAGCGACGTAACTTGTGGTCTGCGGCAAAACATAATCTATCTGGAAACGTTCAGTAACTGTATGCCCCGCAAATGGCGTTTCTCAGCCTCGAGCAACTAGACGGTCGGGTGACCAGCACGTTGGGAATCTCAGTCGATTTCCTGCGCGACTGGCGACAGGCCGCATTGCGCCTGAACGCCGGCCATCGCACCGCATTTCAGCATGGTTACTGGCTGGGTGCCTGGTACGAGGCCTTTCACGGCGTCGCGCCGCTGATCGCTGTCATCACCGATACGACGACTGGCAAGGACCTCGCGGTGGTACCGATGTTCAGCCACATCAGGCGCGGTATCCGTATCATCGAGTTTGCCGATCTCGGGGTCTCCGACAACAACGCTCCGATCCTTGCCTGCGACGCGAGCTTCGATGCGGCCGGCGCGGAGGCGATCGGCGCGGCACTGGTCGATGGCTTGCGCGCCTTGCCTGATCGTTTCGACCTGCTTCGCCTGAAGAAGCTGCCGGCCTATGTCGGCGCCAAGCCGAACCCGCTGCTGTCGCTCGGCCGGCTCGGCTCGTGCTCGCTCAACGGCAATCTCGTGCTGACCGGCGACGACTACGCCGACTATCAGGCATCGATCAAGCGCATGCAGATGCCGCGCTGCTGGCGCGTGTTCGGCCGTCACGACGGCGCGCGGTTCGAGATTGCGACCGACATTACCCGTGCCCACGAACTGCTCGACGTCATTGACGTGCAGCAGCAGGAGCGCATGCAACAGCTTGGCTCGCGGTTCGTCCTCAACGACGAGGTTCACGCCCGCTTCTATCGTGACGTCGCCCGGCAAGGTGTCGCGGAAGGTTTCGCTGTGGTCTCGGCCCTCGTCTGCGACGAGGGCGTCGTCGCGACCACGTTCGGCGTCAGATACGGCGCGACCTACTACCTGCTGCGCATCGGCCATGCCGGCAAGCGCTGGGCGAATTGCTCGCCGGGGCTGCTCGTGACCGAACGCACGATGGCAGCCCTGCATGCGCAGGGCGTGCGGCGCTTCGATCTCAGCATCGGCAATCACGATTACAAGCGCCGCTTCGGCGCCGAACCGGTGCCGTTGACCGATGTCAGCGTCGCACTGTCCTGGCGCGGGTTGCCTTTCATGCTGCGCGACCGTGCCGCGCAGGGCCTGCGCCGTTATCCGAAGCTGGCGGCCTTTGCCACGCGGGCCATGGGCAAGATACGCTGAACTCCATCGCGCCTCTGGTTGCAGCGGTCACATGAAAATCGCATGAATTGTGCTATCGTCGTCGCCTCAGCCGGGAGGCGACATGCACGATCGTTCGGATAAATTTCGCGCGTTCTATGCGCAGTTGATCTGCGCTGCGGCCAAGGCCACGGATCCGCGCCTCGAGCAGGCCTTTCGCAAGGTGAGGCGCGAGCCGTTCGCCGGGCCCGGCCCGTGGTCGCTCTCGTTTGGCGGCCATCCCTATGTCGTGACGCCCGATGACGATCCCGCCTTTCTCTATCAGAACGCGCTGCTCGCGCTGGATCCGGCTCGTGGCGTCAATATCGGCATGCCCGGCGCGCACGCTTATTGGCTCAGCGGCTGCGGCGTGAGGGACGGCGAAACCGTGCTCCAGATCGGCGCCGGCACCGGCTATTACACCGCCGTTCTGGCCGAACTGGCCGGCCCCAATGGCCGCGTCTATGCCTATGAGATCGACGAACGGCTGGCGGCACTTGCGCGCGAGAATTTGAAGGACTTCGCTACGATCGAGCTGCGCGAGCGCTCGGGCATTGCGTGCGATTTGCCCAGCGCCGATGTGATCTATGTTTGCGCAGGCGCGGCGCAGCCGGCGGCGGAATGGCTGGAGGCCTTGCGGCCCGGCGGCCGGCTGGTGTTTCCGCTGGCGCCGGAGGGCGTGCTCGGCGGCATGTTGATGATCACGCGCCCGGAGCAGGGAAGGGCGTGGCCGGCGAAATTCCTGAGCCGGGCCCAGTTCATCGGTTGCGCGGGACTTCAGGATGCGGATGCCGGCAAGCGATTGGCCGAGGCGTTCGCGAAGGGATGGGACAGCGTGCAGTCGATGCGGCGAGGGAGCCCGCCTGACGATACCTGCTGGTTCGCCGGCGACGGCTGGTGGCTTTCAACAGCGCCCGCTTCTGCGCCGGCGGTCAGCATTCCCCCACACGCCGACATCACGCAGGCCTGACACTCACGATCCCCCGCACTCCACGCAGTGAAACCGGCCGCGCGAAGCGCGGAACAGGCTGCGGCAATACCAGCGTCGGGCAAGCGCCTGGGCCGGCCTGCGGATCATTTGTGCGATCAAGAGAAGCTCGAAAGCCATTCGCGTCGTAAACCCTGCGCATCGTCAATTTGTCATTTGCAGAAACATAGATGGGGCGGCATTCCCGTCGGAGAATGCCGCCCGCGTCGCATCTGCCATGCAGCTGGTTGCAGCTTAAGCTTAACCGTGCAGCTTCTTGGCGGTCTCGGCGATCTGGCGCCCCTGATAGCGTGCGCCGGCGAGCTCATTGGCGCTGGGCTGGCGGCTGCCGTCGCCTCCGGTGATCGTGGTGGCGCCGTAGGGTGCACCGCCGGTGACCTCGTCGAGCTTCATCTGGCCGGCAAAGCCGTAGTTCATGCCGACGATCACCATGCCGAAATGCAGGAGGTTGGTAATGATCGAGAACAGCGTCGTCTCCTGGCCGCCATGCTGGGTCGCGGTTGCCGTGAAGGCGCCGCCGACCTTGCCGTGCAGCGCGCCCTTGGCCCAGAGCCCGCCGGCCTGATCGAGGAAGTTCGCCATCTGCGAGGCCATGCGGCCGAAGCGGGTGCCGGTGCCGACGATGATCGCGTCGTAGTTCGCGAGGTCCTCGATCTTGGCGATCGGCGCTACCTGATCGACCTTGTAATAAGAAGCCTTGGCGACCTCGGCCGGTACCAGCTCTGGCACGCGCTTGATGTCGACGGTGGCGCCGGCTTCGCGCGCACCTTCAGCGACGGCATTGGCCATCGCCTCGATGTGGCCATAGGCGGAATAATACAGGACGAGAACTTTGGTCATGTTGGTCTCCGTTGATTGGATGTGATTGCCGGTTGTTGGGTGTTACGCGGCGTCGACGAGCACGAACTCGGAATCTTCCAGCGCCGTGATTGTCAGCTTGCTCTCGTCGCGAATCGCGGCGCCGTCGCGGGCATTGACGCGCACGCCGTTGATCTCGACCGCGCCTGCCGCGGGTACCAGATAAAGATGCCGAGACCTCTGCGGCTCGTATTCGGCACTCTCTCCGGCCTTCAGCGTGGTGGCGAGCACGCGTGCATCGGCGCGGATCGGCAGCGCATCGGTGTCGCCTTCGATGCCGCTCGCGATGGTGACGAGCTTGCCGGAGCGATCAGCCTTCGGGAACGGCTTCGATCCCCATGTCGGCTGTCCACCGCGCGCTGTCGGCTCGATCCAGATCTGGAAGATCCGCGTCTGCGTCGATTCGAGATTGTACTCGGAGTGGCGGACGCCGCTGCCGGCGCTCATCACCTGCACGTCGCCCGCTTCAGTGCGGCCCTCGTTACCGAGGCTATCCTGATGGGTGATCGCGCCCTCACGGACATAGGTGATGATTTCCATGTTGGCGTGGGGATGAGCGGGAAAGCCCGTGTTCGGCGCGATCTCGTCATCGTTCCACACTCGCAAGGCACCATGGCCCATATTGTTGGGATCGTAGTGGCTCGCGAAGGAGAAGTGATGCTTGGCCTTGAGCCAGCCGTGATCGGCGCCGCCAAGCTTGCTGAAGGGTCTGAGTTCGATCATGGGAGTGTTTCCTTGAGGGGAGGGAGTTTGGCGCTAGGCGCCAAACCCGCCGTCGACGTTGAGTACGGTGCCGGTGACGAAGGAGGCTTCGGGGCTAGCGAGGAAGACGACGCCGGCTGCGACTTCCTCGGGACGGCCGAAGCGCTGCAGTGCGTGCTGCTTGCGCTGGGTCTCGGCGAACTCGCCGCCGTCCTTCGGGTTCATGTCGGTGTCGATCGAGCCGGGCTGCACCACGTTCACGGTGATGCCGCGCGGGCCGAGGTCGCGTGCCGCGCCCTTGGTGTAACCAACCACGGCCGCCTTGGTGGCGACGTAGTCGGCGAGGCCCGGGAACGAAGCGCGGTCGGCGAGCATCGAGCCGACGGTGACGATGCGGCCACCTTCACCCATCAACTGCGAGGCGGCGCGGATCGCCGCGATCACGCCATGCACATTGACCTGGTCCTGCCGCTCAAGCGCTGCCGTGTCGGCGTTGGCGTCGTCGATCGCGCCGCCATTGGCGACACCGGCATTGTTCACGAGGATGTCGAGATGGCCGAATTCCTTGGCGACGTCGTTGACCAGCTTGGTCACGTCCTTGGCCGAAGCCTGGTCGGCCTTGAAGGCGCGGGCCTTGACGCCGCGAGCCTTCAGTTCGGTGACGACGGCTTCGGCCTTTTCGGGTGAAGCGACGTAGCTGATGGCGACGTCAGCGCCTTGATCGGCGAGTGCGCGGGCAGAGGCCGCGCCGATGCCGCGCGAGCCGCCAGTGACGAGGGCAACCTTGCCTGAGAGCTTCTTGGTCATTGGATTTCTCCATTCCTGAATGTCTGATGACCCTTGGATATGTCGCCGCTTGTGGTATAGAAATAGAAACTGTCGAAACACATTGTTTCCCTAAATATCCTGATTGGATTGATCCAATGGCAAAGCTCCCCGACTTCGAGGCACTCGCGATTTTCGCAAAAGTCGTGGAGTTACGGTCGTTTGCGGGGGCTGCGAGCGAACTGGCAATGTCCAAGGCCACGGTGTCCAAGGCGGTAACGCGGCTGGAGGAGCGGCTCGGTGCGCGGCTGTTCAACCGCACCTCGCGCCGGCTGGCGCTGACCGATGCCGGCCACAAGCTCGCCGACCGCGCCACACGCTTGCTCGCCGACGGCGAGGCGGCCGAGAACGAGGCGCTGGCGCAATCGGTGGCGCCGCGCGGCCTGGTGCGGCTCGCGGTGCCCATGACGTTCGGCATCAAGGCGGTGGCGCCGCTGCTGCCGGAGTTTTTCGAGAGCTATCCGGAGGTTTCGGTCGATCTTCACTTGAGCGATGCGACCGTCGATCTCATCGGCGAAGGTTTTGACATGGCGGTGCGGATCGCACGGCTGCCGGACTCCTCACTGATTGCGCGCCGGCTCTTCACCATGCCGCGCTTCACGGTAGCCGCGCCGTCCTATCTGAAGAAGCACGGCCGGCCGACGCATCCGATGCATCTCGCCGAGCACAAATGCTTCAGCTACGCCTATCTGTCGACGCCGAACGTCTGGCACTACACCAACTCGGCCGGCGAGCAGGCGAGCGTCCGCCCCGGCGGCCAGCTTCGCGTCAACAACGGTGAAGCCGTCATGCCGTCGCTGATATCAGGCCTCGGCATCGCCGAGCTGCCGGAGTTCATCGTCGGCGATGCGATTTCGTCCGGCGCCGTCGAGGTGATCCTGAAAGACTGGAAGCAAGCCGAAGGCGCCGTACACCTCGTCACGCCACCCGGCGGCCCGCGTCCCGCCCGCGTCGAAGCGCTCGGCGATTTCCTTGCGGCGAAGCTGCCAGGGACGTGCAAGCGACGGCCGAAGAAGATTGGGAAAGCGGGGTAGCCATTGATACGCAAGCCGCCGTAGGGTGGGCAAAGCGAAGCGTGCCCACGTCTTTGCCTGGGGGATCGCAGTTGTCTCGATATCGGCGAGCACAGGGGAGCACGTTCTTCTTCACGGTCGCACTCGCTGACCGTTCAAGCACTCTGCTCGTGGATCATGTTGATCGCCTGAGGCGAGTTTACCAGACTGTCCAGCAACGCCGCCCGTTCGCCACGGTCGCTATTTGTATCCTGCCGGACCATCTCCATGCAATTTGGTCGCTTCCGGATATCGATGTCGACTTTGCATCGCGGTGGAATCTGATCAAAGGCGGCTTTTCTCGCGGCTTGGAAGCGCAAGAGCGTTCGGCAAGCAAGCTGCTCAAGCGCGAGAAAGGCATTTGGCAGCGCCGCTATTGGGAGCACGCAATTCGCGATGACGCGGATTTGGAACGGCACGTTGACTACATACACTTCAATCCTGTGAAGCACGGTCTCGTCGCGCGTGTGCGCGATTGGTCTCTCAGCAGTTTCCATCGCAATGTCGAGCAAGGCATTCTTCCCGCAGATTGGGGAGGGAATATGCGGGACATTGCGGGGCATTTCGGCAAGTGACCGTGGGCACGGCGCGTTGCGCCTTTGCCCACCCTACGAGGTCTCTCTACGACACCTTGACGCCGTCGATCGCCACAATGCGTAAGCCTGGCTTCACCGTCTGCTCCAACCGCGACTTCAGTTCATGCACGCGCGGATCGGTCGAGCGTGCCGCGCACACCGCGTATTGATGCACGGACTGGGTCAGGGCGCGCCGCGCCTCCGGCGTTCGCGTCATTTCGGGTTTTGACAGCCGCAGGACGATCGCTGCGAGGTTGACCAGCATCTCGTCTAGGGCCACGTCGATGGTCGCAAATTTTCCCATGGCACATTCCCTCCTCACACTCCCCGTCAGGGCAACGGAGGGTCGAGGGATGCGTTCCGGAGCGGGACGAACATGGCTAACGCTTCGTAAACGGCTTGTTCTTGCCGATCGCCACGCTAGGCTGGGGCTGAAGCAAGAAAATAAGGGGAGGGGCTGCCATGGATCGACGTGACGTCTTGCGCGCCGTTGCGGCATTGCCGCTGTTGCGTGCTGCAATACCGGAAACGGCCTTCGCGCAAACCTATCCCGTGCGCAACATCACGATGATCGTGCCATTCCCCGCCGGCGGTCAGGCCGATCTTGCCGCGCGTCCCGTCGCGCAGGCGCTGGAGCGGATTCTCGGCAAGGCGGTCATCGTCGACAACCGCGCCGGCGGCGGCGGCGGATCGGTCGGCAACGCCGCAGCGGCACGCGCCGAGCCCGACGGTTACACGCTGTTGATGACGCTATCCTCGCTCGCAGTGTTGCCCGAGGCCGACAGGTTGTTCGACCGTCCCGTCGCCTACGAAGTGTCGCAGTTCATGCCCATCGCGCGCGTGCTTGCCGATCCCACGCTGCTCGCCGTGCCGGCCTCCGCGCCATGGAAGACGGCGCAGGAGTTCGTCGAGGACGCGAAGACGCGCCCCGGCCAGATCACCTACGGCTCGTCCGGGCCCTACGGCACGCTGCATGTGGCGATGGAGATGTTCGCAAACAGCGCCAGCATCAAACTGCTGCATGTGCCGTTCCGCGGCGCAGGGCCGGCGCTGACCGCGCTGCTCAGCGGCACCGTGCAGGCGATCGCCGCCGCACCAGGCACGGTGAAACCGCAGGTCGACGACGGCAAGCTGCGCGTGCTCGGCAATTGCGGCGCGCAACGCGTCGCGAGCTTCCCTGATGTGCCGACCTTCCAGGAGCTCGGCTACAAGGATGTCGAGATGTACATCTGGGCCGGGCTGTTTGCGCAGAGCTCGCTTCCAGCGCCGATCGCAAGCCGCCTGCGCGAGGCGATGGCGCAGGTGATGGCGAACCCTGATGTGCTCAGGACATTCGATGCCTCGGGCAGTCTCGTCGCCTATCAGGACGCGCCCGCTTTCTCCGACTTCGTGGCGACCGACAGCGAGCGGCTGATAGCGGCGGTGAAGAAGATCGGCAAGGTGGAGTAGGTTCCAGCTACGCTTTCACATTTAGTTGTTGGTCCAGAACCGCCTGCCGCCTCATTGATTGACGAGAATCCGAGGCAATCAGGAAGGATCAGGACCATGCGAACAGAGCGGATTGCGCTGGGTGTGGCGCTTGCGATCGGCGGCATCGTTGCGCAGAGTGCAGCATTCGCCGAAGAGTACCGCGGAACCATGGAACAGCAGATGGCCTGCACGCCGGACGTCTGGCGCCTGTGCAGCGATCAGATTCCGGATGTGAACCGCATCACCGCATGCCTGCGGCAGAATACGCCGCAGCTCTCGAGCGGTTGCCGCGCCGTATTCGAGTCCAACAACCAGATGCCGCCGCAACAGCAGGTTCCGCGCAACCGTGCCGTACCGACGCCGCGGTACAACAATGCGCCGTCACCCTCCCAGCAGATGCCGCCGCGTCCTTACGACGATGACGACGAATAGGCGCGTTGACTGGAGTGTGATCAGCAAAGGCGTGCTCGGGTTGGCGGGAACATGCGGTCATGCCGTCGCGTTCAGCGCTCGCCCTTGCTGTCCGACTCTGCTCGATGTCCAAGCACCGTTCGCAGGACGACACCGAAGAGAATGGCTGCGACTGGCCAATGGAACCAGATCTTATGCGCGCCAGTGGCCAGATTGATGAAGATCAAAAAGGCCGACACCGTGAGGGCCGCGGCAACCGGGCGGGGCAGCCTTCCTAGCCAATCCGAGACGACATTCGTCGACGAAGATGGCTCGCGCCTGTCTTCCATTCGCGGAGCGCGCGCATCCTCGCGGGGAGTTCGGCCTTCATTGATCGCGAAGCTCCCTTGCCCGGCGGCTTGGCCGCCCAGGGTCAACCGATAGCTGGTCAATGGCGCAATGTTCTTCATGGGTCGTTGGCCAAGACAGTCGAAGCCAACCGACATCTTGTTGTGCACCTGATCGTAGACCGAACTCGAGATCACGACGCCGCCGGGTTCAGCGAGCTCTTGCAGGCGTGACGCGATATTGACGCCGTCACCATAGATATTGGTGCCGTCCACCATGACATCGCCGAGATTGATGCCGATACGGAATTGCATCGGGTTCACTTGGGGTGGGTCCGACTCCAGATTGGAAACTTCCTGCTGGATTTCGATCGCGCATTGCACGGCCTCGACGACACTGGCGAACTCGGCGATCACGGCATCGCCCCAGGTATTGACGATGCGGCCATCATGCCGCTCGACCAATCGCGACATGGTGGCGAAGTAGCGTCGGAGCGTCTCCAGCGTTCCCGTCTCGTCGGCTTCCATGAGACGAGAATAGCTGTGCACGTCGGCACACAGCACGGTGGTCAGTCGGCGCTTTACTTTGTCATCGGTCATGGTCGCTATGCTAGCCGCCCTTGCCGGCAAATGCATCAGGCATCGTGCGCTGTGCCGTCGCAGCCAACGACCGGCCGTGGCGCCGGGCTCTCATGGAGGTGCAAAGAAGTGCCGCCAGCTACGCCGTATCAGCCTTATGGCCGGACCTCGCAGACATCGACCCACTCGGCCGCGGTCAGCTCAGCCAGGCGATCGGGGGGGATGCGCACGGCACTGTGGGTCGAGCCTGCGGCCGGTACCACGACGTCGAATGCCTTCAGCGACACGTCGCAATAAATCGGCAGCGGCGATTTCAGCCCGAACGGGCAAACGCCGCCGACCTCGTGGCCAGTGATGTCGGCGACCTCTTCCAGCCCCAGCATCTTCGGCTTGCCGCCAAACTGCGCCTTCACCTTCTTGTTGTCCATGCGCGAGGTGCCGGCCGCGACGATCAGGATGACACGCTCGCCGATGCGCAAGGACAGCGTCTTGGCGATCATTCCGGGCTCGACACCATAGGCTTCGGCAGCCAGCGTCACAGTCGCCGAGCTGATCGGGGATTCGATGACGGAGATGTCGGGGGCTTTCTCGGCGAAGAACGCGCGAACGGATTCCAGGCTCATTCAGTCAGCTCATTCCAGGCTTACGGGTAGGCGGCAATGTTCGGTCATCCCGGGATCATTCCCCGATGATCCCGACCAGCTCCGAGAGGGAACGAACGCGATGATCAGGCGCAAAGCCGAGCTCGTCCATCTGGGTGCGGATCGCCTTGAACATCGTTAGCGGTGCCACGAGTTCGTTCTCGACGCAAGCCAGCGCCATGGCCTCGGGCGTCACCCGCTCGATCCAGGCGACATTCAATCCGAACGCTTTCGCGCCGGTGACGTCCCAGGGATTGGAGGAGATGAACAGCACCTCTTCAGGCGTGGTACCGAGCACCTCGCCGATCAGCTCATAGGCCTCCGGGCTCGGCTTGAAGACCTTCCTGGCGTCGACGCTGATGGTGGCATCGAGCAGGCGATCGAGCCCGGAATTGCGCACCAGCGCATTCAGCATGTCCGGGCTGCCATTGGAGAGGATGGCAAGCTTTCGCGGCTTCAGCGCTGTGAGTGCGGCGGTCGCGTCGGGATAGAGATCGAGATGGAGATACTTTGCGATGACGCGTTCGAACGCATCGTTCTCGTACTCAAGCCCAAGGATGCGCAGCGTATAGGCCAGGGAGTCGCGGGTCACGGCGGCAAAATCCTGGTAGCGCCGCATCAGCGAGCGCAACCAGCTGTATTCGAGCTGCTTGATCCGCCAGACCTGCGTGATGATCTCGCCATAGCCGGGAAACGCATCCTCGGTGATGTCAGCGACCGACTGGGTGTCGTAGAGCGTCCCGTAGGCATCGAAGACGACGGCTTTCAGGCTCAATGGACCGGTCCTCCGGGGATCGTTACAGGCTCACGGACTATACATGCTTCGCACGCGCATGAATCATCGAGCCGAAAAACTATTCGTTATCGGATCAAGGCGATGCCGGTCGCGGAGGTGCGTCCGGCCACGGAGAGGGGCCGGCGGTCTCAGTCTCCGCCGTTTCCAGCCTGATCGGGCGTGGTACCGGTTTGAGGCCCGCTGAAATGCTCTTTGCCAGCTCCGCCGCGCTGGTCTTGACGGCAGGTTGAAGGAATTCATCAAGCTTCTGAAGGCTGGGGGCTGCATCTTGCCGCCCGAGCTCCTTGGCGATCGTGTAGTGAGCGTAGGCCTGGGTGTAGTCCCGCGCCGTTCCGGCACCCTCGTGGTAGGCACGAGCAAGCCAGTACTGGCAATAGGCATTTCGGTAAGGTGCGCAAAGCTGGAGCAATTCAAACGAGCGCTTGGTGTCGAACCACGGCGCTTCCCGCGCGAATCGATAGACAAAGCCGAGCTCAGCGAGAGCATAGACCGAGTGTCCCTGGCGATAGGACCGCTCGAACCATTTGATCGCTTCTGACAAATCCTCGCTTTCTCGATAGCCGTAGCGGTCTCTGAGCCACCGCGCGAGCGTGAGCTGTGCGCCGTCAAATCCCGCATCCGCCGCGCGTCGCAAATAGTCGACCGTCTTTGCGGAATCGCGGGTAAGCCCGCCTCGCCCAGTATCGATGCAGTATGCAAGTTGCGCCATGGCAATGAGCTCGCCGCTATCCGCCGCCTTGCGCAGGAGATCGACCGCCTTGCCGGTGTCATAGGTGCCGCCAAATTCGCCGCTGACATATCCGGCGGCAGCCAGCCGCATCGCGTACGGCTCGCCCGCGGCGACCGCGTCATCGATCAACTTCCGCCCCGCCGTTTCATCCTTCGGCACGCCGCTCGCGCCCGTGAAGAGGATCCGGCCAAGTACGCTACCAGCCTGACGATGTCCCCCGGCTGCCGCCTCGCGCAACAATGCTTCGGCGTTGCGCGTCTGGTCGGTCGAATTTGGTATCAGCAGGGCGAGCGCGGTGACAAATTGAACGTTCGGATCGCTTGCGGTTGCCGTTTTCAGGATGTCGATCGCCTTCGCCCATTCGAAACGATAGTAGGAGCCGAGCGCTGCCGATAGTTTCGGTTGGTCCCCCGGAGCGGAATTTCGAAAGGTCGATCTGTCGACGATGACCGTGACCTGATTGGCGACAATGGGTCTTGCGACCTCATCGTCCCAGATAAAGACAGCGCGTCGGGTTGCCGCGCAGCCCGGAGTCGAGGCGTTGGTGCAATCGGCAGGCCTTGCCCAATTGCCTGCCGGGACAGCGGCCCGAGGGAGACCCACAAGGAGCCAGCTCGCGAGAAGGATTGCCGTCACCTGTGGCCAGACAAACCACGCGCGACGATACAGGGGATCGTATTGCCAGAAGGCGACATGCAGGGCCGCCATTCGGCCGATCGCTGTCATCTGGTTTGTCCGCTCTGATTCCATCTTGGCCGATTGCTTCGTTTGCAGCTATGCCACGTCCTGGCTGATCAGTTCGACGGCGAGGTACTTGAGCGCATCGGCGATGGGAATGAAGAAATTGATGCTCGTGCTCACCCCGGAGATGGCGAATCCGGAAACGCTGACAGCGACGACATTGCCGAACTGGTCCACCATCGGCCCTCCACTGTTGCCGGGATGAATGGCAGCGTCGCTTTGCAGGAGCGTAAGATCCTTTTCCGTGCGATAGGCGCTGACGATGCCTTTGGTGATGGTCGTCGAATATTTCTCATCGCGCGGCGTTCCTACCGCATAGACCTCGGAGGCTACCTCGGGAGGGTCAAGCCGCAGCGGGAGCGGCGGCATTCCCGATTCATTCACTTTGATCAGGGCGATGTCCCGTGTCTTGTTGGTTCGCACCACTTCGCCGGGCAACTGACGGCCCGTCGTCAGCTTGATCGTCACGAACTTGTTCTCCGTGACCACATGGTGGTTGGTCAGGAGATAACCATCCCGGGAGATGAAAAAGCCGCTACCGTGAGCACCTTCAATCTTGACCGTGACGACGGCGGCCTGCAGGGCGGAGGTCCCGTCCGACAGTGGGGTGACCGAACGAGGCAGCGAGGGAATCCTGACGAGGATATCGCTGATCGTCTCCGGCGCGGTCTCGCGATATCCGGAAATCCGGATCGCCGCGTCGATATCTGCCATGGCGAGCTGGCGCACATCCCCCGAGGGATCGTGCGCAACGCGTATTGCCTGGGCCTCGCGCGCGCGCTCGAGCAGCGTTCGCATCTCGCGCGCCTGCCCCCAGGATTTGTTGCGCATGCCGACCCTGATCCAGGGATCGAGGCTGGATTCGAGATCATCCGGCAAGACGAAGTTCTGTCGCTTTGCCATCACCCGCAGGATGGCGGCGAGCTCGTTTGCGGCATAGGGCGGAAACTCGATCGTCTTGGTAAAGCGGCTGGAGAGCCCCGGATTGCTGTTGATGAAGCGCTGCATCTCGTTCGGGTAACCCGCGACAATGACGACGATGCGGTCTCGGTTGTCCTCCATGAATTTGAGCAACGTATCGACCGCCTCCTGGCCGAAATCGTTACCCGGTCGGGCGAGCGAATACGCTTCATCGATGAACAGGATGCCGTCCAGCGCTTCCTTGCACTTGTCGAGCGTCTTGGCAGCGGTTTGGCCGATATAACCTGCCACCAAACCCGAGCGGTCAGTCTCGACCAGATGACCTTTTCGCAGCACGTTGAGTGAACGATAGATCTCGCCGAGTGCGCGCGCGACCTCGGTCTTTCCCACGCCGGGCGGACCGGTAAAGACCATGTGCCGGCTGATGGGCGCGATGACGAGCCCTTGCTCGCGCCGTATGCGCTCTACTTCGAGCCCCGACATGAGCTTGTTCACCTCCTCCTTGACCGGCTCCAGCCCGACCATCTCTTCGAGGTGGTCGAGCGCCTGATCGAGCGTGCGTTCAAGGGGGATGCTGGCCTCCACCTTCAGCCTGCGCATAGGGCGTGGCGCCAGATGGTCCGGCGAAGCAGGCATCGTCGATTGTTGAACGAGGAGCGGAGGCGAAGTTGGTATGGCCGGCACGGGCGGAAGCGCCGGCGGCGGCGGCGCGCGCGTTCGCACCAGATTCACGCCGACGCTTTCGAAATCGACCATCTCGATCCTGCTGATGTCGGCCGTCGGGTCGGCGGCCACGCGCAGGGACTGGGCTTCGGACGCCTTATCGAGAAGGTTGCGCATCTCGCGAGCATTGCCCCAGCCCTCGCTCCTCCATTGGGATTCGATCCAGGGGACCAGGCTTTGCTCGAGTTCGTTCGGCAACTCTGCGCGCTGCCGCGTGGCCATCAATCGCAAGATCGCAGCCAGCTCTTTCGGCTCATAGGCCGGGAATTCGATGGTTCTGTTGAAGCGGCTCGCCAGACCCGGATTGGTAGCGATGAAGCGCCGCATTTCATTGGGGTATCCGGCGGCGATCACCATGATGCGGTCGCGGTTGTCTTCCATGAACTTGAGCAGCGTCGCGATGGCCTCCTGGCCGAAATCCTTCCCTTCGCCTGCGAGCGCGTAAGCTTCGTCGACGAAGAGAATGCCGTCGAGCGCCTCCTTGCACTTGTCGAGCGTCTTCATCGCCGTCTGCCCGATATAGCCTGCGACCAGGTCGGCGCGCTGCACCTCTACCACATGTCCCTTGCGCAGCACTTTGAGCGAGCGGTAGATCTCCCCCAGGGCGCGCGCGATCTCGGTCTTGCCGACGCCGGGCGGCCCGGTGAACACCATGTGCCGGCTCACCCTCGCCACGGGCAAGCCCTGTTCGCGGCGCTTGCGCTCGACTTCGATGCCGGCCAGCAGCTTGTTGACCTCTTCCTTGACGGAGCTGAGGCCGATCATCTGGTCGATCTCGTCGAGCACTTCGTCGGCGCTGCGGACAGACACGGCCGGAGAGTCCACGTTCAGCCGGCGGCCGACCGTATAGCCCTCCCCGACAGGGACCAATCCGAATCCGCTGGGATCGCTGCCGAGCCGCATCGCCACATAGGTCAACGCGATCCCGGCCAACATGATCAGAAGCACGGCGCCGATCGTGAGCGAGTTGGCCCACGTCAATGCACTGAGCGGACCGGATCTTGGATTAAGGATCCATTGAGTGGCGATCGCGGCCACAATCATCGCGATGCATATGCCGACCATCGGATGGTTGCGGAAGAAGTTTTTCATTGCCGGCAATTCCTGATCGCGGCGTCGCGTTCGCCTATTTGCACAATACCCGTTCGAGCATTCATGGGCAGGAGTTCATGGGCAGGGGTTGCGGACCTGCCAATGCACGTTGACGGGGTAGGTGCCGTTTACGTCGTGGATGCCCCCGGGCGTCAGGTAGAATCCCACCTGGTCTGCTTCGCCGACCAGTGTCAGAACCCCGCGGCCGGTGGGATATGGCGCCGGATAGGGAATGGCGACGCGCTGGGGAGCGACGGTGAGCTTGATCGGCGGCGACAGATATTGTCCCGAGCGGACACGCACCATGCCGCCATGCCCGTTTCGTTGCGTCAACGTCACCCATGCCAGCGGCACCTTGCAGTTCTTCGCGTCATCCACCGCTGCCTTCGAAGTCCCAGGATCGAGGGTCGGAAGAGCTGCGCTGATGTCGCCTGGAACAAGCACTTCCAGAGTCGATTCCTGACCAACAGCAACTGGCTTGTCGCGGACGACGCCGGGCAATACGACGATTGCTGCTATTCCAGCGATCACAAGCCCGCCAGCAATTCCGATCAGGATGCTCCGAGACAAGCCAGGCTTCCTGCCGCGAGGCGGCTCCTGGCGTGGAGGCTGGTCTTGCCCGCCGAGCGCGCCCCCGGAAACCTCAGCTTGTGCTTCTGGCTCACTCATGGATCGGGCATTGTTCATTGTCGGGACCAAGAGATTATGGTCGACGGCCGATGTGGCGACAACCCTGATTCACGAAGTCAGCATCAAAACGCCCACTGAACGAGGTCGAGTGCGCTTCCCCCATCCTGGTTCATGGAAGCTTTCGTTCCTGACAGGGGGCTGACGGATATCTTTGGCACGCCGCTTCGGCGCGGAACGTGCGTTGGGTCACGCATGTCGTTTCGCGAAAGCGGCTTTGCTCTAAAGGCGCGCGACGGTTATCGAGAGGAGAGCAGCCTGGTCACGGGGCGGTCCCAGCCGAACAGCCTCTTAATTCTGCAGGATCGAGTTGATGTGGCGCACCAGGATCGGCGGGAAATACTTTTGCGACCGGCCGGGCAGGTCGATATTGACGTTCGGGGCGGGGACCGACAGCGCCTCTGGCCGATGCGATCGGGCATCGCGATGACGTTCGCGCTTGGCTCACGAGCGGACGATAGAAGCCTCGGGTGCGGGGCCGCCTCGAAGGGCAAGCGGCCTCCGCCAATTCATGAGTCCGCGCTTCAGATCCCCAAAATCTTGCGCGCGTTGGCCTTCAACACTTTCGGCCGGATCTCGTCGCGGATGTCGATCTTGGCGAAGTCCGACAGCCAGCGGTCCGGTGTGATGACAGGCCAGTCCGAGCCAAACAGCATCTTATCCTGCAGGATCGAGTTGATATAGCGCACCAGGATCGGTGGGAAATATTTCGGCGACCAGCCCGAGAGGTCGATATAGACGTTCGGCTTGTGGGTCGCGACCGACAGCGCCTCTTCCTGCCAGGGGAAGGAGGGATGGGCGAGGATGATCTTGAGGTCGGGGAAGTCGGCCGCGACGTCGTCCATGTACATCGGGTTGGAATATTTCAGCCGCATGCCCATGCCGCCGGGCATGCCCGAGCCGACGCCGGTCTGGCCGGTGTGGAACAGCGCGATCGCGCCGCCATTGTTGATTTCTTCGTAGAGCGGATAGGCCATGCGGTCGTTGGCGTAGAAGCCCTGCATCGTCGGATGGAATTTGAAGCCGCGCACGCCGTATTCCTCGATCAGCTTGCGCGCCTCGCGCACGCCGAGCTTGCCCTTGTGCGGGTCGATCGAGACGAACGGGATCAGGACGTCAAGATGATCGGATGCGATCTCCAGCATCTCTTCATTCTTGTAACGGCGGAAACCGGTCTCGCGCTCGGCATCAACCGGGAAGATCACCGCGGCGATGTTCTTGGAGCGGTAGTAGGCCGCTGTCTCCGGTACCGTCGGCGGATGCTTGTGCGGCGACTTGAAATAGTCGGCCATCTGCGCCTGGAAATCGTCGTAGCCGTCGTCGGCATGGGTGCCGCAGGGTTCCTCGGCATGAGTGTGGATGTCGATGGCGACGACATTTTCGATATCAGGCAGCTTCAGCTTCGGCATGGTTTCCTCCCGACGGGTTGCCGAATTGATTATATGATATAACGAATTTGGCAAGCTCCCCGCGACAGCTTTTGCCGATCGGCATCGTTGCGCTAGTGTCCCGGCAACAAAAAGGAAGCGGGAGGTGGAGAATGGCGGAGGCGCAGGCCTTTGAGACCGATTTCTGGAAGGACGCCCAATCGCGCAAGGTGTGGGACGAGATCGTTCCCGGCGAGCCGCGCAAAACGCTTCCTTACCGCCTGATGCGCGAGGCGATCGAGCTTTACTGCAAATCGGTCGGCGAGACCCATCCACTCTATTTCGACGAGGCCTACGCCAAAACGACCCGCTACGGTGGCCTGATCGCACCGCCTTCGATCCACATCATGCTGATGTTCGCATGCACGCCGGCGGACGACTGGATGCGCTCGCCCGGCACGGTCAATGCGGGGCAGTCCTGGAGCTACAACATTCCGGCCCGCCCAGGTGACGTCATCACCTTGCAGGCGCGTGCCCTCGACAAGTTCATCAAGCGCGAGCGGCTGTTCGTGGTGCACGACAACGTCTTCCTCAACCAGAATGGCGACGTCATCTGTTCCGGCCGCGGCTGGACTATCCGGCCGGTTTGAGGGAGGGCGCCATGACCGTTACATTTGAAGGCATCAATGCGGGCGACACGATCGAAGGCCCGAGCTTCGCGGTTTCGCGCGAGTCCATTCGTCAGTTCTGCGATGCCTCGCTCGACTACAATCCGCTTCATCTCGACGACGACTACATGAAGGGCCAATTCGGCAAGACGCAGTTTGGCGGCGTCATCATGCATGGCATGAACAATTTCGGTCTGATCTCGCGCATGCTGACCGACTGGGCCTATCCGGCTGGCGCGATCCACCGGCGGCTGGAGACCCGCTGGGTGAAGCCTGTGCGCCCCGGCGACACCATCCATCCGTCGGGAATCATCAAGGCAAAGCGGGTCACGGCGAAAGCGCGTTGGGTCCTCATTGATGTCGTGGTGAGGAACCAGGACCAGGAGCGGGTCGCAACCGGCGAGGCCATGGTCGAATTCCCGGCTTAAAAGGGACCGTTTCAGCCCTTTCTCCGCTCAATCCGTGGGTTAATCGGTTCGGCAAGGGCCGTTTGCATTGACACGCGCGCCCTCCATGCCTTAAGAACCGCCCCATCCCGGGCGGTCGGTCCGCCAGCGGGAAAGATCTCATTTTGCCACATTCGCGCGTGCCGAAACGGTAGTGCCGAACACGGCCTTTCGAACGTTCAGGATTCTGCCATGAAGGTCCGTAACTCCTTGAAGTCGCTGCGCGGTCGCCATCGCGCCAACCGCTTGGTCCGCCGCAAGGGCCGGGTCTATGTGATCAACAAGGTGCAGCGCCGCTTCAAGGCTCGCCAAGGCTGATATCAGCAAGGCTGATATCGCCCTCGCGGTCGCTTCGCGCGCACGCTCCCCAAGACCACGGTCTCACGCGAGTTTGACGCCGCCTTTGCTTTGCAAGGGCGGCTTTGCGCGTTTAGACTTTCACCATGATCGTGAGATTCCCTCATCCGCGCACGGTGTGCCTGGCCCTGGTTCTCGGCCTCGCCGGTCTCGCGCCGGCGCTGGCGCAGGATAGTCCGGCCCCGCCAGCGAAGCAGCAGAAGAAGCTGCCGGAGGCGCCCGCCAAGCTGCCCAAGGTCGACCGCACCAAGAATCTCGATTTCCTGTTCGGCGCGCTGAAGGCTGCCCCCGACGATGTCAGCGCCAAGCATGTCGAGGCGCGGATCTGGGCGATCTGGCTCCAGACCCCGAGCGACACCGCCGCGCTGTTGATGGCGCGAGCCAAGGCGGCCGTCGATGCGCACAAGATCGATGTCGCGATCAAGCTGCTCGATTCCGTCATCAAGCTCCGGCCCGACTACATCGAAGCCTGGAACCGGCGCGCCACGCTTTATTACATGCAGAACGACTATGCCCGTTCGCTTGCCGACATCCGCGAGGTGCTGGTCCGCGAACCCCGTCATTTCGGCGCGCTGGCGGGGCTCGGCATGATCATGCAGGACGTCGGCGACGAGAAGCGCGCGCTCGAGGCCTACCGCAAGGCGCTGGCCGTCAATCCTCACCTCGAGAAGATCCCCGAGCAGGTGAAGGCCTTGACCGAGAAGGTCGAAGGTCGCGACATCTAGCCGACAAGTTGATCATTTCCCGAGCGATTGCGGCGCCCGCCGGTTAACCACGATCGGAGGCGCAATGTCGCAAGGACTATTGTCGGCGCCGCTGCAGGTCTACCTGCATGGCAGGAGCAAAAGCCATGAAGCGTTTGATCTGTGCTTGCAGCTTGCTGTTGGCGTCGGGAACGATGAGCCTGGCCGACGGGATGTTCTGGGTGGTCGGCAATCGCGCCACCGGCAAATGCAACATCGTGACCAGCAATCCGGTCATCATCGGCGATGTCTGGTTCGGCGACGGCCCCTACACATCCAAGGCCGATGCCAAGCTTGCGCGCTCGACCATCCGCGCCTGTCCCGTGCTCACGCCGGACGAGGAAAAGGCCGAGGACGGCGCGGGCTAGTCTTGCGACCTAGTGCAGAACGCTGGTGCCGCGCTCGACCAGACCGCGATCGATGGCTGCGGCATAGGCCTTTGCCAGTTCCGTCTCGAGGTGCTCGTTAATCAGAAGCAGCGCCCGCACGGCACCGCGCAGATCGCCGTTGCAGCTTGCGACGATCTCGTCGATCGCGGTGTCTTTCGACCTGATGCTCATCGAAAATCCTCCGGTTCAAACCAGGACAATCCTGCCGGTCTTTCCCGCAATCCCCTGAGGTTGCGAGGAGGGATCGGCGCCCATCCGCGTCTCAATGGCGGAACCGACCATGGCGATTATAAGGAAGCTGCGATGACGACTGCATGAAGCCGTCAGGGACTTGCGAACGGCCGACGTGACCATTGATTTCATTGAGCTTTTTCGCGGGGAATTGTGCACATATCCACAGGGCGGCATTTTCGGTGGAAGCGCTTGCGCGAAACTGCCGGCTGCGTCACCCGTAACTGCGATGTGCCCTGGATTGCCCGGACCTTCCTGATGATTGTGATGTCAGTCGTGACAGCGCTGGTGCTCCTGGCGCTGGTCACGCAGGCCGGCATTCTTGCCGTGCAACGGACCTTTCCGCCGCAGGGCCGGATGATCGAGGTCGATGGCGCGACACTCCATGTCGTCGACATCGGCCCGCGCGACGCGGGCGTGCCGATCGTGATGCTGCATGGCGCGAGTTCGAACCTGGAAGTGATGCGGCATCCGCTCGGCGATCTCCTGGCCAAGCAGCATCGCGTCATCCTGATCGACCGCCCCGGCCATGGCTGGAGCACCCGCGCGCGGCGGCAGGATTCGACGCCGGAGATCCAGGCGCGGATGATCGACGAGGCGCTCGGCAAGCTCGAGGTCGATCGCGCGATCTTCGTGGTGCATTCCTGGAGCGGCGCGCTCGGCGCACGCCTCGCGCTCGATTACGCGAGCCGCGTTGCCGGCCTCGTGATGCTGGCGCCGGTGACCCATCCCTGGCGCGGCGGCGTCGGCCGCTACAACGAGATCATCGCAACGCCGGTGATCGGCCCACTGCTCGCCTACACCGTCACGCTGCCGCTCGGCTATTTCGTCACTGAATCTGGCGCGCGCAGCGTGTTCCTGCCGCAGACGATGCCGGATGGTTTCGTGAAAGAGTCCGCGACACCGCTGCTGCTGCGTCCGCGCGAATTCATCGCCAATGCCTATGATCTCGTGACTCTGAAGGCGTCAGTGGCCGCGCAAGCGCCGCGCTACGGCGAGATCAAAGTGCCTGTTACGATCATCGCCGGAGCGCCCGACAAGACGGTGAAGACCGATATCCACGCGCGTCCGTTCGCCGCGACCGTCCCGAATGCGAAATTGATCGTGCTGCCCGATCTGGGCCACATGGTGCAGAATGCGGTGCCGGATCTCGTCAAGACGGAGATCGAGACGATGATCGGTCATATCGCCCCGGCGCAGGCGGCCGCAGACTAAAGCGCTTTCGAGCGAAGTGGATCCTGGTTCGCGTGAAGAAAGCGCGTCAAAACGACAGGCTGGAGCTTCGGTTCTGATTCAATCAGAACCGAAGCTCCAGCGGCCGCCGTCTCCGCGTTTACTGCTTGATCTTGCCGTCCTTGTCGAACTGCGAGACATAGGCCCAGAGATTGTTGACCTCGTTCTCGTTCTTGATGCCGGCGAACGCCATCTTGGTGCCGGGGATCTTGGCCTTCGGATCCTTGATGTATTCCTTGAACTGCGCCTCATTCCAGGTGATGCCGGAATTCTTGTTCGCGTCCGAATAATTGTAGTCCGGCGCGCTGCCGGAATGGCGGCCGTCGAGGCCGTTCAGTTCAGGGCCGACCTTGTTCTTGGCGCCTTCGCCGATCGCGTGGCAGGCCAGGCACTTGTTGAACGACGATTTGCCGGCCGCGACATCCTGCGCCATCGCGCTGGAGGCCGTGGCAGTGACGGTGAGGATCATCAGCGCGCCAAAAGTCAGTGTTTTCATAGGGTGCTCTTCGTCTCTTTCCCGGTGGGGTCTCTGGTCGGCTTTCGTCGAACCTGCCGGTTTTGGCATGGCCCGCTCGGCTTGGACAAGCCACGAAACCATGACAGGTTTCATGCCTGCCTACTTGTCCCAGAGCGAACTTGCCGCAGATCGCGGCTCCGACTTTCGGACGGCCTACCCAAACCATCGCGGACGTGATTGATTTGCCGTGATAAATTGACGTGCGGAAGGATAGACCATGGCCATCATGATGCCTGCGAGCGATCAGGCGGTGCTCGCGCGCCGCGCGGAGATCGTTGCTGCATTGCGCGCAATTGTGCCCGGCGAGGGCGTAATCGACAGCGCTGCCGAGATGCGGGTCTATGAATCCGACGGGCTGACCGCCTATCGGCAGCCACCGATGGTGGTGGTGCTGCCCGACACCACCGAGCAGGTTTCGCTCGTCCTGAAATATTGTGCGGGGCAGGGAATCAAGGTGGTGCCGCGCGGCTCCGGCACGTCGCTGTCAGGCGGCGCGCTGCCGCTGGAGGACGGCGTGCTGCTGGGCCTCGGCAAGTTCAAGCGCATTCGCGAGATCGACTTCGACAACCGTGTCGTCGTCACCGAGCCCGGCGTCACCAACCTCGCGATCAGCCAAGCGGTCGCGCATGCCGGCTTCTACTACGCGCCAGATCCGTCTTCGCAGATCGCCTGCTCGATTGGCGGCAATGTCGCGGAGAATTCAGGCGGCGTGCATTGCTTGAAATACGGCATGACCACCAACAACGTGCTCGGTTGCGAGATTGTCCTGATGAGCGGCGAGATCCTGCGCATCGGCGGCAAGGGGTGCGAGAATTCCGGCTACGATCTGATGGGCGTCATCACCGGTTCGGAAGGCCTGCTCGGCGTCATAACCGAGATCACGGTGCGTATCCTGCAAAAGCCGGAGACGGCGCGCGCGCTGATGGTCGGCTTTGCAGAGGTCGAGGCGGCCGGCGAATGCGTGGCGCGCATCATCGGCGCCGGCATCATTCCCGGCGGCATGGAGATGATGGACAAGCCCGCGATCCACGCCGCCGAAGCCTTCGTTCATGCCGGCTATCCGCTCGATGTCGAGGCGCTGCTGATCATCGAGCTCGATGGTCCCAAGATCGAGGTCGACGAATTGATCACGCGGGTCGAGGCCATCGCGAATGCCTGCGGCTCGACCACGTGCCAGATCTCGACCTCGGAGGCCGAGCGCAATCTGTTCTGGGCCGGCCGCAAGGCCGCGTTCCCCGCGGTCGGGCGCATCTCGCCCGACTATCTCTGCATGGACGGCACCATCCCGCGCGGCGCGCTGCCGAAGGCGCTCGCTCGTATCCGCGAGCTCTCGGAGAAATACCAGCTCGGCTGCGCCAACGTGTTCCACGCCGGCGACGGCAATCTGCATCCGCTGATTCTCTACGATGCCAACAAGCCCGGCGAGATCGAGCGCGCCGAGGCCTTCGGTGCCGACATCCTGCGCGCCTGCGTCGAGTTCGGCGGCGTGCTCACCGGCGAGCACGGCGTCGGCATCGAGAAGCGCGACCTGATGCCCGACATGTTCACCGAGATCGATCTCAACCAGCAGCAGCGGCTGAAATGCGCCTTCGATGCGCAAGGCCTGCTCAATCCCGGAAAAGTGTTTCCGACCTTGCACCGCTGCGCTGAACTCGGCCGCATGCATGTGCACGCAGGCAAGCTGGCGTTTCCGGATATTCCGCGGTTCTAGGCACGCGTGAAAGGAAGGGCCCGCGGCGCGAACCCTTCCCCACCAACCTTACAGCAGCCCGTACTGCGCCCGCTCGCGCTTCGCCAGCAACGGCAGCGCTTGGCCGGCGATGTAGGTCTTGAAATGCGCGCTCTCCTGATGCGCCTTGAAAGCGGCCTCGTCGCGGAACAGTTCGTAGAACAGGAACTGGGCCGGATTGTCCTTGCCCCGCGAGATCAGGAACAGCTTGACGCCATCCTCGCGTTGCGCGTCCGGCAGGAAGCGATCGAGGATCGCGGCGATCCTGTCAGCCTCGCCCGGCTTCGCCTCCCATTGCGCGACCACGAGCAGGCCGCCGCCCTCGACGGCGTCGTTGATCGATTTCTGTGTGGCATAGTGGTTCATCGTGTTGGCTCCTTGCTGAGCTTGGGATGATGTTGCCGTCCATGGCGAGAGATAGATCGTCAGGACGGCGATCACCGTCCTGCGGCTGAACGTTTCACGCGGCGCTGGCTGCGCCTGTGTCGATCGCTCCATGATGATCTCCGTTGCTTCGTCTCGACCGCGATCGCTGCGACCATGTCGCGACGGCGCGCCGGTAAGGTTCGCCTGACATCGAAGTGTCGATGTCGTGAACATTTCGATCACGATCGAAACGTTCCATCGCCATCCCGTGCGACAGCAGGATGAGTTTTCGTCACATGCCGGAGCCGGTCATGCCGACCATCGCACGCGAACTCGCCGACCTCGCCGCCCTGATCGCCGATCCCGGCCGCGCGCTGATCCTGTCGCGACTGATGGACGGTCGTCCGCAAACTGCGGGCGAGCTGGCGCTGGCCGCCGGAGTCACGCCGCAGACGGCGAGCTGGCATCTCGGCAGATTGGTGCAGCACGCGCTTTTGAAGGTCGAGCGGCGCGGACCGCGCCGGTTGTACCGGTTGGCTACGCCGCTGGTCGCGCAGATCCTGGAGGGCATGATGACGGTCGCCGTAACAGGTCCGCCGGGTTCGCGGCCGCCGTCACGGATCGATGCCGCGATGCGCCGAGCCCGGACTTGCTACGATCACCTCGCCGGCGAACTCGGGGTTGCTCTCGCGGACGCGCTGCGGGAGCGCGACTATCTGGTGCTCGACCAGGAGGTTGGGGAGCTGACGGCGGCAGGCACGGCCTTCCTTGGCAGTCTCGGTGTCGATCTCCATGCGCCGGCGCGGCACCGGCGGGTGCTGTGCCGGCCCTGCCTCGACTGGAGCGAACGCCGGCCGCATCTGGCCGGGCGGGCAGGGGCGGCGCTGGCGGACCTCGCGTTCCAGCGGGACTGGATCCGCCGCCGGCCGCAGGGGCGGTCCGTCGAGATCACCAATGCGGGGCTTGACGCATTTCACTCCTTGTTCGGTGTCCGCATTTGATTTTGGGAGCAAATTTCGTTACCCGCTAGAGGCGTGGATACGCTCAGGGTCAGAGACGCCAAAGACGTCGAAGAAGTGGTGCGGGCGGCGATTGCCAATGAGCAGCCGCTCGAGATCATTGGTCATGGCAGCAAGCGCGGCATCGGGCATACGATGGCGACCAACGCCGTGCTCGACGTCTCCGCGCTGAATGCGGTCACCTCCTACGAACCCAACGAACTGATCGTCACGCTCCAGGCCGGGGCGCCGTTGGCCGATGTGCTGTCGCTGATCGACGCCAAGAACCAGCAATTCGCTTTTGAGCCTGTCAACACCGCGCCGCTGCTCGGCACGCCGGCGTCAGGCACCATCGGTGGCATGATCGCGGCGGGCCTCGCCGGTCCGCGGCGGATCAGGGCGGGCGGCGCCCGCGACCATCTGCTGGGAGCGCATGCTGTCTCCGGCTTCGGCGACAGCTTCAAGACCGGCGGCAAGGTGGTGAAGAACGTCACCGGCTACGATCTTTGCAAATTGCTGGCGGGGTCCTGGGGCACGCTGTCGGTGATGACCGAAGTCACGCTGAAGGTGATGCCGAAGCCCGAAGCCGAGCGGACGCTGCTGCTGCGCGGGCTCGACGAGGCCGCCGCCAACAAGGCGATGACCGCCGCCCTCGGCTCGCCCTTCGACGTCTCCGCCGCCGCGCATCTGCCGAAATCGGCATTCCGGGCCAGGACCGACGGACTTGGCGATATCGCCAGCCAGGGCGAGGCGCTGACGGTGCTTCGGCTCGAGGGCATCACGGCCTCCGCCAGCCACCGCGCCGGCTCGCTGCGCGAATTGCTGGCACCATTTGGAACCGCGACCCTGATCGAGGACGCCGCGTCCTCCGTGCTGTGGGCCACCATCCGCGACGTGCTGCCGTTCGCGACCGGCGGTGCGCTCGGCGCCTGGCCGGTGTGGCGCATCGTCTGTCCGCCGGCCTCGGGCGCGGCGCTCGGCACGCAATTGGCGCGCGAGACCGGCGGCGACGTCATCTACGATTGGGGCGGCGGCCTGATCTGGGCGGCGCTGCCGCCGAAGGCCGACGCACATGCCCCGGCCGTGCGTCAGCGAACGGACGCGTTCGGCGGGCACGCGACGCTGATCCGGGCGGCCGAGGACGTCAGGCGCGGCGTCGACGTATTCCACCCGCAGGCGCCGGGTGTTGCCGCCCTGAGCGAACGGGTCCGCGCCAGTTTCGATCCGAAGTCGATCTTGAACCGGGGACGCTTGAGGCGGGGCGCTACGGCATGAAGACCGAATTCTCACTTGCGCAGCTCTCCGACCCCGACACCGCGGAAGCCGACAAGATCTTGCGCGCCTGCGTCCATTGCGGCTTCTGCACCGCGACCTGCCCGACCTATGTGCTGCTCGGCGACGAGCTCGATAGCCCGCGCGGCCGCATCTACCTGATCAAGGAGATGCTGGAGAAGGACCAGACGCCGACCGCTGAAGTGGTCAAGCATGTCGACCGTTGCCTGTCGTGCCTGGCCTGCATGACGACCTGCCCCTCCGGGGTGAACTACATGCACCTCGTCGACCAGGCCCGGGTCAGGATCGAGCAGCGCTATCAGCGCCCGCTCGCCGAGCGCCTGCTGCGCCAGGTGCTGGCCTTCGTGCTGCCGGACCCGCAGCGCTTCCGCATCAGCATGAGGCTCGCGCGGCTGGCGCGGCTGTTCGCGGTCTTGCTGCCGACGCCGCGGCCCTCGGCGACGCCTGGTCTGATCCAGCGCCTCAAGGCGATGCTGGCGCTGGCCCCGAGCCGGTTGCCGGCACCTGGCGCCCGTCCGGGCAGTGTGTTCGCAGCGCTCGGCAAGAAGCGCGGCCGGGTCGCGCTGCTCCAGGGCTGCGCCCAGCAGGTGCTGGCGCCGCGCATCAACCAGGCCGCCATCAGCCTCCTCACCCGTCACGGCATCGAGGTCGTGCTGGTCAGGGACGAGCAGTGCTGCGGTGCGCTGACCCATCATCTCGGCAACGACCAGGATGCGTTGGCGCGCGCCCGCGCCAACGTTGCGGCCTGGCAAAAGGAAGCGGCAGGGGAGGGGCTCGACGCCATCCTGGTGACCACGTCCGGCTGCGGCACGGTGATCAAGGATTACGGCTATCTGCTGCGTGAGGACGCTGCGTTCGCTGCCGATGCGGCGAAGGTGTCCGCGCTTGCAAAGGACATCACCGAATACGTCGCCGGTCTCGGCCTCGCGCCGAGCACGCAGCAGGACAACAACAACATCGTCGTCGCCTATCACTCGGCGTGTTCGTTGCAGCACGGCCAGAAAATCACGGGCCTTCCGAAAGAATTGCTTTCCAAGAATGGATTCGTGGTGAAAGATGTACCGGAGAGCCATTTGTGTTGCGGTTCGGCGGGGACCTACAACATTCTCCAGCCCGAGCTTGCGGGCCGGTTGCGCGATCGCAAGGTCGCCAACATCGCGAGCGTCAAGCCGGACATGATTGCCGCAGGCAATATCGGCTGCATGGTGCAGATTGCCAGTGGCACGTCAGTTCCGGTCGTACACACGATTGAGCTTCTCGATTGGGCTACGGGCGGGTCGCGGCCGGCACTGAACGCGTCGCGCTGAGCTTTCGCCTTGAGGTGACGGTTGAAGGCGCCCGATCGACCATTGTTCGGAGGCAACAGGAGGACCACGATGGCGAAAGCGAGCAAGAAGAAAAGCAAGAAGGCCAAAAAGGCCAAGAAGGTCGTAGCGGCGAAGAAGGCGACGAAGAAGAAGGCGTCCAAGAAGTCCGCAAAGAAGTCGGCGAAGAAATCTGCCAAGAAGGCAGCGCCGAAGAAGGCCGCCAAGAAGGCAAAGAAGGCTGCGGCGAAGAAGGCCGCGCCGAAGAAAGCCGCCAAGAAGGCTGCCAGGAAAGCAGCTCCGAAGAAGGCGAAGGCAGCTCCCGCGCCGAAGCCGGCAGCTCCAGTGGCAACGCCGGCCCCCGAGCCTGCCGCCGAGACCAGCTGGGCGATGCCTTCGTCTTCTGCGGAACCGACACCGGCCGAAGGGCAAGGCTAGGCCAGGCTTGGGCCTAAACGCCGGGGCCATCCCCGCGACCATGATCGACAACAGGAAGGCCGCAGTGGAAACGCTGCGGCCTTTTTTGCATCGTTGTCACGGCTGTCGGACGTTGCCCATTTTTGAGTCAGTTGATTCGGTGCACGCGCGCCACGGCGCTGCGAGCCTACGTAGTAACCCGGATTCGCGTGGGCACTCAGCGTGAAAATAATGTGATCGAGAAGCAACACCGACAGACAACCTGTCGTGGAAGCGTCAGAACGCCCAAAAAGGCAGCAAATGCTCGCCATTTTTGCTTCTCGGTTAATACCCCCCGATCCAGATTGCCGCTGTACCGCAATTTTGCAGACAGGTCGTACGCCCCGCGGGCTTCCGGGAATCCGACTTGGTAGAACTGGCGATGGGGATCGAAATGAAGAAAGTGGCTTTGTTGGCAACGGCGCTGGCAATGGTGACGGGTTCGGCTTTCGCGGCAGACATGCCCATGAAGGCCCTGAAGGCTCCTCCGGCGCCCGCGTTCGATCCCTGGGACGTCGCCTTCGGCGGCGCGATCATGAACGACTACATCTTCCGCGGCGTGACCCAGTCGAACCACAAGCCGTCGGTCGCCGCCTATTTCGAGCCGCGCTACAACGTCAACAAGGACTTCCAGCTCTACGTCGGCGTGTCCGCAGAGAGCATCTCCTTCGCCAACCGTGCTGCGGCCGAGGTCGACATCTACGGCGGTATCCGCCCGACCTTCGGCGCCTTCGCCTTCGATATCGGTGTCTGGGGCTACCTGTATCCGGGCGGAAGCTGCGCCGACAACGTACTCACGGGCGGCGTTCCCGGCGGCGGTGTGTGCCCCGTCAGCACCACCACCATCTTCCTCGCCGACGGCAACGTCATGAAGAAGGACGTCAGCTTCTTCGAAGTCTACGGCAAGGTGAACTACACCATCAACGACAGCTTCACGGTCGGCGCGACCGAGTTCTATTCGCCGAACTTCCTGAACTCGGGCGCCTGGGGTAACTACGCGTCGTTGACCGCGAAGTACACCGCGCCCAGCACGGTCTTCGGTGCCTCGGGCGTCGGCATGTACGTGTCGGGTGAATTTGGCCGGCAGTGGTTCGGCACGTCGGACGCGTTCTACGGTACCGGTGCTGGCACCGTCTTCGCCAACGGCATTCCCTACAAGGACTATAACACCTGGAACATCGGCGTCGGCTTCACCTACAAGGTGGTCACGCTCGATCTGCGTTATTCCGACACCGATCTGAACAAGGGTGATTGCAACGCTTTTACCAGCGCCTTCAATGCCACCGGCACCACCAACGTCACCCCGATCAACCCGGGCGGCGCTGGCTCGAACTGGTGCGGCGCGGCCGGTATCGCCAAGTTGTCCTTTGACCTGACGGCGATGACCAACCTGAAGTAAGTTTTTTCCCGAGAGTACTGACGAGGGCGGCAGGGCAACCTGCCGCCCTTTTGTTTTGGACGATCGTTAGTGAGGTGGCGGTCGTTGCTCCAGGTGTGCTCGTCATGCCCGGGCTTGTCCCGGGCATTCACGTTCTGTGCTGCAGGACAAGTCATGGATGGCCGGGTCAAGCCCGGCCATGACGATCTCAACGGCCTCAGCGCGCCGCGCTCGGCTCCGGTTCGGCGGGGGCGCCATTGCCCAGGACGTGGATGGCTCCGTCCTCCACCACCGTCACCTTGCGGGTGTGGAACGCGTCGAGCGTTGAGCGATGGCCGATCGAGACGATGGTCGCCTGCGGCAATTTCTCCGTCAGCAGCCGGTAGAGCCGCGCTTCGGACGGTTCGTCGAGCGAGGCGGTGGCCTCATCCAGGAACAGATAGTCAGGCATATGCAGCAGAGCGCGGGCGAGCCCCAGGCGCTGCTGCTCGCCGAGCGACAGCATCCGGTTCCAGTGACCGTCCTCGGTCAGCCGTTCGGCGAGGTCGGGCAGGCCGACCGCTATCACCGCATCCCGGATCTGGGCTGTCTGGAATGCTCCGGGAGCTGCGGGATAGATCACCGCGTCACCCAGAGCGCCGACCGGGAAATAGGGGCGTTGCGGCAGCATCATCAGCTTTGCCTGGGCGGGAATGACGATGGTGCCGGTGCCGAACGGCCAGATGCCGGCGATGGCGCGGAATAGCGTCGATTTGCCCGAGCCTGACGGTCCGGTCACGAGCACGCGCTCCGGCGCCTGGATGGCAAAGCCGTCTGCCGCGACCAGCGGCGCGCCGTTGGGCAGGTTCACGCAGAGCTTATCGAGGCCGATATTGCGGCTGCCGCCCGCGGCCCTGAGCTCGATCGTCGCCTCATGCGCCGACAGGTTCGCCGCGGTATCGACCGACATCTCGAAGCCGTCGAGACGTGCGACGATCGCGCGCCATTCCGCGATCGATCGATAGGCCGTGACGAAGAAGGACAGCGCATCCTGCACCTGGCCGAAGGCCGAGCCCGTCTGCATCATATCGCCGAGCTGGATGCTCTTAGCGAAGTAGGCGGGCGCGACCACGACATACGGAAAGATCGTCGCGGCCTGACCGTAGCTCGCCGTGAAGGCGGTGAGGCGCTTGGTCCGGCTCATGATCGCATACCAGTTGCCGATGACCTGGCCGAAGCGCTGAAGCAGGTGACCGCGCTCGGCGTTCTCGCCTTTCAAGAGCGCAATCTGCTCCGAATTTTCGCGCACGCGGATCAGGTTGAAGCGGAAGTCGGCCTCGTAGCGTTGCTTCTCGAAATAGAGATTGATCAGCGGCCTGCCGATCCAGTGGGTCAGTCCCGTACCCAGGACCGCATAGGCTAGCGCACACCAGACCTGGAAACCCGGGATGAGGATATCGGTGCCGTAAATGTGCAGGGGCGCCTTGTTGGACAGACCCCAGAGAATGACGATGAAGGACGCGAGCGTCACGATCGACGACAGCAGCCCGAGACCGAGGACGAGCGTCTGCTCGACGAAGTTCGTAACGTCCTCGGTGAGACGCTGGTCGGGGTTGTCGGCGGCGTCGCCCTTCAGCTGCATGCGGTAATGCGTCGAGCCGTCGAGCCATTCGCCGAGATAATGTTGCGTCATCCATCGCCGCCAGCGGATCTGGAGCCACTGGTTCAGGTAAAGCTTGTAGACGGCCAGCCCGACGTAGGTGAAGGCGAGGCCGAGGAAGATCCAGACCTGCATTACGAACTCGTTCAGGTCGTAGGCCTGGAGTGCGCTGTAGAACCGGTTCTGCCACTGATTGAGCAGCACGTTGATCGCGACCAGCGCCAGCTCCATTGCCACGACGATGCCGAGCAGGCCGCGGCCGGCCCATTTGTCTTCCGATCGGAAATAGGGACCGGCGATTCGCCAGACGGTCGCGAGCGTGGCGCTGATGTTCTTCACAGGCTGGGATCTCCTGAAGGATATTCACAGCGGCCCCGGCGCCAAGCGCCTGAGGCCATGGCCGAAAATCGGGGCGCTTAGACTAAAGTCGCAAGGACTGCAATTTGCGTTGGCTAGCCGCAGCTTGCAACCCTAGCATGGGCATAACGGCGTGGGGTGGGGGCCTCCAGGATTTTCGCGAGCTTGTGAGCAGGCGGGAACCGCAGCTTTCGCGAGGAATTCGCGTCCAACTCGGGGGTTATCGCTTCCAGCGTCAAGCAGGTTCCGGCTCTCCACGCGGGCCACCTGCCGCACACATGCGTGGGGGAGGAAGACCATGTGGAATCAAATCTATGATCCGCTGCACAGCCCTGTGCTGTCGACGATCGCGGCGGCGGTACCCGTTGTCACGTTGCTGGTCCTGATCGCGAGCGGGCGCGTTCAGGCGCACATCGCGGCCATCATCGCCGTGATCGTGACCAACCTGATCACGATCTTCGTTTTCACCATGCCGGCGAACATGTCGATCCGCGCCTCGATCCTTGGCATCGTGACCGGCTTCTTCCCGATCGGCTGGATCGTTCTCAACGTCATCTTTCTCTACCAGGTGACGGTGACGACAGGGCGGTTCGAGCTGTTGAAGCGCGCGGTCGGCGGCGTCACCGAGGACCGGCGGCTGCAATTGCTGCTGATCGCGTTTTCGTTCGGCGCGTTCTTCGAGGGCGCCTCGGGCTTCGGTACGCCAGTGGCGATCACCGGCGCCGTGCTGATCGGTCTCGGCTTCTCGCCGCTTGCGGCTTCCGGCCTGTCGCTGATCGCCAACACCGCGCCTGTCGCCTTCGGCGCGCTGGGCACGCCGATCCAGGGCCTCGCCTCGGTCACGGGACTCGATCCCTACATCCTCGGCGCGATGGTTGGACGGCAGCTGCCGCTGTTCTCGCTGATCGTGCCGTTCTGGGTGGTGTGGGCGTTCGCGGGCTGGAAGGGCATGAAGGATGTCTGGCCGGCGATCCTCGTCACCGGCGTGACGTTCGCCGTCCCGCAATTCGTGATCTCGAACTACGTCAATCCCTGGATCGTCGACATCGGGGCGTCGCTGATCTCGATGGGTGCGCTGATCCTGTTCCTGAAGGTCTGGCAGCCCAAGCAGCTCTGGCTGTCGCCGGCACTGCGCGGACACGATGAATCGGCGGCGACGATGGCGAGCGCAAAGCCGCTCGACAAGACGCCGCTGACGCAGAGCGAACTCCTCAGCGCGCTGCTGCCGTGGATCATCGTCTGCGTCGTGATGCTGATCTGGGGCAACGGTGCCTTCAAGACCTGGGCGAACGGGATCTTCACCTGGAACTACGCCGTTCCGGAACTGCACCAGATGATCAACAAGATGCCGCCGGTGGCGCCGGCAGCGACCAAGGAAGCTGCCGTGTTCGGCTTCACCTACCTGTCCTTCACCGGCACGGGTATGCTGATCGCGGCGATCTTGTCCGGCTTCCTGATGGGCGTCGGTCCCGGCAGGCTGCTGGTCGAATACGGCCGCACCATCCGCCTCTGCGCGATCTCGCTGATCACGATCTCGGCGATGCTCGCGATCGGCACGCTGACGCGCCTGTCCGGCGTCGACGCGACTCTGGGCCTCGCCTTCGCTGCAACCGGTGTGCTCTATCCCTTCTTCGGCACGCTGCTCGGCTGGTTGGGCGTGGCGCTGACCGGATCGGATACTGCGTCGAACATCCTGTTCGGCAACCTCCAGAAGATCACCTCGCAGCAGCTCGGCCTGTCGCCGATCCTGATGGCGGCGGCGAACTCGTCCGGCGGCGTGATGGGCAAGATGATCGACGCGCAATCGATCGTCGTCGCCTCCACAGCCACCAACTGGTACGGCCACGAGGGCAGGATCCTGCGCTTCGTGTTCTGGCATTCGATCGTGCTGGCCTGCCTCGTCGGTGTGTTCGTGACGTTGCAAGCCTATGTCTATCCGTTCACCGAGCTCGTCCTGAAGTAGCGACGCCCGGCTCCGACGCAAAATCCCCGCGGGATCTCCCGCGGGGATTTCTGTGTCGTGAACCGACGAAGCTTCTCAAAGGCTTTGCCGTCTTATAGAAGACCCGGCAAATCCGGTCGGTCGAGAGGTCTCATGGTGTCGTTGAAGCAGATGGTGTGTGCCGCGACTGCGTTGCTTGTGATGTCCGCCGTCGCGCGTGCGGAAGAGGGCTTTCCCTTCGGCACCGAGATGACGCTGGAGGCCGTGCCGCAGCCCGGCTCGAAGCGGATTCCGAACATCGAGATCGGCGACAATGGCGAGGTCGTGCTCGAGCTCTGGTGCAAGGGCGGCAAGGGCCAGTTCTCGGTCGCCGGCAACACGGTAATCTTCGTCCCCGGCGCAATTCAGGATCGGTCCTGTCCGCCGGCCAAAGCCCAGGCCGATGACGATCTCGTCGCCGCGCTCGCCGCCGTCGAGACCTGGAAGCGCCAGGGCGACGTACTCACACTGGTCGGCCCGAAGACGTTGCGCTTCCGCGAGAACGGGAATTAAGCCTCGCGCGCGTCCCGGACGCGGTGCGGCACGAAGTGACGCTCCGCAGGGCCGGGATCCGGCAGTCGCGGGGAGAGATGGGCTTCGGCTCTGCATCGCGCCGCTGAAGACGCGCCGCGATGCGTCCGGGGCACGAGAGCTTACTTCCACACCGACTTGTCGGCGTCCCAGCGCTGGCCTTTCAGCTCCTTGACGAGCGCTTCGATCGAGCCGTTGTCGTCGGGCTGGTCGCCTTCCTCATCAGCCGTCGCGTCGTCCGAGACGTTGAGCTTTGCGCCGCTGCTCTCGTCGGAGGTCGTGGTCGTCGGGCTGCCGATCCAGAGCATCAGCTTGTCTGATGTCCCCGGCTTGTCGGCGGAGATAAGGCCCGAGACCTCGATCGTGTCGGTGAGCTCGAGCGCCGGAAAATCCTGGTTCGGTCGCTTGAAGACGAGCTTGAGCTTGCCGGTGGCGGGACTGAAGCTCTGCGAGACCGGCTTGGCTCCGAGCGTCTTGCTCAGGACGTTGGCCACCGTGGTGGCGAGCTTGTCGCGGTTGATCTTGTCGCCGTCGCGCCAGTCGGCGGCTCCGATGCGGATGGTGCGGTCCATCTCGGCGAGACCCGCGGTCCAGCCCGCGGCCGTGACGCCTGGCATCGCCTTGAATTTCGCGAGCAGCGCGGCCGCGCGCTCCGGATCGACCGACATGTTGATGGTCTGCTCGCCGGCGCGCAGCGCGTCGCATCCGACCGACAGACTTGCCAGCGTCACCTCGACGTCCTGGCCCTTGAGGCTCTTGAGGAAGTCGGTGGCGTTGTCCAGCTTGACCTTGACCGCGATCGCCTCCGGCGAGACTTCGGTAAAGTCCTTCGGCTGCGGCGTGATGCCGTCGTCGCTGGTCTGGTTGTCCAGAAATTCCTTCTCGCTGAGATCGGCATTGTCAGGCGAGGTCACCTCGGTCACGGCCTGGCCGATGCCGATCTGGCCGCGGAATTCGAAGGTGTCGCCAGTGGGTTTGCGCGTCAGCTTGACCGTAACAGGCGCCTTCGCGCCGATGCTTTGCGTCGTTCCGCTCAGCGTCTGGCCGGAGACCTGGAGGTTGACGACGAAGCGATCCTTGCGGTCGGAATTCTTGGCGATGGAATAGCAGACGTCGAGCACGGCCGCGGTGACCGTCTTGCCCTGCCGTGTCTCCTTCAGGATCACGTCGGCATTGCCGTCCATGAGGCCGTCGATCGAGGTGAAATAGCGGGTCTCGGTGCCGCCGGGCGCCGCGGCCTTCGGCGACAGCTTCATCTGGGCAGATACGAGCCCTGGCGAGATCACGAACAGGGCCGCCAAAAGAGCCGTCGGGCAAAACAGAAGCGCGCGCATTGACGAAATCCTCGAACCAAAGAATCGGGCGCCACCGTAGTGGGTTTTGGCCGCCGGTTGAATCGGAAAGCGGGGCTCAAGATGGGCAAAAAAGAAGGCCGCCCGGAGGCGGCCTTCGCAACACTGTAACGGAAGGAGGGGCTTAGAAGCCACCCATCCCGCCGCCGGCCGGCATGGCGGGCCCGGCTTCCTTCTTCGGCGTCTCGGCGACCATGGCCTCGGTGGTCACCAGCAGGCCAGCCACGGAGGAGGCGTCCTGGAGCGCGGTGCGCACCACCTTGGCAGGATCGATGATGCCCTTCTCGATCATGTCGACATAGTCCTCGGTCTGGGCGTCGAAGCCGAAGGTCTCGGACTTGCTCTCGAGGATCTTGCCGACGACGATCGAGCCTTCCACGCCCGCGTTCTCGGAGATCTGGCGGATCGGGGCTTCCAGCGCCTTCAGCACGATGTTGATGCCGGCCTGGACGTCGGCATTGGCGTTGGTAAGACGGCCGACCGCCTTCTTGGCGCGCAGCAGCGTCACGCCGCCGCCGGGGACGATGCCTTCCTGCACCGCGGCGCGGGTGGCGTTGAGTGCGTCCTCCACGCGGTCCTTCTTCTCCTTGACCTCGATCTCGGTCGCGCCGCCGACGCGGATCACCGCGACGCCGCCGGCGAGCTTGGCCAGGCGCTCCTGGAGCTTCTCACGGTCGTAGTCCGAGGTGGTCTCCTCGATCTGGGCCTTGATCTGGCCGACACGGGCCTCGATCTCCGGCTTCTTGCCGGCGCCCTTGACGATCGTGGTGTTCTCCTTGTCGATCACGACCTTGCCGGCGCGACCCAGCATCTTCACCGTGACGTTCTCGAGCTTCATGCCGAGGTCTTCGGAGATCAGCTGGCCGCCGGTCAGGATCGCGAGGTCTTCCAGCATGGCCTTGCGGCGATCACCGAAGCCCGGCGCCTTGACGGCGGCAACCTTGAGGCCGCCGCGCAGGCGGTTGACGACCAGTGTCGCGAGCGCCTCGCCCTCGACGTCCTCGGCGATGATGACGAGCGGCTTGCCCGACTGCACCACGGCTTCCAGCACCGGCAGCATGGCCTGCAGGCCGGACAGCTTCTTCTCGTGCAGGAGGATGTAGGCGTCCTCGAGCTCGGCGGTCATCTTCTCGGGATTGGTGACGAAGTAGGGGCTGAGATAGCCGCGGTCGAACTTCATGCCCTCGACGATGTCGACTTCGGTCTCGATCGATTTGTTCTCTTCGACGGTGATGACGCCCTCGTTGCCGACCTTCTGCATCGCCTGGGCGATCATCTTGCCGATGGCGGCATCGCCGTTGGACGAGATGGTGCCGACCTGGGCGACTTCGGAGGAGGCGGCGACCGGCTTGGCGCGCTTTTCAATGTCCTTGATGACGGCCGCAACCGCGGTGTCGATGCCGCGCTTGAGGTCCATCGGGTTCATGCCCGCGGCAACCGCCTTGGCGCCTTCGCGCACGATGGCCTGGGCCAGCACGGTCGCGGTGGTGGTGCCGTCGCCGGCGAGGTCGTTGGTCTTGGAGGCGACCTCACGCACCATCTGGGCGCCCATGTTCTCGAACTTGTCCTCGAGCTCGATCTCCTTGGCGACGGTGACGCCGTCCTTGGTGATGCGGGGCGCGCCGAACGACTTCTCGATCAGGACGTTGCGGCCCTTCGGGCCGAGCGTTACCTTGACGGCGTTGGCGAGAATGTCGACGCCGCGCAGCATGCGATCGCGCGCGTCTCCGGAAAACTTGACGTCCTTGGCAGCCATGGTCTGCAATCCCTGTTGTGTCGTGATGTGTCGTGCGTGGTGATATCAGGCGGAATGATGGATGCCCGGACCTGATGATCCGGGCATGGCATTCAGCGGCCGTTCAGGCTGATGGCCTTAGGCCAACACGCCCATGATGTCCGACTCCTTCATGATCAGGAGATCTTCGTTGTCGATCTTGACCTCGGTGCCCGACCACTTGCCGAACAGCACGCGGTCGCCGACCTTGAGGTCGATCGGGGTCAGCTTGCCAGCCTCGTCGCGGCCGCCGGGGCCGACGGCGACGACTTCGCCCTGGGACGGCTTTTCCTTGGCGCTGTCGGGGATGATGATGCCGCCCTTGGACTTTTCCTCGGCGTCGATACGTTTGACCACGACACGGTCATGCAGCGGACGAAATTTGGACTTAGCCATGACGTTTCCCTTTGGAGGCTCGCTGTCCCGAAAGCAGCGGATGTGGGTGGGGGCGGGGCTTCCGTCCACCCTCTTTCCGAGGATCGAACGACGCCCTTAGCAATCGGTCTTTTCGAGTGCTAATAGTGCGCAGGGGATATGGCTTGGCTGCGATGCTGTCAAGCAAAGGTGGTTAAGCGATTGGTGAGGCGGATATAGGATGGTGGCAATAGAAACTCGTTCGGGGCGCAGGCGTATATTAAGACGTCATTGCTCTGGCAGTGGTTTTGCGCTTGGCTGCGGGAGGGATGCGGCCATGGTCTTGTTCGGGGGAATGCCATGATCAGTTCAGCTCACGCGCGCACGGTTGCCAATTGGGCCGTGGCCTCTTGCCTGGCGCTACTGCTGGGCGCCTGCGGCGGCGGCATGAGCCTGCCGTCCTTCTCGTCGTCCCAGCCGGCGCCCGAGGCCGAACCCGGTGTCGCGCCCGAAATGCCGGCCTCGATCCGTGCCGACGAGATCGTCGGCCGCTGGGGCCTCGCCTCGTTCCAGAACCCGGCCGACCGCGCCCGCACCGAGGCGGCCGCGCGGGCGCAGTGCAAAAATCCCTACGTGATCGGCGCCGGTTCCTCCGGCGGCGTGGTCATGCATCTCGCCGACCAGGCCACGCCGCAGGAACTGCGGCTGAAGGGCTCGCCGGGCGGCAAGAACTATATCGGCCCCTCCGGCCCGACGCCGGGCGAGCAGGACCGCGAGATCGTCTCCTTCGACGGCCGCGTCATGATCACCCGCTTCGTCGACAAGGACGCCGCCACCCGCTACGGCAACATGGTCTACGTCCGCTGCGGCCCAAGGGCGTGATCGGGGTGCCGGCCTAACGATTCGTCGCATTGCTCCTCGCAATGACGGCAAAAACAAAAAACGCCGGCTCTCGCCGGCGTTTTCTATGTCGGTCTGCCGTATTCGCTTAGTCGAACAGCGCGTCGATGTCGTCCTGCGAGGCGTGGCCGACGTCGCCGGCGAGCTTCGGGCCGTTGAGGAGCTTGTCGTCATCGCTGCGGGTGTCGACCTGAGCAGGCGCGTGGGACTTGATCGCGTCCACGCCGCCCCAGATGTCCATCATCGAATTGATGTGCTGCTCGATGAACTTCATCGTGGTCATGACCTTGCTGATGCGCTGGCCGGTCAGGTCCTGGAAGTTGCAGGCTTCGAAGATCGAGATGACGCGTTCCTGGATGTCGTCGGCGAGGCGCTGCTGCTGGTCGGCCGAGTCGACCTTGGAGAGGGCGGAAGCCGCCTGGTCGATCGATTCGGCGGCTTCGAGAATTTGCTGGGTCGCCTGTTCGGTGCCGCCGACCACCGCGCCGAGCTCGCCATTGACCTTGGCCATCTCGCCGCCGTCGAAGCTCTTGCCGTGCAGGGTCGCGATTTCGCGCTTGGTGCGGTCGATGGCGTCATGGATGAGGTCGAGCTCGACCTTCAGCTTCTCGCACTGCTCGATCTGGGCCCGATAGGTATCGAGCATCGTGCGGGCGTCGGAAAGCTCTTGGGCAGTGGAGGCGTCGATCGCGGCCATGGCTGCGCTGCCGGACAGGGGCACGCTGCTCTTCGCCATCTGTGCGCGGATCGCGCGCAGCTCCGCCATGATTTCACTATGCATCGGGCCGGCCTCTTCAGTCACGTCTAGAACTGGCATCTCGCCACCGGCGATATCCTCGACACGAAAACGCTTGCGGTGAACAGCCATCAGGAACTCCCCCCACCTCATTCACGCGCCTTTGTAGACAGAGCCGATTTAACACGAGGTTCACAGCAGGAACTGTTGCGCGGTCGCGCGCGACGCCGCGCAAACGCACGATTAACCATGAGCCTTCGCCCTTCATCGAAAATAAACGCTGATCGCCAAATTGCCGCGTCATTCGCGACGTGGTGAATCGAAACGCCCGCTCCGTTTACCAAACGAAACGGAGTTTGCTCTTTATTGACCACGTCGAGGACGCGGATCCAGCCAACGCGTTCGGCGGCGAATGCAACAAGACGAAACAGTACAGAGTACGTCGATGTTCAAGAAAATGTCTGTCGCGCTGCTCGGCAGCGCATGCGCCTTCATTGTCGGCGCTGATCGCGCGAGCGCCTTCGACAATACCGTGCCGAACGATCCGCCCGCGGTGCTCTACCAGCCGCGCGGCGCCCCGGCGCCGGTGCGCGTCGCCTCCAATGCCAACATGGGCGGCGGCTTCATCGAGTTTCTGTTCGGTGACGGACCCGGCCGCGGTCCGGCCTATGCGCCGCAGCAGTCGATCTATCAGCAGCAGCCCGCCTACAACGATCCGCGCCGTCTGCCGCCGATGGGCGATCCGCAGATGCAGAATGGTTATCAGCAAGGCGCAAGCTATCAGCAGGAGGCGATCGATCCGCGGCAGCGCCCGTTCGACCCGAAATTCGAGAAACAACTCGTTGATTATAGCGGCAAGGAAAGTGCCGGCACGATCGTCGTCGATTCCAGCAACAAGTTCCTCTATCTCGTCGAGGGCAACGGCCGCGCGATGCGCTACGGCATCGGCGTCGGACGCGAAGGCTTCACCTGGACCGGCGTGAAGTCGATCACCGCCAAGCGCGAATGGCCGGATTGGACGCCGCCGGCGGAAATGATCGCCCGCCGGCCTGACTTGCCGCGGCATATGGAGGGCGGCCCGGAAAACCCCCTCGGTGCGCGCGCGATGTATCTGGGCTCCACGCTCTACCGCATCCACGGCTCCAACGAGCCCTGGACCATCGGCACCAACGTCTCCTCCGGCTGCATCCGCATGCGCAACGAGGACGTCATCGACCTCTACGGCCGCGTCAATGTCGGCACCAAGGTCGTGGTGATGTGAGAGCCGTCGGCATCGTTGGATGCCGGGGATGTGAGCAATCGTGAAGGAGCGGCGGACTGGTACGGCAAGGGCCGAAGCCTATTTGCGCATGGCAACTCAACAGGAGCAATTGCGATGCGTGCGATCTTGGCCTTGGGTATCCTTGTCGCCCTGACCGCCTCGGCGAGTGCCGGGACGGCACATCATAAGCGGCATGCTGCGCCTGCCACACGAACTTTCGCCCCCCAACTCACGCCGCGTGCCGCTGCGGGGTTTGCCTACGTTCCCTACGCGGCCCCGTATTCGGCGCCGGTCGGATACACCGATCCCTACCAGGCCCAGCACTGGGGCGGCTGACCTCACGAGCGCATGATCCGGACACGTGTGAAGCGGTCTTCCGAAACGATCACGCTGGCGCTGTAGAGCCCTTCGAAACAAGAACGGCCGCCCGATGGGCGGCCGTTCTGTTTTCGGGAGGCTCCCGCCTCACGCGTAATCGCTGCCGCCGTCGTCTCCGCCACCGGAATCGCTGTCGTCGGCCATGTCCATATTGCCGTTGTCGTAGTTGTCGTCGTTCTGATCGTCGTTATCGCGATCGTTCGAAGCCTGGTCGAAGAAGCCCTGACGGGAGTCCCGGTTCGATCCGATGTCATTCAGACCGGCATCGCGGGCGAGCGAGCTGCCGGACTGGTCGCCACTCCAGGGGCTGCCACCGCCACCGCGCTCCTCGATGATCGTGGTGTCGCCAAAAGCCTGATGCGATCCGCCGCCCATCATGCCGCGGATGCTGGAGAGCAGCAGCGAGCCGCCGACGACACCGGCCGCGGCCGCGGCCGCCGTGCCCAGGAACGAGCCGCCACCACCGACCGGCGGCGCCCCAGATGCTTGTCCGTAACCCTGGCCTTGCCCGTAAGCCTGACCATAAGGCGGCTGGCCATAGCCCGGCTGGGCCTGCTGCATCGCCTGGCCGCTGTTCCAGACCGGCCGCTGCTCACGCGGCGGCACGTTCGGAACCGAGCCGCGCGATGGGCCTCCGCCGAACAGCGTGTCGCGCATGGTATCGAGGAAGCCGCCGGATTGCGGCTGCTCGGGTGCATGGGCCGCTTCCAGCTCCTGGATGCGGTTATGGGCACGCTTGAGCGCCTCGTCCTGCAACAGCGTGGTCTGCACCAGCGCATAGACGGCGCCCGGGGCCTTGCGAAGCCCATCTGAAATTGCCGCGATCGCGTCGGGATCGCGCGGTGCATTTTCCAGTTTCGAAAGCCGGTCGAAAAGCTCGTCGACGAGCTGGCGTTCCTGCGGCGTCATGGTGTGTCTCCCTCGCGCAAAACAAGCGCAAGCGGGATGTAGGGTTCCATTGTGGCCCCAACAGTGGCGGCCGCATTAAATTTCGGTATGCGACAGACTGTTCCCAAGGGTCGGCTTCCGGGGCTGGCGCCCGCCGGCTTCATCCCAATGTCACGTTGCTGGCCGCGAGCAGCTGCACAAAGGCGTCGCTGGCGAGATAGCCATGCTCGCGCTCCCTGACATCCGTCATCGGGTCGAGGCCGGCGAGGACCTCGTCGACGAAACCGGGATGGCACATCACAAGGCCCCCCTCGGGCAGGCCTTCGAGGAATTGCCGCATCAGCTCGCCGAAATCGGCCGCGCGCGTGAAATCATAGGCGCCGGCAAACGCGGGATTGAACGAAAGACCGGCGCGCCCCGCCTGGCGGCGGAATTGTGCGCTGAGGATATCGAGCACCATCGCTTTCGGAGAAGCCAGCCGCTGGGCCAGCGGCAGGTCGCGTCCGCCCTGGCGCACCCAGGCCTTCGGCGTGATCTCGCTGACTGCATCGACAAAGCCGTCGCGCACTTGCGGAAACAGCTGCACATGCTGATGGCCGTCGACAAAGTCGGGCGCCCGGCCGAAGGCTTCCGCGAAAGCTGCGAGCTGCGCTCTGACCTCGTTGCGGAAGAATTCGCGGTCGAGCCGCCGCATCAACCCGGCGCGCAGCAGCTTTGGAAAGGCCATGAACATGTCGCCGTCGAGCGGACGGAAATGCATGGTGAGGGGCCGGAACGGCGCCGACAGCGTCACATGCAACCCGATCGCGCAGCGCGGACTGGTCCTGGCCGCGGCCTGAAGCGCCTCGATCTCGCCGCGCTCGATCGCGGGGCCGACCATCATGACAGACGTCGCGTTGAGACGGCCGCGTTCGATCAGGTCGCGGATGGCGCGGTTGACGCCCGGGCTGATGCCGTAATCGTCGGCGCAGAGCCAGATCCGGCGCGGCGCTGCCGCCGCGCTCATTCGGCCGCAGTCCTGTTCGATGCGTCGCCGGCCGCGTCGGCGTCAAAATGCTTTTCGCTGTGCTCGGCGACGAAGTAGATCGGCCGCGCCTTCAGCTCGGAGAGGATCTTGCCGATATATTCGCCGACGATCCCGATCATGATGAGCTGCACGCCGCCGATCGTCATCAGGCCGACCACGAGCGAGGGATAGCCCGGCACCTGCTTGCCGGTCGTGAACACCTCCCACAGGATGGAGAGGCCGAACAGGAAAGCGACGCCGGCGAGGATGACGCCGAGCAGGCTGGCAAAGCGCAGCGGTGCGACCGAAAACGAGGTCACACCTTCGATCGACAGGCCCAGCAGCCGCGCGGCGCTGAAGGTCGTCACGCCATGGACGCGCGGCGCGGGCTCGTAGTCGACGCGGATCTGGCGAAAGCCGATCCAGCTTGCGAGCCCCTTGAAGAAGCGGTTGCGCTCCGGCAGCTGCCTGAGCGCCTTAACCGCGCGGGGCGACAGCAGGCGGAAGTCGCCGGCATCCTCCGGAATCTTCTGGCGCGCGCCCCAATTGATCAGCGAGTAGAAGCCGTGCACGGCGACGCGGCGCAGGAACGGCTCGTTGTCGCGGTGCGCCTTGGCGGTATAGACGACGTCATAGTCGTCCTCGATCCAGTGCCGCACCAGCTGTTCGACGAGCGCGGGCGGATGCTGGCCGTCGCCGTCCATGAACATCACTGCGCCGAGCCGGGCATGGTCGAGGCCGGCCATCAGCGCCGCCTCCTTGCCGAAGTTGCGCGAAAGAGACACCACCTGGACGTCGACCGCGTCGGCCGGCAGCGAGCGCGCAACCGACAGCGTCGCGTCGGCGCTGCCGTCGTCGACATAGACGACTTCGCAGGCGAGTCGATAACGCTGCCGCAAGGTCCTGGCGAGATCGCAGATGCGCTGGTGCAGGGAGGCCAGGCCCGCCGCTTCGTTATAGACGGGGACGACGATCGACAGCCCCTTCGCAGCAGCATTCGCCGCGGTGGTGGTCAGGCCGGAAACGTCAGAGCCCAGCGTCATCGATCAAGGTTCCAGAGGTCGGTCAAGGTCATCTCAACAGCATATGGTAGCTGCCGTTTGCTGTCGCTACGCTGAACGAACCTGAGGCTCACCGCCTCAGGAAAGCCTCGAGCTTGGCGAACAGCGGGTTCTCCCGGTCGAACACGTAGTCGAGCGAGACCACCGAGACGGTCTCGGCGCCATGCTGGCGCAGGAAGCTCGCCAGTGCATAGAGCTGCCCTGGCGGGCAGTGCAGCGTCAGCATGCCTGACGAGGTCGGCCCGCCGAATGGGGCTTCGACCCCGAACCGGCTGTGGGCTTCGCCGAGCAGGGCGGCATCGCATTGCAGGAAGCGGGTCCGCACCTCGCGGTATTTGTTGGCCCGCGCGCGTGCCGCGATGTGGTCGAGGATGACGCGCGCGGTCTCGAGGGCCTGCGGCGTCCAGTCGGCGTGCCGCGAGGCGACCAGATTGGCCTGACTGCGCAGCATCACGCCGTCGTCGAGCACCCGTAAGCCGTTGGCGGCGAGCGTCGCGCCTGTGGTGGTGATGTCGACGATCAGCTCGGCGCTGCCGGCCGCCGGTGCGCCTTCGGTCGCGCCCGTGCTCTCGACGATGCGGTAATCCGTAATGCCGTGGGTCTGGAAGAAGCTGCGGGTGAGGTTCACGAACTTGGTCGCGACCCGCATCCGCATGTGATGCTGCTCGCGGAAGCCGGTGGTGACGTCGTCGAGATCCGCCATGGTGCGGACGTCGATCCAGGCTTGCGGCACGGCGACGACGACGTCGGCATAGCCGAAGCCGAGCCCGTCGATCAGGGACACGTGCTTGTCGGCGTCGGCGATGGTCTCGCGTACCAGATCCTCTCCGGTGACTCCGAAATGCGCGGAGCCGCGGGACAGCTGTGAGGCAATCTCGCTCGCCGAGAGATAGGCGACCTCGACATTGTCGAGACCCGCAAGCGTGCCGCGATAGTCGCGGGCGCCGCCGGCCTTCGACAGCTTGAGCCCGGCGCGGGCGAAGAAGCCTTCCGCGTTTTCCTGAAGGCGGCCCTTGGAGGGAACGGCCAGTACGAATGGCGCGCTCATGACTTAAGCTCCACCTTGCGCCCGATCCGGGTCAGCGCGTCCACCCAGACCGAGAAGCCGACAGCCGGGATCGGTGCCGGCGATCCGAGCTGGGTCATCAGTCCATCATAGCGGCCGCCGGCCACCAGCGGCTCGGCGCCGTTACCAGGATGATGCAGCTCGAACTCAAAGCCTGTGTAGTAATCGAGGCCGCGCCCGAACGCAGTGGAGAAGCGGGTCTGCTTCACGTCGATGCCGCGTGCGGCCATGAAGCCGACCCGGCTCTCGAGCTGGTCAATCGCGCCGGCGAGATCGAGCTTTGCGTCAGCGGCGAGAGCACGCAGTGCGGCGACGGCATCGTCGGGATTGCCCGATATCAACAGGAAGCGCTTGAGCACGGCGATCGCCTCGCGCGGCAGCGCGCCGCCCTTCAGCGTCGATTGCTCGAGGAAGCGGTCGGCGATCTCGGCGGTGGTACGGCCGCCGACATTGGTGGTGCCGGCGATCGACATCAGATCGGTGACGAAGGCCAGTGCCGCCTTGCGGTCGGAGCCAGCGAGCGCCGCCAGCACGCCCTCATATTCGCTGCGGGTCGCGGTGGTCTCGGCGGCCAGCCGCTCCAGGTCCTGCTCCAGGCTGATCTTGCGGTTGAAATCCTTGATCAGGCGGCGGCGCCAGACCGGGTAGAGGTTGAGGGCGTCGAGCAGCGCATTGAACAGTGCCACGTCGCCGGTGCGGATTTCGACGTCGTGCACGCCGAAGGCGGCGGTCGCCTCCAGCGCCAGCGCCAGGGTCTCGGCATCAGCGGCGGCGCCGTCCTGGCGTCCGAACGATTCGATCCCGGCCTGGAGGAATTCGCTGGCCTGGCCGCTGCGGTAGCGGAACACGGGGCCCAGATAGCTGAACCCGGCTGGCTGGCCGGCGCGGCCGGAGGCGAGGTAATCGCGCGCCACCGGGATCGTCAGGTCGGGGCGCAGGCAAAGCTCATCACCGGACAGATCCGTCGTCAGATAGAGGCTTTTGCGGATGTCCTCGCCGGAGAGGTCGAGGAACGGCTCGGCCGGTTGCAGGATGGCGGGCTCGGCCCGGAGATAGCCGGCCTGCGCAAACGACAGCAGCAGCGTATCCGCCCAGGCGGCGGAGCCGGCAGCATTTGAGGTGGCAGTCGCGGTCATCTCGGGGGTCCATCATCCCGGCAGAACCGGGCAGGCAAGGGGGAGGCCAAAGCGAAGGCACAGGAATTGGCGCAGCCCTTAGCATGGCCGCAAAACGGTTTCGACCTCCAAAGGATCAATCGCTTAACGACTTTAGAGCCGTCCGGGCGGCCTGCCCGGGTCCGCTTTGAAACGGCCGAAGCTGCCCGAGGGACGGCGCGGTCCAAACGTGATCGCCGAGGTAAGGGTAATTTAATACCGGAAACGCTTCCCGCTCATTCAATGCGGTCGGGGACGTCTCTGCACTCTTCCACAGTTGATGCTTCGGCCGCGGCAAGTCCTGCGGCGTTCGATGCGGCATCCTCGGCGAGCCGCTCCGCGAGTTCCAGAATTCGCCGCCGCTTGTGCGCGTCGGTGATGCCGAGAAATGCCTTGATGAGGCGCAAGTCCTCGCGTCGGCGCATGTCGGATTCAAAGTCGTCGTTCATGGCCATTCGCTTCCGCCCGACTGCCGGCTGAATGGAGCTGGCATCATCGGCACCGTTGAATGCTGGCGCGAACCGCCATCGATCCGACAGTCAGCCGCGCTGCCGATCGCGAAATGCGTCCCGACGGAGCCCCCTGCATCTGCAACGTCACAATGAGAGATTGAGGACACTTGGCAAGTTGTCACATACTCAATTTGGGTATGCCGGACGATACGTTCGCTGCTGCCTTCGTTTACAAGATGAATGTTGGTTTCCGATTCCATGCGCAATGCTTCAGATATTATCCGGACGGTCTCGCGACATACGCTGGCGTATATGCTGTTTTCGATCAGCGAGATGTTCCGGAATTACGACGAATTCGATCCGATGGACCTTCTGATCGTCCATGCGATTCTCAATGCGAATGTCATCAACGTCATGAACGATCCGTCGTTGGACGAGAAGTTTTCCAGCATTCACACGGTCGAGCCGGATACGATCAAGCAGGGCGTGTCCCGCGCTGCACTCTCTCGCTTTCTGAGCCTGCCGCTCGAGACGGTTCGCCGTCGCGTGGCGGGATTGAAGCGGCGGAAGATTCTCGCCGAGACCAAGGCCGGGCTGATCGTGACCGAGCAGAACGCATTCAGGTTCGGCAACAATCACGAACTGCAGAAGACGAACATGCTGCTGCTCACGAAGCTGCTTCGCGATCTCAAGCGCGCCGGCATCAACGGGCCGGATGATCTGCGGGCTCCCGAGGGCACTGCATCGACCAGGAAGGCGACGTAAGCGGCAGGACATGGATCAGAGCCATCTCAACATTGCCGGCGACGGAACGCAAAATAGAGCGGCGGAATTGTCCTTCCAGGGGCTCAAGCCATCCTCGGCGCTCGAGCTCCAGGCGTATGACATCGATCATTTCGGCGACAGTGAGCGATATGCCGGCGCGTCCAGCATGCCGTTGTCTCCAGGCTCGACTGCGATCATGCGCGCGCGGCTCAGCCTGCCGAACCTGAGCCTGTCTCTGGTGAAGACCTTCCCGCGGATCATCAGCGGTTACCAGCTGGCCCATGCCGTCGCCGTGGTGGTGCCGATGGACCATGTGACCTCGACCTGCATCAATGGGCAGTCGATCGGCAGTTCCATCGTCGTGCTGAAGGGCGCTTCGGATTGCCTGGTCTATGAGCCGGTGGGCCGGTTGATCGGTGTCGTGTACTTCACCTCGCCCGCGCGCGAGCCCTGGTCTCAACTTGATGACGGCCATCATCTGCTGACCGTGCCACCGGACGTGCTCGCCTCCTTGCGTCGCCTGATATCGGCAACGCTTGAAACCGCCGCGAATGATCCGGACTTCCTCAACGAGCCGACTTCGAAGGAGGTTGTCGAGCAATCCCTGCTCAGCGCGATGGACAACGCCATTCGTTCCAGCGTGAGCAGCAAATCGGTGCACGCCACCACGGAGAGCTACCTCCGGATCGTCGCCGACATGGAAAGATTGATTCGGCACGATCTCACGGTCTGGCACAAGACGACCGAACTGGCGGAGCGCGTGGGCGTGTCGGTTCGCACGCTCCAGAGTGCGACGAAGGCCATCTGCGGCATGAGCCCGCATCGCTATAGCCGGGTCTTGCGCCTCTGGTCGGTGCGCAAGCAGCTGCGCGCCGGTTCAGGACGGCGCAGCGTGAAGGCCTGCGCCATCGCGCATGGCTTCTGGCATTTGAGCGAGTTCGCGGCGAGTTACCGGGCGGCGTTCGGAGAGCTGCCGTCCGAGACCCTGCATCGATCGCTGCGCGAGCACAGCTAGTGGCTGCGATCTAACCGCTCGCGCCGCCCCAGTCGCCCAATACCGCCTGGACAAGCGCCAGCGCCGCGACCGCGGCCGTGTCGGCCCGCATGATCCGCGGACCCAGGGCGAGCCGCAGGATTTTCGGCTGCCGCAGCAGCAGGGCGCGCTCCTCCTCGGCAAAACCGCCTTCGGGGCCGATCAGCACGTCGATGCCGCGGCCGGCCTCGTGGGCATCTCGCAGGCTTTGAACGGGGCTTTGGACCTCCGCCGCCTCATCGCAGAAGATCAGCAGGCGGTCGGCCGGGCGCTGGCTGAGGTAGCGGTCGAGCGGCACCGGTTCGGTTACGGCGGCAATGCTCAAAATGCCGCATTGCTCGGCGGCCTCGACCACGTTGGCGCGCATCCGCTCGGTGTTGACCCGGGAGGCCTGCGTGAACCGGGTCAGGACCGGTTGAAGCGAGGCAGCGCCCATCTCGATCGCCTTCTGGACCATGTAGTCGAGCCGGGCATGTTTGAGCGGGGCGAAGACATAAGCGAGGTCGGGCAGGCGGTCCTGCGGGCGGACCTGCTGCAGGACGACGAGATTATCGGGCCGCTTGCGGCCTTCGATCGCGGCCTGCCACTCGCCCTCGCGGCCGTTGAAGGCCAAAACCTCGGCGCCGGCGGACAGCCGCAGCACATTGCCGAGATAGTTGCTCTGGTCGCGGTCGAGCGGGATCCTGGCGTCCTGGGCCAGGGCGGCGTCGACGTACAGGCGTGGGGCACGGAAATCGTGAGAGGGCATCGGTCAATAGTCCAATTTGCCGCCGTTCTTAACCGAAACCAGCCATTTCGGGGTAAATATTGCCAGATTGCTGCGTCCGCACGCCGCGCTCTTGCCCTATTCGACGGGTTGTTAAGGCCCGGCGGGAATCGTAAAATCGCGAGCACGCTGGTTGCGCTTCAATTGGGAAGACGCCGAAGCCCCCGTAAGCTCCTGCCGGAGAAACTATCTTGATGATCCGTCGTTTGATGGTTCCGATCACTGCCGCCATGGTCACGATGGGTGCCGCGGGCGCTTTCGCCCAGGGGTTCCCGGCGCCGTTGCCGGGCCAGGGCGCAAGCGATCCCGCATTTCCGCCCGTGAACGGCCGCGCGCCGGTCGCCTCCGTCGGCACCGCGCCACAGGCCTCATTCCCGGTTAACGGAGCGGCTCCCATCGGCGGCGCCGGTGCTTTCAGCGCGGCACCGCCGACGCAAGCCGGTCCGGGTGAAGATTGCATGAAGGCGTTCGTTCCGCTCCGTGAGGAAGCCGAGAAGCGCGGCAAGTTGATCAAGGCCGCGAGCGACCGTCATGCCCCGCCTGACGAGGCCTGCAAGTTGATCAGGAACTTCGGCCAGGCCGAGCTCAAGATGATCAAGTACATCGAGACACACGCCGCCAAATGCGGCATCCCGCCGAACGTCGCCGATCAGATGAAGACCGGTCACAAGAACACCGAGACGATGCAGACGAAGGTCTGCAACGTCGCGCAGCAGATGGCGAACCAGCCGCGCGGTCCGGCCGGTCCGTCGCTGAGCGAAGTGGTGGGATCGGGTTCGGCGCCGGAAGCCAATGCCGGCAAGAAGGGCGGCAGCACCTTCGACACGCTTAACGGCAACGTCCTCACCCGATGAGCGACACATCCGCCCGCGTTGCCGATTCCACCGGCAACTGGGTCGATACGCTCGCGCCGCAATGGGCGCGGCCGTATCTGCGTCTGTCCCGCTTCGATCGTCCGATCGGCTCCTGGCTTCTCCTGATGCCGTGCTGGTGGTCGGCCGCGCTCGCCGCCGGCATGGCGCATGATGTCCGCCGCCTGCCGCTCGTCATCGTGCTGTTCTTCATCGGCGCCTTCGTGATGCGCGGCGCCGGCTGCACCTGGAACGACATCACCGACCGCGACCTCGACGACAAGGTCGAGCGCACCCGCTCGCGGCCGCTGCCGTCGGGGCAGGTGACAACGAAGCAGGCGCTGGCCTTCATGGTTGCGCAGGCCCTGATCGGGCTCGTGGTGCTCTTGCAGTTCAACCGCTTCGCGATTGCGACCGGCATTGCCTCGCTGCTGATCGTCGCGATCTATCCCTTCATGAAGCGCATCACCTGGTGGCCGCAGATCGTGCTCGGGCTCGCCTTCTCCTGGGGTGCGCTGATGGGCTTTGCCGTCACCTTCGGACGCATCGACGTCACAGCGCTGGTGCTCTATGCCGGCGCGATCTCCTGGGTGATCGGCTATGACACCATCTACGCGCATCAGGACTCCGAGGACGATGCGCTGATCGGCATCAAGTCCACCGCGCGCCTGTTCGGCGCCCATACGCACCAGGCGCTGATCCTGTTCTACGGATTGTCGGTGGTGCTGATCGGCGTCGCGCTGGCCTCGGGCGATGCGCGCTGGCCGGCGTGGATCGGGCTTGGCGCCTTTGCCGTACATCTGGGTTCGCAGATCATGCGGCTGAGGATCGACAATCCCGAGCTGTGCAAGAACTTGTTCTATTCGAACAAGTATGCAGGTGCGCTGCTGTTTGCGGGATTGCTGACGGATGCGGTGATGCGGGCTGCGTAATTCGTAGGGTGGGTTCGCGAGGCGTAGCCCACCAACTCCTATCCGCGTGGAAAGCAAAGAGGTGGGTTACGCCTTCGGCCAACCCACCCTGCGCATCTTGCCCTAGTGCCTGGCGATGATCTCGCGTTCTTCGCGATGAACCGGCAGTTCGCGCGTCATGGCGGTGCGGCGGCGCATCAGGAACTTCGGACGGCGGGCACGAATTGCATTGGCGCGGCGGCGGCGCGGTGCCGACTTGCGGGCACCCTCGTCGAGTTGCGGCAACGCAAAGAGCTCACTCCAGATCGCCCAGGCCTCGGCGAGATCGTCGCCATCGGCACTGACCAGCAGCGGAACGGACAATGAGGGATCGCGATGCACCAGCACGAGGGTCTGCGCCTCGTCATTGCCGCGCAGCGCGACGCCGGTGAAGTCGCTGACGCGTACGTTGATCGCCATCTGCATGCCGCGGACGGCACGGCGCAGCACGACACGCTCGCGATGAAGCTCGATTTGCCTGGTGTAGCCGTCGGCGCGCGGATCATGCGCATCGAAGCGGACCGGAAGGGAAAGAGGGTCGAGCCGCAAGCTGCGGCTCGACCCAGCGAGGTTGGCCCCGCATGTTGCTGTTTGACGCCTCACGGCTTTCGTTCTCCCCGCCGGGATTATGTTCCCGGTCGATGCGAGGACCTTAGCGCGGGCGCTTCCGAAACCGCTTAAAAAGGCTGGTTAATCCAGCGTCACCGCCCGCCATGATTGACAAGACCTTGGCGCGCATGATTGACGAGACGTTGCGCTGATCTCGCGAATCTGAGCCTTTTGCGGGCTGATAATGCTTGAAGTCCGCACCATTTGGGCACATCTGGTGTTCAGGGCCTAAGGTCGCCCCGAAACCTCCCGCGCGCCCCCAACAGGATTTCGTTCGTGAACTCTTCACCATCCGCAAGCTCGACGCTTTCGTCCAAAGCCAACCGCGACCTGTTCGATCAGTCCGCGCTCTCGGATCTCGCGCAGCGTCTGGTCGAGGCGGCGAAGCGCGCGGGCGCCGATGCGGCCGATGCGGTCGCGGTGCGCGGCATCTCGCAAGGCGTCGAGGTGCGGGACGGCCGCGTCGAGGAATCCGAGCGCTCAGAGGGCGATGATGTCGGCCTGCGCGTGCTGGTCGGCCGGCGTCAGGCGGTGGTCTCGACCAACGACACGAGCGGCGATGCCGTCACCAAGCTTGCCGAGCGCGCGGTCGCGATGGCGCGCGTGGCGCCCGACGATAAATATGTCGGTCTCGCCGATCCCGCGCTGCTCGCGCGCGACTTCCCCGATCTTGATCTGCTCGATCCAAACGTGCCAGCGACATCAGAGCTCGAGCGCCGGGCGCTTGAAGCGGAAGCCGCCGCGCTTGCCGTGAAGGGCGTGAGCAAATCCGGCGGCGCTTCGGCCTCATCCGGCATGGGCGGCATGGTGCTCGTCACCTCTACCGGCTTCCACGGCTCTTACCTGCGCTCCAGCCAGGGCATCTCGGCGACCGCGATAGCTGGCGAAGGCACCAGCATGGAGCGCGATTACGACTTCACCTCGGCGCCGCATGGTGCCGATCTGTTGTCGCCTGAGATTGTCGGCCGCTCCGCCGGCGAGCGCACCGTGGCGCGTTACAATCCACGCAAGGTCGAGACCTGCAAGGTGCCGGTCGTGTTCGATCCGCGCGTCGCCGGCTCGCTGGTCGGCCATGTCGTCGGCGCCATCAACGGTGCGTCGATCGCGCGCAAGACCAGCTTCCTCAAGGACAAGCTCGGCCAGCAGCTGTTCGCGAAAAACATCCGCATCATCGACGATCCGCTGCGCAAGCGCGGCCTGCGCTCGCAGACATTCGACGCCGAGGGCGTTGCGGTGAAGAAGACCGCGCTGATCGACGAGGGCGTGCTGACGACCTGGCTGCTCGACTGCGCCACCGCGCGCGAGCTCGGCCTCACCACCACGGGCCACGCCCATCGCGGCGTGTCGTCTTCGCCCTCGCCGGGTCCCTACAATCTGCATCTCGAGCCGGGCACGCCGACACCGGCCGAACTGATCGCCGACATCAAGCAGGGTTTTTACGTCACTGATCTGATCGGCTCCGGCGTCAACGGCGTCACCGGCGATTACAGCCGCGGTGCCTCCGGCTTCTGGATCGAGAATGGCGAGCTCACCTATCCCGTCAGCGAGGTGACGATCGCGGGCCACCTGTTCGAGATCTTCAAGTCGATGCAGCCGGCCAACAATCTCGAGTTCCGCTACGGCATCAATGCGCCGACGGTGCGTATCGAGGGACTGACGCTTGGCGGACGCTGACTGGCTCGACGCAAACGTTCTGACGCGCGAGGCAGCGCTGCTGCACGACACGGTGCGGGAAGCGGGCCGGCTTGCACAATCGATGTTCCGCACCGAGCTGAAGACGTGGATCAAGGGCGCGTCCTCGCCGGTCTCGGAAGCCGACATCGCCGTGAACGACCTGCTCGAAGCGCGCCTGCGCGGCGCCACGCCGGATTATGGCTGGCTGTCGGAGGAAAGCGCCGACGATTCCTCGCGGCTGTCGCGGCGCCTGACCTGGGTGGTCGATCCCATCGACGGCACCCGCAATTATCTCAACGGCCATGACGAATGGTGCGTCAGCGTCGCGCTGGTCGAGGATGCTTCGCCCGTGCTCGCCGCCGTGTTCGCGCCTGTCAGCAACGAGTTCTTTTTCGCCGTCCGCGGCCAGGGCACGATCCTCAACGGCCAACCGGTCCGCGCGACCGAGGGTACGGCGCTTGACTTCTCCCGCGTGGCCGGCCCCAAGCCGATGATCGAGCGGCTCAACGCATCGGGCGGCGAGATCAAGCTGCATCCGCGAATCGGTTCGCTGGCGTTGCGGCTCTGCCGGGTCGCCAATGGCACGCTGGATGCGGCTTTTGCGGGTGGCAATAGCCATGATTGGGACCTTGCGGCGGCCGATTTGATCGTGCAGGAAGCGGATGGTAGGATGACCGACCTCTCCGGAGATCCCATCCTCTATAATCGTCGGGAAGTGACGCACGGGGTGCTGGTGGCAGCGGGACGCGATCGTCATGCGAGCATTGTCGCGCATTTTCGAGATCGTCCCTTGCCCTGAAGCGCCTGTCGGCGTGCTTGCCGACAACTGCTTTGCCGGGCAGCCTCTTAGGAACAGAACCCATGTCAGATAGTGCCCCGCAACAACTGCTGCACCTCGTCATCGGCGGTGAGCTGCTCGACCTCGAGCACAACACCTTCAAGAACCTCGACGACGTCGAGATCGTGGGCCTCTATCCGAACTATGCGTCCGCCCACGCCGCCTGGCGCGCCAAGGCCCAGAGCACGGTCGACAACGCGCAGATGCGCTATTTCATCGTCCACCTGCATCGCCTGCTCGACCCGAATCAAGAACCGGCGCGTTGAAAAAACTGCTTCGCAATACGCTGCGGAGCAGCTGGTTTCAGCGTGCCGTCGGGGTCCTGGCGGCCGAATATCTGCGTCTGGTCTGGCGGACCAACAAATTCACGTTCGATCCGGGCAACGTCTATGACATCGTCGAACCGCAGATTCCGGCGATCTTCGCGTTCTGGCACGGCCAGCACTTCCTCACCCCGTTCATCAAGAACAAGGAATCCTACCGGGCCAAGGTCCTGATCTCCCGTCATCGCGACGGCGAGTTCAACGCGATCGCGGTGGAGCGGCTCGGCATCGGCCTCATCCGCGGGTCCGGCGATCACGGCAGCGCTTTCCACCGCAAAGGTGGTGTGGGCGCCTTCAAGGAGATGGTGCGAACGCTCCAGGACGGTTGTAATGTCGCGCTGACCGCCGATGTCCCCAAGCGCGCGCGCGTGGCCGGGCTCGGCATCATCATGCTGGCACGGGAATCGGGGCGGCCGATCATGCCTTTCGCGATGGCGACCAGTCGCTTCATCCGGCTCAAGAACTGGGACCGCACCACCATCAACCTGCCGTTCGGGCGGGGCGCTCTGGTCGGTATCAAGGAAATCCATGTGCCGCCGGATGCCGATGCCGCCATGATGGAAACGCTGCGGCAGGAGCTGGAAGACACGCTGAACGAAGCCACCCGTCGCGCCTATGTGCAGCTCGGCCGCCCGGGGCCCCAAGATGGCTAAAACGCTGGCCGGTTCGCTGCCCCATGCGCTGCCCAAGTCCTTGCCGATGACGCTGCGGATGTATCGGCGCCTGGCCACCAGTCTGGTGCCGCTCGCGCCTGCGCTGATCAAGCGGCGGCTGAAGCAGGGCAAGGAAGATCCCGACCGCGTGAGTGAGCGGCGCGGCCTGTCCCAGGACGTGCGCCCGCACGGACCGCTGGTGTGGATCCACGGCGCCAGCGTCGGTGAGGTGCTGGCCGCGGCGGCGCTGATCGAGCGGATGCGCGATCTCAATCTGCGCATCCTGCTCACCTCGGGCACGGTGACGTCGGCTGCGGTCGTGGCAAAGCGCTTTCCGCCAGACGTCATCCATCAATACGTGCCGTATGATTCTCCGCGTTACGTCGCGCGCTTCCTCGATCACTGGAAGCCGTCGCTGGCGCTGTTCATCGAATCCGACCTCTGGCCGAACCTGATCCTGGCGGGTGCTGCGCGCCGGGTGCCGATGGTGCTGATCAACGGGCGGATGTCGCCGCGCTCGTTTCCGCGCTGGCGGCGCATGCACGGCACCATCTCGGCGCTGCTGTCGCGCTTCGACATCTGCCTGGCGCAATCGAATACCGATGCCGAACGCTTCTCCGCGCTCGGCAGCCGCGATGTCGTCACCACCGGCAATCTCAAGCTCGACGTTCCGGCGCCGCCGGCCGATCCCGCCAAGCTCGAACGGCTGATGACGATGACGCGCGGGCGTCCGATCATCGTCGCGGCCTCGACCCATCCGGGCGAGGACGAGATGCTGGTCGCCGCGCATCGCAGCCTGGCCGGCATCTTCCCGCAACTGCTGACCGTGATCGTGCCGCGCCATCCGGACCGCGGCTCCTCGATCGCAGGCCTTGTCACCGCATCAGGCCTGAAGCCCGCATTGCGCTCGCGCGATGAGCCGTTTTTGGCCACCACCGATATCTACGTCGCCGACACCATGGGTGAACTCGGCCTGTTCTACCGCCTCTCGCCCATCGTGTTCATGGGCGGATCGCTGATCCGCCATGGCGGACAGAATCCGATCGAGGCGATCAAGCTCGGCGCGGCCATCGTTCACGGTCCGCACGTCTTCAACTTTGCCGACGTCTATCAGGCGCTCGACGGCAGCGGCGGAGCGCGCCAGGCCGACACGCAGGACGCGCTGACGAAGCAGCTCGGCCTATTGCTGGCCGAGCCCACCGTACGCGACAAGATGCATCGCGCAGGTTCCGGCGTGGTCGAGGAGCTCGGCGGCGCGCTCGATCGCACCATGACCGCACTCGAGCCGTATCTGATGCAGTTGCGGATCGAGATGGGAGCCGCCAATGCGTGAGCCGGCCTTCTGGTACCGGCCGCGTTCCCCGAAGTCGCATCTCCTCAGCCCGTTGGGCGCGCTCTACGGCGCCATCACCGCACGCCGCATGGCGCGCAAGGGGTTCGACGCCGGCATCCCCGTGCTCTGCGTCGGCAACTACCATGTCGGCGGCGCCGGCAAGACGCCGACCGTGCTGGCGTTGACCAAACTCCTGCGCGACCTCGGCGAGACGCCGGTGGTGCTCAGCCGCGGCTATGGCGGGCGCTTGCACGGCCCTGTCATGGTCGATCGCGAACGCCACACCGCCGCCGACGTCGGCGACGAGCCGCTGATGATGGTGCGCGACGTTCCGGTTGCCGTGGCGCGCGACCGCCTCGACGGCGTCGCGCTGGCGAAGTCGCAAGGCGCCACCGTCATCCTGATGGACGACGGTTTCCAGAATCCCAAGCTGCTGAAGGATGCCTCGCTGATCGTGATCGACAGCGAGCGCGGCCTCGGCAACGGCCGTGTGTTTCCGGCAGGTCCGCTGCGTGCGCCGCTGAGGGCGCAGCTCGCGCGCACCGATGCGCTGGTGCTGATCGGCGATGGCCATGCCGCCGACGGCGTCGCGGGGGACATTTCCGCGCGCGGCAAGCCGGTGCTGCGGGCGCGGTTGCGGCCCGACGCGGCCGCGGTCGCGCAGCTGTTCGGCAAACCCGTCCTTGCGTTTGCCGGCATCGGCGATCCCGGGCGATTCTTCAGGACATTGCGCGCGAGCGGCATCGAGGTCGCACGCACGCGTCCCTTCGCCGATCACCACATGTTCTCGCGCGATGAACTCGCCGCGCTCGCAGCCGATGCGCAGCGCGAGCAGCTCATCCTGGTGACGACGGAGAAGGACCTCGCGCGCCTGCGCGGCGCCGAGGGGGCGCCCGACGGCATCGTGCCTTTTGCCGTCCAGCTCGACTTCGATGATCCGGCCAGGCTCAGGCAATTGATCTGCGACCATCTCTACGAGGCCCGCGAGCGCCGCTTCGGCGCGCGCTGATCTCGCCGCAGACGATGGTCTCGCATCAGCTGATGTAAGCCTTGACGCCGGTCATATTCAGCGAGCGGCGACACTGTTCGATGGCTTCTTCGTAGTGACGGAGATGCAGGTGCGCAACGCAGAGAATCCGCGCGGCGATATTGTCCTGCAGGGCGGCCAGATTTGTGCCGTCGCCGTCGAACCAGTCTGACCAGACGTCGCGGGCGTTCTGAAGATCGGTCAGTGATACGTTGACCCGCACCTGATCTCCATTGCGCCTGACCGCGCCTTGCACGGCCCAGCGGATGCCGAGACGCGTTCGCAACTGTTCAAGCGCGATCGCTCCGTTCCTGTCGGCAGGCACGGTCTCGTGGCCAACGACGAAAGTGGACGGCGTTCGCGCGAGATGAGCCGCCAAATTCCTCGTGATGAATTCGGCAAGAGGATCCTGTTTCGGATCGCTGTCGAGGCTGGCGAACGGCAGCACCACGAGAGAGAGACGAAGCGCGATCTCGGGCGGCACTGTGGGTTGCGATTCGTTTGTTTGAGCTTCCCGAACGACGTCGGTGCGGACCCCGGTTTGGACGGTGCCGTAGCCGATGAGGCCGCAGGCAAGTGCGACGACAACGGCTGACGTCAGCGTCCTGCCTGCTGACGTCATCCGATCTCTGGCGTAACCCCGGCCGTCGAATCGCGGGGCATCTGGTGCCGCTGCGACGCCCGGGCGGCGATCCTCGTCTCGGACCGCGCCCACGAAACGAAAGCCCTTTCGCGGAAACGTCCTGACCAGACGTTGTTGCTCGCCGGAATCGCCGATCGCACGTCGGACGGCGTTCACGCGGGTCGTCAGGGCTGCGTCCGATATGATTCGGCCGTTCCAGATCGCGTCGACGAGGTCGTCCTTGCTGACGACGTGATCCCTGTTGCGGATCAAATATGTGAGCAGATCGAAAACCTGTGGCGTCGTCGGCACGACATCGGACTTGCGGCGTAGTTCACGCCGGTCGGTATCCAACGCACAGTCCTCGAAGAAACAGCGCATGGCACCATTCCCCAGGCTTGCCCTCAGTTCAGCGTGTCGCGCATCGGTTGCACGACGAAGAGTAAGCCTTCGATAAGGAAAATGTAAGCCGAATATCAAGTGCGCCCAAGCCTGATGTGGCAACGTCGTGTCGGTGGATCAGTCAGCGGAGCTGTCGCGATGAGCACGACCTATGACACGATCGGATTGCCCCGGACCTCGGTCTCGATCAAACCCGCCGGAGTCTTCGGGAGATTTCGGGATGCGTTGCTGGAACGACTCCTGCGCCAAAAGGTGCACGCGATCTTGTCCGGCCTCAGTGACCATGAATTGCGCGATATCGGGACCACGCGCGGCGAGATCGACTATGTGGCGTACCACCGGGATGTCGATCCGCGTGGCAGCCTGTTCGTTGAATAGGTACTGAACCTGTCGTCGGTATATGTCTTCGGCAAAGGCGGCATCGGTGGGAACAGCCTGTGCTGTGCCGACCCTGCGCCAGTTCGCTATTCAGCCGACATTCATCGCAAAGCTTCTATCGCTCTCATGCGATCCTGGAGACTGCGATGAAACTGCCTCTCGCGGCCATTGCCGCCAGCCTTGCGTATCTGATTGTTGCGCCGGTGTTTGCCCAGACGTCGCCGGCTCCAGGCGCCGCGGAGCCGGTTCCCGCGACCAAGCGCGTGGCTTGCCTCGCGAGCACGCAGAGCCTGAAGGGACAGGACAAGCGCGACCAGCTGCAGCTCTGCCTGGCGCAGGCGCGGGTTGATTGCCTGAAGCAGGCGATCGATCAGAAGATGGTCGGAGAAGCGCGAAGGAGCGCGATCAAGACATGCGTGGGCACCGATGGTCCCGCGCAGCAATAGCCGCGCGGGCGAGGCCTCACGATTGCGGCTTCGGCGCGTTGGGAAAATGCCGCTGCAGCACGGCGGCGGGCGTGGCGTAGGCTTCCTGCAGGTCCACGCTCCAGTATTTCAGCTCGTCGAGCGGGATCCGCGTGTCTGTGATGGCGCAGCGCACGAACGTCCCCGGCGAGATCACGCGGAAATCGCCGTCGAGATATTGCACTTGCGCTTCGCCATTGCCCGAGGGGCCGAACTTGTTCAGCACGGTCGAAAGTCTCCGTGGAAGGCCGCTCCGTAGCAGAACGTGGAGGGCACGATGTGTTGGATTGGATATAGCATAGATGGGGTGGCTTGTCCGCCCGTTAAACCCACCGGTTTGTGATGTTTTGCCGCCATTTGCGCATGATAGTGCTTGAAGCCGTGCGGCACCTCCTGCGACAGAATCCGATGCGCCTTCGATTGACCGCCCTGTTCCTGATGCTGCTGCAGTCGGCCGCACACGCCGCAGCGGCGCCCGCACCTGCGGAGGTCGACATTCCGCTGTCCTCCGGCGTGCTGCACGCGCAGCTTTTCAAGCCCGAAGGGGCAGGGCCGTTTCCGACCGTGATCGCGCTGCACGGCTGCGGCGGTCTTGGCGGCCATTCCGATCCCGTGCTGCCGCGCTATCGCGACTGGGCCGAGCGCCTGCTCAAATCGGGCAGTGCCGTGCTCTGGCCCGACAGCTACGGCTCGCGCGAGCTCGGCCCGCAATGCCGCGTCAAGGAGATGCACGTCAAGGCGCGGCGCGAACGCGTCATCGACATCGCGGCTTCGCGCGCCTGGTTGATGAAGCAGAGCTGGGTGGCGCGCGACCGTGTCAGCCTGATCGGCTGGGCCAACGGCGCCAGCGCGCTGCTCTGGGCGGTGCGTCCGCAAGGCTTCGCGCGCGATGCGGGGCCGGACTTCCGCGCCGCGGTCGCGTTCTATCCGGATTGCCGGATCTCCGCCGGCCTCGGCTGGAGCACGCGGGTGCCGACGCTGGTGCTGATCGGCGGCAACGACGACGTCTCGTCGCCGCCGGCCTGCCGCCAGATGGTGGACGGGGCGCACGGCCGCAGCGCGCTTGCGCGCATCGTGGTCTATCCCGGCGCCTATCACGATTTCGACCGCGCCAATACGCCGGTGCATTCTGCTTCCGCCAGCGCCGACGCCGCCGTCCCGGAGCACGGCCATCTCGGCACCGATTCCGAAGCGCGCGCGGAGGCGCAGAGGGACGTCGCGGAGTGGCTGGCGCGTTAGCGCGCGGACGTGTCGCGCCGTAGCTCTGCAGGAAGCGAAGGCGGAAGCGGGGCCGCCCGAGGAACAAGGAGAGGCGGACAGCCCCGCATCGACCACCGCCCTGCACGGAACGAAATGGCCGACCGGGAATCTACGGGTCGTGCCTCAAGCCGGTTTCAGCGAACGAAAGTGCCTTAGTTCGACCATGATGTCGGCTAAACGCATTGCCATGCGCAACCGCATCGTCATGTTCACCTCCGCACTGGCGGTCTTCACCGTCGCGGTGTTCCTGTTCGAAGCCCACGCCGGCTCGCCCATGAGCGCGCCGGACCATTGCGGCTTCTGGACCACGATCGACGCGGGATTGTCCTGCCGCTGACGCGGACCAATCCATCACCGTCGCCACATGTCGTGAGAAGTCGTTGTTGCCTTCGTCGCAACAGCGCGCAGTCGTGCCGTAGCGCTCACTGCGCTCCCTCCCCCCTTGCGGGGGAGGGAACGCGGCCGTGCGTGCAGCAGCACCGCATTCCAGCACACCCTAGAACAAGCTGCCCTGATCCACCGGCTTGCCGACGCGCCTCTGTGCGGGCTTGGTCTCCTGCGCCGCCGGCTTCGGTTGCGCCGGCGCGCGCTTGGCCACAGGCGCCGGCCGATCCGCATCGGCCGTCGCGCCGACACGTCCATCCGCGAACTCGATCGCGATCCGCGCATTCGGCCCGACGCTGTCGGCCGAGTGCAGCGGATGGCCGGCTTCATCGCGCACCAGCGCGAAGCCGCGGGCGAGCACGCCGCGATAGGACAGCGCGGAGAGCAGCTTGCCGCTGTTCTCGACGCGGGCGTCCAAACGCTGCAGCAGCGTCACCAGCGCGCGGCCGGCGCGCTCGGAGAGACGATGCGTACGTTCGCGCTGGCTGGCAATCGCGTTGCGCTGCGCCTGTGCGTTGGAGAGCTTCGAGGCGCGCAGGCGCACTTCAAGTCCGGCGAAGCGGTCGCGCCGCTGCCGCAGCAGCGAGCGCGCGGACAGGCCGAGCCGTTCGCCGCACACGGTGAGGCGATGACCGGCCTGCGCGATCTGGCCGTGCAGCACCCGCAGCGTCAGTTTCGAGCTTGCCGTCGTGAACCTGCGGAAATGCGCATGCGTGTTGGCCTTGAGCCCGCGGGGCAGGGCGCCGCCTGCCGAATCCAGCCGCTGCCGCGGGATTGCGAGCAGATCGATTGCCGCGGGCAAGGCGCGCGCGGCGGCACGCAATTCGCTGCGGCGGCTCTCATGGGCACGTTGCCAGTAGGCGCGCGTGCGCCGCGCGAGATCGGCGACCTCGACGAACAGGTCGCTGCGCACCGGCACAGCCATCTCGGCCGCCGCCGTCGGTGTCGGCGCGCGCTTGTCGGCGACGAAATCGATCAGCGTGATGTCGGTCTCGTGGCCCACCGCCGAGATCAGCGGGATCATGCTCTCGGCTGCCGCGCGAACCACGATCTCCTCGTTGAACGACCAGAGATCCTCCAGCGAGCCGCCGCCGCGCGCGACGATCAGCACGTCGGGCCGCGGAATCTTGCCGCCCTCGGGCAGCGCATTGAAGCCGCGGATCGCAGCCGCAACCTGCTCCGCCGAGCCCTCGCCCTGAACCTTCACCGGCCACACCAGCACGTGGCGGGGGAAGCGGTCCTCCAGCCGATGCAGGATGTCGCGGATGACGGCGCCGGTCGGCGAGGTCACCACGCCGATCACCTCGGGCAGCCACGGCAAAAGCTGCTTGCGCGCCTCGTCGAACAGGCCTTCGGCGGCGAGCTTCTTCTTGCGCTCCTCCATCAGCGCCATCAGCGCGCCGATGCCGGCCGGCTCCAGCGCCTCGATCACGATCTGGTACTTAGAGGAGCCCGGATAAGTCGTGAGCTTGCCTGTGGCGATGACCTCGAGCCCCTCCTGGGGCTTGAAGCGCATGCGGCCGTGCACGCCCTTCCAGATCACCGCCTCGATCTTGGCGCTCTCGTCCTTGAGCGCGAAATAGCAATGGCCGGAGGAATGGGCGCCGCGGAACCCGGAGATCTCCCCGCGAACCCGGACATGGCCATAGGTGTCCTCCACCGTCCGCTTCAGGGACTGGGAGAGCTCGGAGACGGTGAATTCGGGGGCGTTGTGAAGAGGTTCCGCAGGCGGCATCGGCAAACGATTCGGCATTTTGGGGTCAGGCCCGACGTTAAGGATTTTCGCTAGCCAGCGCCATCCAGGGCCTTGATGAGAAGAGTACTCTGTATTATAGAGTTCTCTATTGACGGTGCGATCAGGGAGTTTGGATCATGGCGATGCGATTGCTGCGAGGTGCCTTGGGCTTGCTCAAATGGGGTCTGTGCGCGGTTGGCGCAGTGGCGCTCATCTTCACCGCCCTGATCGCGACGCCGCTGCAGCGGCCGCCTGAGATGCGTTCGGTCTCGGACTCCGCCAAGGGCATCGACTGGTCCACATTGCCGGCGCTGGAGCGCTTCCAGGCCCGCGACGGCACCTGGCTCGGCTATCGCCATTACGCCGCGGGCGGCTCCGCCACCGGTCGCGGCGCCATCTTCATCCACGGCTCGTCCGGCTCCTCCGGCACGGTCAATCACGCCCTGACGGCGGCGATATCAGCGCATGGCGTCGAGACCTGGGCGCTGGATACGCGCGGCCACGGCGGCTCGGGCACGCACGGGGATATCGCCTATGTCGGCCAGCTCGAGGACGACCTCGTCGACTTCGTCGCCCATGTCCGCAGGAGCGCGCCGGATCTGCCGTTGACCCTGATCGGCCATTCCGCCGGTGCCGGCTTCTCGCTGCGCGTCGCCGCGACACCGATCGTCCAGGATCTGTTCGTCCGCACCGTGCTGGTCGCGCCCTATCTCGGCTATGACGCGCCGACCAATTTCGAGCATTCCGGCGGCTGGGCCAATGCCGATATCCCGCGCTTTCTCGGGCTCACCGCCTTGCGCAAGCTCGGCATCGATTGCTGCTCGCAGCTGCCGGTGCTTGCCTTCGCCGTGCCCGCGAATTCGGAACGCATTTTGACGGCGACCTATTCCGATCGCCTGATGCGCAACTTTGCGACCCGCGGCTATCGCCTCGATCTGCCGGCCGTGACGCATCCGATGACGGTCTTCGGCGGTGCCGCGGACGAGATGATGATATCAGCCAAATATGCCGAGACCGTGCAGGCCATCAGGCCTGATATCGACGTCAAGATCATCGAGGGCGTCAACCACATGGGCATGGTCACCAACCCGAAGGCCGTCAACGCGATTGCCGAGGACGTGGCCACGCGGGGAGCAGGGCAGTCGTGATGCGGCTCGTTGCTGGCAAGGCTATCGCAGGTGACCTCTCAAGGATTCACACAGGCCGTTCCTCGACGTCATGGCCGGGCTTGTCCCGGCCATCCACGACCTTTCCCGCAGCACGAAGAACGCGGATGCCCGGGACAAGCCCGGGCATGACGAGCTTGTGGCCCGAGCATCTCCAACCAACGCAATCCGTCATATGCGATTGCCCTGCCGTTGCCGGCAAGCCGTGGAGCCAGTCATGAAAAATCTCTTCGCGGCCGGAAAATTGCTGCTGCTCGACATGGCGGCGACGCTGCTCTTTCTCGTGCTCTACCTCCTGACCCACAACGTGACCCTGTCGGTCGTGCTCGGCATGGCGCTGGGCATCGCCCAGATCGGCTGGCAGATCGCGCGCCGCAGGCCAATCGACACCATGCAATGGATGAGCCTGTTCCTGGTGCTCGGCGCCGGCACCGTCACGCTGCTCACCAACGATCCGCGCTTCGTGATGATCAAGCCGAGCGTGATCTACGTGATCGTCGGCGTCGTGATGCTCAAGCGCGGATGGATGAACCGCTATCTGCCGCCGGTCGCGCTCGAGCTGGTGCCTGATGTCGCCATCATCGTCGGCTACGCCTGGTCGGGCCTGATGTTCGTCTCCGCGGCGCTGAACGTGATCGTCGCGCTCAATGTCGACGTGGCGACCTGGTCGGTGGTCATGTCGATCTATGGCATCGTCAGCAAAGCCGCGATGTTTTTCATTGGTTACGCCTTCATGCGCACCATCGCCGTTTCGCGCCGCCGGCGAGCCGCCGCGCGCGAGAGCGATGCCGCGATGATGCCGGGTTGATGGGGGCCGATATGATCGACAGCAAGCAGGCAGCCTCGGCGCTGGCCGAGATCGACGACATCGTCCAGCGCGTGAAGCAATCACAGCTCTATGAACTGGCGAGCCTCGCAGCGATCTGGTGGGGCGTCCTGGTCTTCGCTGGCAACCTCGTGACCTGGCTCTGGCCGTACTACGCGATCTACGCCTGGCCCGCCGTCGACATCATCGGTGTCGGCGGATTGATCGCGCTCCGTTGGCTCGCCCCATCGCGCGTCCATGGTGCCGCCTTCGACATCAGGGTGCCGCTGCTGTTCGTACTGTTCTTTGCCTTCGGCTATGTCTGCACCAATGTGATCGGCCATTTCGGCGCGCGCCAGCTCGGCGCGTTCTGGCCGATCTATTTCATGCTGTTCTATACGCTCGCGGGTCTCTGGTTCGGCCACGCCTTCGTCGCGATCGGTCTCGTCATCACCGCGCTGACGCTGTTCGGCTTCTTCTATATTGGTGAAGCCTTCCCGCTCTGGATGGCCTTCGTCAACGGCGGCGGGCTGATCGTCGGCGGCCTCTGGATGCGGCGGATCTGATGGCCGAGCTCGACGACATCATTCATCAGCCCTTGCGGCTGAAGATCATGGCCGCCCTGAACGCGCTGCCGGTCGCCTCAGGCCTGGAATTCGCGCGACTGAAGAAACTCACCGGCGCCACCGACGGCAATCTCGGCGCACATATCGAGACCCTCGCCAAGGCGGGTTATGTCTCGGTGGAGAAGGCGTTCGTGGGGAAGAAGCCGCAGACGACCGTGACCGCCACGGCGGTAGGCCGCGGCGCGTTTGCGCGGCATGTGGCGACGTTACAGGAGATCATTGCGGGGAAACAGGTTTAGGCTCCGCCGACATTCCGGGGCAGGCTGTTTCACGCTCCCCATTGTGCCGACCTCGTCCGCGCCCATGGGCCGGCTGTGGCCCTCAACTCGGCCGCGAAGACGGCGACGAGGCGTCGGACGATGTCCATCGGATTGGGCATAGGCGAGCTTTACTCTTCTGGAACGCCAGCCAATCGGAGCCCTTCGTAGAGGCGTTCACGTAATGAAAGGTAGGCAGGATGATTGCTCGGGCTATTGGACCGGAAACGACGAATGGTGAACGATGGATTGAGCGCAAGGGCCTCCAAGGCGGTTGCCCGCGCTTCAGCTAAATCTCCGACCTGCGCGAGGGCAGCTCCGAGGAAGAATTGCGCGAGTGGATAATTTCGATTTACCTCAACACTGCGCCGATACCACTCGACAGCTTGGGCGTCGTCACGGAGTAAAAAGTTGGCCAACCCTACATACATCGCCCAAACATGGAGAAAGCTATCGCGTGGGGAAAGCCGAATAGCCTGTCGGATGTGAGCTTCGGTCTCATGACCTTGCCCGATAAGAAGCTTGGCTACCCCGATCATCCCGTACGCCCGGGCCAGATTACGATCAAGCGCCAGTGCAAGCTCGCATTCGCGAATACCCTGCAGCACCCGGTCTGTAAAAATGCGGGCCGAACCCAAAGCGAAATGAGCCCTTGGGTTGTTGGGTGCGAACGACAAGGCGGTTGTCGCGGCCAATTCGGCGGCGGCGAGACGTTCTGCCCGATCATCGGTAAGGAAAGTGGTGGCCATCAATGCATCGACCTGGGCCGTTCCCAGTAGCGCCTCGACGTTTCCTGGTTCGAGTTGCAAAGCACGCTCAAAGAAACTTCGCGCCTTCCGCAAGTCGTCGGGGCGTTGGCCAGCGTTGAGCCAAGCGGCGCCTTGGAAATACAGGTCAGTCGCATCGGGGTGGGGAGTGCGCGCCACGCGGCGGGCTTCGAATTCAATCAACTGCGAGTTCAGTGCATTTGCGAGCTGAGACACTATTTCGTCTTGCAAGTCGAAAAGGTCGGCCAGCGGCTTTTCGAAACGTTCGGCCCACAAGTGGTTCCCGCTAGAAGCGTCGATGAGCTGCACGTTCACACGAAGTCGGTTGCCGCCCCGCTGCACCGATCCTTCGAGCACGTAGCGAACGTTCAGCTCGCTTCCGAGCTTCTTCACATCCACGGCCTTGCCCTTGAACGTGAAGGCAGTATTGCGGGCAATGACGAACGCTCCACTAATGCGAGACAGGTCCGTGGTCAGGCTCTCGGTCACCCCATCTACGAAGTAATCTTGTTCGGGGACGCCGCCGATGTTCAAGAACGGCAGCACCACGATGGACAGTCGCGGAGCTGAGTGCGGCGCCGGAGCCCCTTGAGCACCGCTCGTCGCGAGACGAATAGAATATGCCTGTACCGGTCGGGCGATGTTCTTGAGCGTCTGTTCACCAAGTTCCGTGAACTCAACGTGCACCTTGCCGCGCACCTGTTCGTAGGCAGACGAGGACAGACAGATGCCACCGGGATCAGCGATCCCCTCAAGACGTGCTGCCACGTTGACGCCATCACCGAGGATGTCATCTCCTTCGATGAGGATGTCGCCGAGATTGATGCCGATCCTGAAGCGCATTTGGCGATCCGGGGGGACGTCTTGGTTCCTCTCAGCCATCGTGGCCTGCACCGCGACGGCGCACTCCACTGCATCGACCACCGAGGGAAATTCAAGGAGCACGCCGTCCCCTGTGGTCTTCACGAGGCGCCCACCGTGTTTCGCCACGAGCGCATCGGTAACCTGGCGGTGTTCGCGGAGGGTACGGGCGGTGCCAACCTCGTCGAGGCCCATCAGCCGCGAGTATCCCGCGACGTCCGCGGCTACTATAGCGGCCAATCTGCGTCCGACCCGAACTGGCTGCTCTCGCTCCATAGCCAAGCCGCCCAGTGACCCCCATCCTTGCAGGATGGCTCCTAAGATCAGTCTGGGCTCGCGGATGGGGCTTCGTCAATAAAGGGACCACGCGACTTAGACATCAGGCCTATCAGCGCGAAATATCGGACCGGAATGCCGGGGAGGGCGGCGCCATCCCCCTTGAGACCCACCCCGATTCGTGCGACCTCCGCCTCTAGCAAAACCCCTCATTTCGAGCCTTCGATGCACATTCTCCTGCTTGGTTCCGGCGGCCGCGAACATGCCCTGGCGTGGAAAATCGCAGCCTCCCCCCTGGTGACCAAATTCTGGTGCGCGCCCGGCAATGCCGGCATCGCGCGCGAGGCGGAATGCGTGGCGCTCGATGTCGCCGACCATGCCGCCGTGATCGACTTCTGCAAAAAGAACGCGGTCGAGCTGGTCGTGGTCGGCCCGGAGACGCCGCTGGCGGCCGGCATCGTCGATGACCTCACCGCATCAGGCATCAAGGCGTTCGGGCCGGACAAGATCCCGGCCCAGCTCGAAAGCTCCAAGGGCTTTACCAAGGCGCTCTGCACCGAGTTCGGCATTCCGACCGGCGCCTACAAGCGCTTCACCAACGCCAGGGACGCGCGCGATTACGTGCACAGCCAGGGCGCGCCGATCGTGGTGAAGGCCGATGGCCTAGCCGCCGGCAAGGGCGTCGTCGTTGCAAAGACCGTGCGCGAGGCCGAGGACGCCATCGCCATGATGTTCGAGGGCGCGTTTGGCGAGGCCGGCGCCGAGGTCGTGATCGAGGAGTTTCTGCCGGGCCGCGAGATCAGCTTCTTCGCGCTGTGCGACGGCGTAACCGCCATTCCGCTCGCGTCCGCGCAGGACCACAAGCGCGTGTTCGACCACGACGTCGGCCCGAACACCGGCGGCATGGGCGCCTATTCGCCGACGCCGCTGGTGACGCCGGCGATCCACGACGCGATCATGGCGAAAATCATCCTGCCGACGGTCGCGGGCATGAAGAAGCGCGGCACGCCGTTCCGCGGCATTCTCTACGCCGGCATCATGCTGACGACGCAGGGCCCAAAGCTGTTCGAGTTCAACGTGCGCTTCGGCGATCCCGAGTGCCAGGTGCTGATGATGCGCATGATGTCGGACATCGTGCCGGCGTTCCTCGCGTCGGTTGATGGCCAGCTCAGGAATTTTGACCTGCGCTGGTATCCGGAGTCTGCACTCACGGTGGTGATGGCGGCGAAGGGCTATCCCGGCGACTACCAGAAGGGCACGCGGATCGAGGGGCTCGATGACGCCGCTGAGGTCGAGACCGCCGAGATCTTCCACGCCGGCACGGTCGCGAAGGATGGCGCCATCCTCGCCAATGGCGGCCGCGTCCTCAATGTCTGCGCGCTCGGCGCGACCGTCACCGAGGCGCAGGCGCGCGCCTATCAGGCCGTCGACCGCATCATCTGGCCTGATGGATTCTGCCGCCGCGACATCGGCTGGCAGGCGGTGGACGCCGAGAAGGCCAAGGGTTAACTCGTCATTCCGGACGGCGCGCATGCGCTGATCCGGAATCTCGAAGTTTGGGCGCGCCTTCGCGGCGCCACATCGACATCCCAGAAATGCACAATCAGATGTTGGGCTTAGCCACCCCGCTGATAATACCGCTACTGTGCATGGGGTTGTTTTCGATTCTTTGTCGAGGCCCCTCGCGACCGACCCGACAAAGGATGCAGAAAGATGTCCGATCTCGCCGACCTCTATCCCGGCTTTGCCTCCGAATGGATCAACACCTCGTTCGGCCGCATCTTCGCCCGCGTCGGCGGCAAGGGGCCGCCGCTGCTGTTGCTGCACGGCTTCTCCGAGACGCATGTGATGTGGCACCGCGTCGCGCCTGCGCTGGCCGACCAGTTCACGCTGATCATCGCCGACCTGCCGGGCTATGGCTGGTCCGACATGCCCGAGAGCGATGCGCTGCACATGCCCTACAGCAAGCGCGCGATGGCCAAGGCCATGGTGGAAATGATGGAGCAGCTCGGCCACGTCCACTTCGCGCTCGCCGGCCACGATCGCGGCGGCCGCGTCTCGTATCGGTTAGCGCTCGATCATCCCGGCCGGCTGTCGAAGCTCGCCGTGCTCGATATCCTGCCGACCTATAATTACTGGGAGCGGATGAACCGCGCCTACGCGCTGAAGATCTATCATTGGACCTTTCTCGCCCAGCCCGCGCCGCTGCCGGAGACGCTGATCTCGGGGCAGGGTGAATTCTTCCTGCGCTTCAAGATGGCGAGCCAGACCAAGTCGAAGACGCTCGATGCGATCGACAAGCGCGCGCTCGAGCACTACCTCGCTCCGTTCCGCGATCCCGCCCGCATCCACGCGATGTGCGAGGACTACCGCGCCGGCGCCTATATCGACTACGATCTCGACAAGGCCGATTTCGATGCGGCTAAGAAGATCACCGTGCCGATGCTGGCGCTGTGGGGCGGCGTCGGCATCGCCCAGGCGGCCGCAACTCCGCTCGATATCTGGATGCAGTGGGCGACCAACGTCGAGGGACAGCCGGTCGACTCCGGCCACTTCCTCACCGAGGAAAACCCCGACGTCACCGCCAAGGCGCTGCGCGAATTCTTCGCAGGCGACTAGCGCCGCTCGCGAAAGAACTCCTTGAGCAGCCGCGACGCCTCGCTCTCGCCGACCCCCGAATAGACGTCCGGGGCGTGGTGGCAGGTTGGCGAGGCGAAAAACCGGACGCCCGACTCGACTGCGCCGCCCTTGGGGTCGGCGGCGCCGTAATAGAGCCGGCGGACCCTTGCCAAGGAGATCGCGCCCGCACACATGGTGCAGGGCTCCAGCGTCACGTAGAGGTCGCAGTCGACCAGGCGTTCGCTGCCGATCTTTTTCGCCGCCTCGCGCAGCGCCACGATCTCGGCGTGGCCCGTGGGGTCGTAGTCGGTCAGCGTCCGGTTGGCGGAAGTGGCGATGACTTCGTAATTGCGGACTACGACGCATCCGATCGGGACCTCGCCCGCTTTTCCGGCATTTTCGGCCGTTTTGAGCGCCAAATCCATGAAAGAGGGGGCTTTCAAGCCTCGTATCATCCGAAGAAACCTGCTAGTAGCTGCGCCTTCAGCAGAAGTGCTTACCGATTTTGCCTGAGCATGCGGCTCGGAACGAGCGCGCACAATGCTTTCCGGCCACCCCCTGAGTGAGAATATCCATGCCTCGCGACAGCGACAAAGACAACGATTCCCGCGGCCGGCGAGGCCCGCCCAAAGGCGGCCGCAGCGGCAAGCCGCGCGGTCCCGACAAGAAATTCGCCAAGCGCGGTTTTGAGGGCAAGGGGGACGGCGACAAGCGTCCGCCCCGCGGCGACAGCCGTCCGCCTCGTGGCGACCGTGACAGCCGTCCGTCGTTCCGCCGCCGCGAGGAGGGCGATGCGCCACGCCGCGATTTCAGTGACCGTCCCCGCTTCAAGCGCGACGACCGTGGTGGCGAGGATCGCGGCGAGCGCAGCTTCAAGCCGCGCGGCGATCGTCCTTTCTCCGATCGCGGATCGCGCGATGGCGAAAAGCGCTCCTTCAAGCCGCGCGGTGATCGCCCGTCCCAAGGCCGCGACGACCGCCCGCCGCGCCGGGATCGTGACGATTCGCGTCCCGCTGGCCGCTTCGGCGACAAGAAGTTCGGCGAGAAGCGGCCCTATTCGCCGCGCGGCGATCGTCCTGAGCGCAAGTTCGACGGCGAGCGGAAATTTTCGCGCGATCGTGGCGAGCGTAGCGATTCAAAGCCGTGGCAGAAGCGCGACGATCGTCCGCATGGTGACCGTCCGCCGCGCAAGGACTTCAGCAAGGGCCCGCGCAAGGATTTCAGCGGTCGCGATCGCGGCGAGGACAAGCCCTGGCAAAAGCGCGATGACCGTCGCGACGGTGGCCGCGGCGAGGACCGTCCGCGCTTCTCGCGCTCTCGCGACGATCGTCCGTCGGGCGATCGTCCGTTCCGGGATCAGCCTAAGTTCGATCGGTCGCGCGATGATCGGCCCAAATTCGATCGGTCCCATCGTGATGGCGACCGCCCTCGCGGTGGTGACCGGCCGAAATTCGATCGTCCGCGCGAGCGGCCGGAAGGTCGCATGGATTGGCAGGAGCATCCGCGCAGCGAAGGTCGTTTCGGCGATCGTCCGCGCCGGGACAATGAGGACGACAGCAGGATTTTCGAAAAGCGTCCGGCCTTCGGCGGCCGCGGCGCCTATCGCGCGCGCGAGCGGGATTTCGAAGGACGTCCGCGGCGCGAAGAAGCGCCAAAGCCGAAGAAGGCCGGCGAGCGCATTGCCAAGGCGCTCGCACGCGCAGGCCTCGCCTCGCGCAGGGATGCCGAGGAGATGGTCACGCAGGGCCGTGTCACCGTTAACGGCCGCGTCATCAACTCGCCGGCGCTCGACATCACCAAGAACGACGTCGTCCTTGTCGATGGCAAGCCGTTGCCGGAGCGCGAGCGCACGCGACTGTTCCTCTACCACAAGCCGCGCGGGCTGATGACGACGCATGACGATCCCGAGGGGCGTCCGACCGTGTTCGACAATCTGCCCGAAGGCCTGCCGCGGCTGATCAGCGTCGGCCGGCTCGACTTCAACACCGAGGGCCTGCTGCTGCTCACCAATGACGGCGGTCTTGCGCGCACGCTCGAACTGCCGGACACCGGCTGGCTGCGACGCTACCGCGTCCGCGCCCATGGCGACGTCACCCAGGCGCAGCTCGACCAGCTCAAGGAAGGCATCGAGGTCGAGGGCGTGAAATACGGTCCGATCGAGGCGACGCTGGAGCGTGACCAGGGCGCCAATGTCTGGCTGGTGTTTGCGATCCGCGAAGGCAAGAACCGCGAGGTGCGCAACGTCTGCGCCCATCTCGGGCTTGAGGTGAACCGCCTGATCCGCGTCTCCTACGGTCCGTTCCAGCTCGGCGAAGTTCCCGAAGGACAGGTCGAGGAGATCCGCGCGCGGGTGCTGCGCGAGCAGCTCGGCGACAAGGTGATCGAGAAGTCGGGCGCACAGTTCGACGTGCCGAAGAAATCCTCCGAGGGCGATGCATCCAGCGAGAAGACGTCCAAGCGCGCCGTGATCGCCGACCGCAAGGGCCGCCGCGTGCTGGTGCAGCGCACCGGCAGCGACGAAGCGCGCGAACGCAACGAGGACGAGGCCAACGGCTACGGCCCGCCGCGCCGTCCCAAGCGCGGTTATCACGGCAAGCGCGACCTTACGCCGCGGGACGAATAGCATGCGCGTGGTCGGCGGTCGCTTGAAGGGGCGCAATCTCGCCTCACCGTCTTCGCGCGACATCCGTCCCACGGCGGATCGCTTGCGCGAGTCCGTGTTCAACATCCTCGTGCATGCCTATGACGATCCGATCGACGACGCGCGCGTGCTCGATCTCTTTGCCGGCACCGGCGCGCTCGGCATCGAGGCGTCCTCGCGCGGCGCGAAGTTCACGCTGTTCGTGGACAATGGCGCGGAGGCGCGGGCGTTGTTGCGAAACAATGTGGAAACGCTTGGCCTCGGCGGGGTGACAAAAGTCTATCGCCGCGACGCGACCGATCTCGGCCCCGCGCATCCCGTCGAGCCGTTCTCGCTGGTGTTCCTTGATCCACCCTACGGCAATGGTTTGGCGGAGAAGGCGCTTGCGTCTTTGCGCGATGGCGGCTGGCTCACGCCGGGCGCGTTGCTGGTGGTGGAAGAGGCGAAGGCCGCGCAGTTCGCGACGCCGGACGGTTTCGAGGAGCTGGAGCGGCGGGCGTATGACGACACGGAATTCGTGTTTTTGAAGCGCAGCGCCTAGTTCATCTCCGTCCGAACAGCTTCTCCACGTCCGCCAGCTTCAGTTCGACATAGGTCGGCCGGCCATGATTGCACTGGCCGGAGTTCGGCGTCTCTTCCATCTCGCGGAGCAGCGCGTTCATCTCCTCCGGCCGCAGCCTGCGGCCGGCGCGCACCGAGCCGTGGCAGGCCATGGTGGCTGCGACGTGCATCAGGCGCCGCTCCAGTGGCAGCGCCTCGTCCCATTCAGCCATGTGCTCGGAGAGATCGCGCAACAGTCCGCCGGCATTGGTCTTGCCCAGCAGCGACGGCGTCTCGCGCACAGCGACCGCGCCGGGGCCGAAGGATTCGATTGCGAGGCCGAACGAGCCGAGCTCGTCGCTGCGCTCCAGCAGGCGCTCCACCGTGGCCTCGTCCATCTCGACGATCTCGGGAATCAGGAGGATCTGCCGCTGCACGCCGTTTGCCGCGAGCGAAGCCTTCAGCCGCTCGTAGACGATGCGCTCATGCGCGGCGTGCTGATCGACGATGATGAGACCGTCGCGGGTCTGCGAGACGATATACGTCTCGTGGAGCTGCGTGCGCGCCGCGCCGAGCGGACGGTCGACGAGATCGGCCACGGGCTGCGTCTCGAACCGCACATCCGCGCTCGGCGCGCCGACGTCGAACGCAGCCTGCGCACGCTCCGCGAACGCGGGGGCGGCCGCTCCATCGAACGACGGCATCGGCGCGACAGGCGCGGACGGTGAGGCTCGCCAGTCCCAGCTTGCCGGCCGCGGCTGCGTGAAAGCGGGCCGGAACGATGACAGCGCACTCTCGCCGCTATTGGCGGCGGTGCGGCGGCCCTCGCGCGCGAGGCCTTCCTTCAATCCATGCACGATCAGCGCGCGCACGAGACCGGCGTTGCGGAAGCGCACTTCGGTCTTGGCTGGATGCACGTTGGCGTCGACCTCGCGCGGATCGAGCGTGACGAATAGCGCCAGCACCGGGTGCCGGTCGCGCGGCAGATAATCGGCATAGGCCCCGCGCACTGCGCCGAGGATCAGCTTGTCGCGCACCGGGCGCCCGTTGACGAAGAGATATTGTCCGAGCGCATTCGCCTTGGTCAGCGCGGGCGCGGCCGCGTAGCCGGCGACCACGACGCCCTCGCGCTCTGCGTGGACTTCGAATGCATGGGTGCGAAACTCGGCGCCGAGGATGTCGCCGAGCCGCGTCAGGCGTCCGGCCGCGCCGGGCCGCGCGGCGGCCCAGGTCACCGGCGCGCGCTCTTCGCCCGCGAGTGTGAAGGCGACGTCCGGCCGCGCCATCGCGAGGCGTCGCACCACCTCGCGGATCGCCTCCGCCTCAGTGCGGTCAGTCTTGAGAAACTTCAGCCGTGCCGGCGTCGCATAGAAGAGATCGCTGACCTCGACGCGGGTGCCGTGCGCCAGCGCCGCCGGCATGATCTCCGACTTCTCGCCGCCCTCGACAGTGAGCGCCCAGGCATGCGGCTCGCTCGCATGCCGGGTGGTGATCGACAGGCGCGCGACCGAGCCGATCGAGGGCAGCGCCTCGCCGCGGAACCCGAGGGTGCGAATCTGGAGTAAGTCTTCGTCATCGAGCTTGGAGGTGGCATGGCGCTCGACCGCGAGCGCGAGATCCTTCGCGGTCATGCCGCTGCCGTCGTCGGTGATACCGATCCGCCGCCGGCCGCCGCCATCGGTGAAGACGTCGATCCGGCTGGCGCCGGCATCGATTGCGTTTTCGACGAGTTCCTTGACCACGCTCGCCGGCCGCTCGACCACCTCGCCGGCGGCGATGCGGTTGACGACTTGTTCTGGCAATTGGCGGACGGGCATGGGCTCTGGTCTGGATTCGCTGAGACGCTATTCTAGGCCGTGTTGCGTCAAAAGCATGTGTTGGGCAACAGCCGTGTGGTGGCCTGGGGAAGAAGGATGCCTATCACATTGAAGATATTGGGCGTTCAAGAAAATTGTGCATCCGCGCCGGACCGATCTCCAGCGGTCGTCCTGATTGTGAGCCGCCGAGCCGCGGTGTAGCATCGTGAAAAAATGGCAACAGGACGGGAGGACGCCATGTGTCATCTCTTCGCGCACCAGCCCCAACGTGATTATGAATCCCAGACCCGCTCGTTGCGGATCGGCGGGCATTGCACATCGATCCGACTGGAGATGGCATTCTGGGACACGCTGGAGGAGATCGCGGCCAAGGAAGGCATGAGCGTCGGCAAGTTCCTGACCACGCTCTACAACGAGGTGCTCGACCACCATGGCGAGGTCAACAATTTTGCCTCGCTGTTGCGCTGCTCGTGCCTGATCTACCGCTCCAAGAGCTTGGCACCCGTACAGGAATTCAAGGCCACGGTGACGCCCATTCTCGACGCGGCCGAATAGCCGTCTCAACCAAAGCAACGAGGGTCCCTTCTTCGTCATTGCGAGGAGCGCTTGCGACGAAGCAATCCAGACTGTCATTGCGGACACATATCTGGATTGCTTCGCTTCGCTCGCAATGACGCAGAGGGTGTTTTTCTCAAATCTCCTTCTTCTGCATGGCACCCGCAATGTAATCCGCCTGGCGGATCGCGAGCGCGACGATGGTCAGCGTCGGATTGCAGGCTGCGCCGCTGGTGAACTGACTGCCGTCGGAGACGAACAGGTTTTTCACGTCGTGACTCTGCCCGAACTTGTTGACCACGCCGTCGCGCGGCTTCTCGCTCATCCGGTTGGAGCCGAGATTGTGCGTGCTCGGATATGGCGGCGTCGGATAGGTCACGGTCGCGCCGACCGCGTCATAGACCGCCGCACCCTGCTTGTAGGCGTGGGCACGCATCGCGAGATCGTTGGGATGATCGTCGTAATGCACGCTCGCCACCGGCTGGCCGAACTTGTCCTTCACGGTTGGATCGAGCGTGATGCGATTGGTCTCCTGCGGCATGTCCTCGCCGACCAGCCACATGCCGGCCATCCGCGGATAGCCGTCGATCGCCGCAGTGAACGGTCGGCCCCATGCACCGGGATTGAGGAACGCCGCCATGAACGGCAATCCGAGCGACAGCGTCTCCATCTCGTAGCCGCCGACGAAGCCGCGCTTCGGATTGTTGGCGGCCTCGTCGCGAATGATGCCGGCCATGGTGGTGCCGCGATACATGTGCACCGATTTCTCGAACACGGCGTAGACGCTGCCGGTCATGTGCCGCATGTAGTTGCGGCCGACCTGACCGCTCGAGTTGCCGAGACCGTCGGGGAACATGCTCGACGCGCTGTTGAGCAGCAACCGCGGGCTCTCGATCGAGTTGCCTGCGACCGCGACGATCCGCGCCTTCTGCCGCTGCATCGCGCCGGTCTCGTCGGCATAGACAACGCCGGTGACCTTGCCGCTCGCGTCGTGCTCGATCTTGACCACCATGCTGCCGGGACGGACCTCCAGATTGCCGGTCGCCTCGCCTTTGGGGATCTCGGTGTAGAGCGTCGACCATTTCGCACCTGATTTGCAGCCCTGGAAGCAGAAGCCGATCTGCTGGCAGGATCCGCGTCCATCGCGTGGCTGGCTGTTGATCGCCATGTTGCCGGTGTGCACGGTCTTGTAGCCGAGCTTCTTCGCGCCGGCCTCGAGCACCCTGAAATTGTTGTTGCCGGGAAGTCCGGGGATGCCGTTGGTGCGGGTCACGCCCATCTTGTCCTCGGCCTTGGCGTACCACGGCTCCATCTCGGCGAGCGTGACGGGCCAGTCCAGCACATTGGCGCCGGGAATATTGCCGTAGGTGCTCTTGATCTTGAACTCGTGCTCATCGAAGCGCAGCGACGCGCCTGCCCAGTGGATGGTGGAGCCGCCGACCGCCTTGACGATCCATGCAGGCAGGCCGGAGAAATCCTTGGCGACGCGCCAGTTTCCTGACGTGGTGCGGGCATCGGTCCAGGCGAGCTGGGAAAAACTGTCCCACTCATCATTGATGAAGTCCTGGTTCTCGATGCGCGGGCCGGCCTCGAGGATGACCACCTTGACGCCCTTCTGCGTGAGTTCGTTGCCCAGCGTGCCGCCACCGGCGCCGGAGCCGACGATCACCACAACGCTGTCATCGTTCAGATCGAATTTTGCCATCTGCGTTCTCCTGAACCGTGAGGTGACCGTTAAGCCTTCGGCAGCCAGTCGATGTCGGCGAAGCCGCGGTTGATGTAACCGCCATGTTCGGCGGAGGAGCCCTCGTAGCCGAAGCGCGGCCAGACCTCTTTCTGGTTGTAGAGGGAAACGACGAGGTCGCCGCGCACCTTCTGAAAGAAGTCGCTCTGCTCGATCTCCTTCAAGAGCACCACGCGATCGGCTTCCCAGGGCACTTCGGCATAGGGTGCTTTGTGGCGGTCCTTCGCGTTCTGATCGAGCCTTGCAATACCGTCGCTGATCAGCGCCTTGACGGAAGCGTCCTTGGCGGCCTTGGCGTCCCACGGCTTGATCGCGGTGATGTAGTAGCTGTCTCCGAGGACGTCGTGCGGATAGATGTCGCGGGCGACCTTCAGCAGCGTCTTCATCGTCGCAGGCGAAAGTGTGCCGGCCTCATCGGCCCAGGCGCCCTCGATGTTGACACTGAGGCTGGTTGCGACAGACACGACCGGTACGGCGGTTGCCGCGCCTTTGAGAAAAGTCCGGCGGCTGTGCTTGCTTCGGCGATCGACCTCTCTCATGGCATTCCTCCTTGGATTATTATGTTTTGGGATTTTGTGATTTTGACTAACCGAAACGTCCGCCCCGCTGGATCACCTCGATCTTGAAGCCATCGGGATCGCTGACGAAGAAGAAACGCGCCAGCGTCTTGCCCTCGTGCTTGAAGTCGCGCAGTGGCCCCGGCGTAAGCTTCTCGTGCTCGAAGCGGGCGTGCTCGGCGTCGAGATCCTCGACCACCACAGCGAGATGGCCGTAGCCGTCACCAAGCTGGTACGGTTCCTTGCGGTCGAAATTGACCGTTAACTCGATCTCGAAAGGTGAGGAGGGGTGACGCAGATAGATCAAGGCGAAGTCTGCGAACTTCAGATAGTCGGCCACTTCGAGGCCGAAGGCGCGGCCATAGAAGTCGAGCGATCGCGCTTCGTCGAAAACGCGGATCATGGAATGGACAGGCTTGGCCATTCAGTTCAACTCCTTGAGATAGGCGATGATGGCAGCGCGCGTGTCCGGCTTGCCCTGCCGATAGGCCATGACCGTGCCGGGAATGACGGCCTGCGGATTGGCCAGCCAGGCGTCGAGCCTGGCTTCCTCCCACGTGAAATCCGCTTTCGCGAGCGCGTCGGAATAGTGAAAGCCTTCAACCTTGCCGGCTGTCCGACCCACGATCTTCACCAGCGGCGGACCTTGCCGCATCGGTTCCGACAAATTGGTCGTGTGGCACACTGCGCATTGCTGCTTGAACAGCGTCGCGCCATCCGGCGGCCTCGCGGCCGGCAACGGCATCTGCGCATCGGCGACACGCGTCACCAGCACCATCGCGGTGCACAATCCCAACACGACTGCGCGCATCGCCAAGAATCCCGACAAGACCCGCATCCACGACAAATTCAGCGTGCGCAAACTCTAGGCGGCACAAAACATGCGGTGGTAGTAGCGGGCTGTTTCGGTTGAGAACAAAGCGCGCGGTGCGCCGGGGCAATCGCGCGGCGCAAGCGCGCCTGTTTCACTAATCGTTGAAGCGGCCGCCGCGCCCGGCCTTGACGTCGCTGCGGCGCTTCTTGCCGTCGAGCCGTCGCTGCTTGGAGGCGAAGGTCGGCCGTGTTGCGCGGCGCGGCGTCGGCCGGATCATCGCTTCGGTCAGGATCTCGACAAGTCGATCGATGGCGTCCTGCCGATTACGATCCTGGCTGCGGAAGCGCTGCGCCTGGATCACGATCACGCCGTCTTTGGTCATGCGCTGGCCGGCGATGCGGGCGAGCCGGATTTCGGCATCTTCCGGGATGATCAGCTTGCGCGTGTCGAAGCGCAACTGGGCCGAGGTCGAGACCTTGTTGACGTTCTGTCCGCCCGGGCCGGAGGCGCGGACAAAGTCGATCTCAATGTCGTCCTCGTCGATGACGAGATCGCGGGATATCCGCAGCATGATGGCACCATTCGTGATGTCCGGACATATCGCGGACCTCCAATTTCGGCAATGGTGCATCCCAAAACGAAAAATGGCCGGGCGAGCCCGGCCATTTCAGAAGGACGTCGGCAGACCTCAGTTAGACTTGGTCGCCGGTGCCGCGGCCGGTTGCGCCGCAGCCTGCGGGGCGCGGCCGACGACGACGGTCAAAAGTCCCTGGCCCCACAACCGCTTGGCGGCGGCCTTGGCGTCATCAAGCGTCACCGCATCGACGATGGCGTTGCGCTTCTCGATATAGTCGATCGGCAGCTTGTCCTGCTGATATTGCAACAGCGCCTGCGCGAGCTTGGAGGAGGTGTCGAGCGCCAGCATCTGCGAGCCCTTGAGATAGGACTTGGCCTCGTCGAGTTCCTTCTGCGTCGGGCCTTCGTCGGCGATACGGCGCACTTCCTTCTCAATGGCATCCATTGTGTCGCCGGCACGGTCGGCGCGGGTGCCGGTGTTGCCGATGAAGATGCCCGAATGCTCCATCCAAAGCAGCGATTCGAACACCGAATAGGCCAGCCCGCGCTTCTCGCGGACTTCGCGATAAAGCCGCGAGGACAGGCCGCCGCCGCCGAGGATGTGGTTGACGACATAGGCCGCCATGAAGTTCGGATCGCTGCGCATCACGCCGGGGCCGCCGAAGGTGATCACGGTCTGCGGCACGTCGAGCGGCACGAAGGCGCGCTCCGGCGGCTTTGCGGCCTCGACGTCGGGGACCGGCACCAGGGTGGCTTTTGCCGGCAAGCTGCCAAAGGTGTGATCGAGCAGTTTGCCCAGGGTCGTCGGGTCGACGTCGCCGACCACCGCGATCTTCAGCGTGTCCTTGGCGAGGACACGGCCGACATAATCCTTCATGTCGGCGACCGTGATGGTCGGTACGCTCTCCAGTGTGCCGGTGGTCTGCCGTCCATAGGGATGATCGCCGAAGGTCATCTCCAGGAATTTGCGGCTCGCGAGCGACGTCGGATTGGTGGTGTCGCGGCGCAGGCTCGATATCACTTGCGAACGGATGCGTTCGACATCGGCCGTGTCGAAATGCGGCGAGGTCAGTGCCGAGCGCAGCAGGTCGAAGGCCTCATCCTTGTTGTCGCGCAGCATCCGCAGGCTGCCGCGGAAGGTGTCCCGGGTGGCACTGAAGGAGAGTTCGATGGCGCGGCGGTCGAGCCGCTCGTGGAAAGTCTTGGAATCCAGGTCGCCAGAGCCCTCGTCGAGGAGGTCGCCAACGAGGTTGGCGACGCCGGACTTGTCCTTGGGATCCTGCGCCGAGCCGCCGGCAAAGGAATATTCCATGGCAATCAGCGGCACGGTCGCGTCCTGCACGAACCAGGCTTCGATGCCGCCAGGCGAGACCAGATGCTGGATCTTTGCCGCGGCCTGAGACGGCGAGACCGAGGCAAATGCGATGGCCGCGCCGGTGGCGAGGGACAACGCGAAATAGCGTGCGCGAAGGAAGGGATGGGTCACGAGCGCTTCTCCTCGCGCTTGGCGGCGGTGTTGGTGTCCTTGATCAGATAGCCGGTCACCGATCGCTTCTTCTCGAGCCATTTTTGCGCAGCGGCGCGAACTTGCTCGGCTGTGACGGCGCGGATGCGGTCGGGCCAGCTTCTGATATCCTCGATCGACAGACCCGTGGTCAGCGCACCGCCATACCAGCGCGCCAGCACGGCCTGATTGTCCTGAGCGTAGATCGCCTCGGCAATCAGCTGGGTCTTGACCCGCTCGAGATCCTCGGCGCGGATCGGATTTTGCGCGACGTTGGCGATGACGCCGTCGATCGCTTGCTCGACCTCGGCAAAACCGACGCCTGACCTCGGCGAAGCCGAGATCGCGAACTGGGTCGGATCGAGCGAGATGCTGGAATAGCTGGCGCTGGCGGACACCGCGAGCGGCTTGTCGACCACAAGCGCGCGATAGAGATAGGAGTTGCTGCCGCTGCCTATCAATTGCGCGAGCACGTCGAGCGCTGCGCTCTCGCCGGCCGCGGCCGTCGTCGCCGAAGGCACCAGATAATAGCGGCGCAGGCTCGGCTGCTCCACGCGCGGGTCGGCCAGCGTGACGGTGCGCGGTGCCGCCGGCTCAGGCTCCTGCGGACGAACGCGGCGGGCCGGGATCGCCGGCTGAGCCGCGATCGGGCCGAAATTGCGTTCGACCAGCGGACGCACGTCGGCAGCCTCGACGTCGCCGGCGATCACCAGGATCGCGTTGTTCGGCGCGTAGAAGCGGCGGTAGAAGGCGAGCGCGTCCTCGCGATTGAGCTTCTCGATCTCCTGATGCCAGCCGATCACCGGCCGGCCGTAGGGATGATTGAGATAGAGCGCAGCCATGATCTGCTCGTTGAGGCGCGCATCGGGGCTGTTGGCGACGCGCATATTGTACTCTTCGAGCACGACGTCGCGCTCGGGCAGCACGTTCTCGTCCTTGAGGATCAGGCCAGTCATGCGATCGGCCTCGAACTCCATCATGGTCGGAAGCTGCTCTTTCGGCACGCGCTGGTAGTAGTTGGTGTAATCGACCGAGGTCGAGGCGTTCTCGTTGCCGCCGACGCGGAGCACGGTCTGGGAGAATTCGCCGACCGGATGCTTCGACGTGCCCTTGAACATCAGATGTTCGAGGAAATGGGCAAGGCCCGACTTGCCCGGCGTCTCGTCAGCCGAGCCGACCTTGTACCAGATCATCTCCGTAACCACGGGCGTGCGGTGGTCCGGGATCACGACGACCTGAAGGCCGTTGGCGAGCGTGAAGCTGGCGGGCGGCGCGGAGGTGACCGTCGTCTGGGCGAATGCGCTGCCGACGTCGAGGGCAGATGTCGAAAGCAGTGCGGCGAAGAGGCAGGCAATCGATCGGTGTGAGGACATCACTATCCTTGTAAAGGCCCGGATCCTGATGTCCGGGCGTGAAAGCACGGCATGCTACACCGCGCGGCTTTGGGCTTCGGGTCACGAAGCAGAGAACGCCGTCGACTTGTACTTAAAAATAGGTCATCTGCCGCATCCGGCCTACACCGGATGATTGCGGCGGGTCCGCGCCTGCGCGCGACGGACAAGGAGCTTATTGCTCCTTCTCCTTGCCGGACCGGACGTCGAAATAGGTCCGGCGCGTCTTATCTTCTCCCGAGCCATAGGCATAGTTCGGCGAAGGCGTCTGATATCCCGCCGGCGGTTCGACCAGCGATTGGCGCGGCGGCTCGCTCGTGAATGGCTTGGATTCGGGGCTCTTGTTGTTCGACAACAGGTTCCATAGTCCGCCGGTGTAACCGAGCTCGGCCGGACTCATCGTCGGGTGGTCGATATTGGCCCCCGGCTGGACCGGATCCCTGCTGGTCTTTTCAACCGCGGCGGTCTTGTGGGCGTTCAACTCGGCGGGCGATAGCGGCTGGGCATTTTTCAGGTATTCGGCTGCCTTGCTGCCGGTCGATGTCTTCTTCCGCTGGGCGATAGCCTCCTTGCGGCGCTTCTCGTCCGGATCCTTCGGCCAGTTTGGTGCGTTCTTGGCGTCGGCACTGGCGGGCGGCGGCAGGTCGAGGTTCGGCGGCACCACCAGCGGCGACCGCTCGCGGTACTCGATGCCCTTCCTCTCCATGCCCTTGGCACCGATGCCGGACATCAGATTATCGATGAGCTTCTCTTCGAAGGTCATGTCGTCGTCATCGTCGCCATCGTCACCCGCGCGAACCGGACCTGCCGACATGACGAGACCGATGCCGATTGCGACAGCGGACAATTTCAGCGCCAGCCAAAGTCCCCGCCGGGAATCTCGTCCCATCGAACCGCTGGTCTGGAAGCTGCGCATACCTGTACCTGTTCCATATTGTGGCAGTCTTGATGTGCAAGTCTTGACGTACCAGTCTTGCCGCGTCTCGCGCGACCACGCCTCGCCAAGCAAGGTTCCGCCTGCGGTCCGTATCGGCCGGGATCAGGGCGCTTTTGCGGCGGGTACCCCCAGGAAGGAATCATACAATAGGGCAGCCACCCCAGCAACGATGGCTACGTCCGCGAGATTGAAGATGTACCAATTATAGGTATTTCCGCCGATTTCGATATGGAACAGGGCAAAATCGACCACCGCGCCATAGGCCAAGCGGTCGATGCCGTTCCCGATGGCGCCGCCGATGATCAGCCCGAGCGCCACCGTGGCGAGCCGGGTCTGCGACCGGGCCAACCAGATCGCGAGCGCAATCACCGCGACGATCTTCACCGCCATCAGTGCGATCTGTGCCGACTGGCTGTCATTCTGCAGCCAGCCGAAGCTGATCCCGATATTCCAGGCCAGCACCAGGTCGAAAAAGGGCGTCACCTTCACCACGCCCTTGCGGGCGAGGTCGAAGCCATTCAGGAGCCATAGCTTCGAAGCCTGGTCGGCCACGAGCGTGACCAAGGCTGCGAGGATGCCGGCGCGGAGCGGGGGCATGGCCGTCCGATCAGATGCTCACGCCCAACGCCTTCCATTCGCGCAGCGCCTTCGCGTCGCGCGGGGTGACGTCGGGGTATTCAGCGTCCTCGCCGACGGTCGGCGAGATCTTCCAGGAGCGGGCGCATTTGGTGCCGACGGCCTTCTCCACCACGACCGCGACGCCGGCGACAGCATCGAGACGGAATGCAGAGGCGGGCGCTTCGCCCTCGCGCACCTCGTAGTTCGAGGTGATGCAGATCTCGGCCACATCAGTGTCGAACAGCGTCGCCAGCATGTCGCGGTCGGCGACATAGATTACCGGTGACGCTTCCAGCGACGAGCCGATGTTCTTGGCGGCACGCTCGAGCTCCAGCGCGCCGGTGACGACGCGGCGGACGTTGCGGATGGTTTCCCATTTCGCGGCGAGCTTGTCGTCGCGGAGTTTCTCGAGGCCCTCCGGGAACAGCGTCAAATGCACCGACGGTTCGGCATCCGGCCTGTACATGCGCCAGGCTTCTTCCGACGTGAAGCTCAGAACCGGCGCCAGCCATTTCAGGATCGAATTGCACAGCAGGTCGATCGTGGTCAGCGCCGCCTTGCGCACCAGCGAAGACGGCGGATCGCAATACAGCGTGTCCTTGCGGATATCGAAGTAGAATGCCGAGAGTTCGCTGTTCAGGAACGCGGACAGTGTTGCGACCACGCTCTTGTAGTCGAACGTCTCATAGGCGTTGCGGACCAGTTCGGCGCGGATCGCGAGCTCGTGCAGCATCAGCCGCTCGAGCTCGGGCATCTCGGCGGGCGCGACTGCGTCGGCCGGCTTGTAGTGATGCAGCGTGCCGAGCATCCAGCGCACCGTGTTGCGCAGCTTGCGGTAGGTCTCGACGGTGTTCTTCAGGATCTCGGGGCCGATGCGCTGGTCGTCGGTATAGTCGCAGGACGCGACCCAGAGTCTCAGGATGTCGGCGCCGGATTCCTTGATGACCGCCTGCGGCTCGATGGTGTTGCCGAGCGACTTCGACATCTTGCGGCCGTCCTCGGCCTGGGTGAAGCCGTGGGTCAGCACGATGTCGTAGGGCGCACGGCCGCGCGTGCCGCAGCTCTCCAGCAGCGAGGAGTGGAACCAGCCGCGATGCTGGTCAGAGCCTTCGAGGTACATCACCGTGTCGGTGCCGCCGTCGACCTTGCGTTTGATGCCGGCGAGGCCGGGGAATTGCACGGGGTCTTCGAGCACGAAGGCGTGCGTCGAGCCGGAATCGAACCAGACGTCGAGAATGTCGTCGACCTTCTGCCAATCCTCAGCGGCGCGCGGTCCGAGGAAGCGCTCGCGCGCGCCCGTCGCATACCAGGCGTCGGCGCCTTCCTTGGCGAAGGCGTCGCCGATGCGGGTGTTGACGGTCTCGTCCTGGAGAATCTCCGCCGAGCCGTCGCCCTTCTCGCGCACGAACACGGCGATCGGCACGCCCCAGGCGCGCTGGCGCGAGATCACCCAGTCGGGGCGGGCCTCGATCATGCCGTTGATGCGGTTCTCGCCCGAGGGCGGCACCCATTGCGTCACCGAGATCGCTTGCAGCGCACGGGCGCGCAGCGTGTCACCGGACCTGGTCTTGCCGTTGCTCGCAATGTCCTTGTCCATCGCGATGAACCATTGCGGCGTGTTGCGGAAGATCACCGGCTTCTTCGAGCGCCAGGAATGCGGATATTGGTGCTTGAGCCGGCCGCGCGCGAGCAGCTTGCCGCCCTCGACCAGCGCCTTGATCACGGCCTCGTTGGCGTCGCCCTTTTCGCCCTTGTCGTTGATGACGCGCTTGCCCGTGAAGCCCGGCGCCTGGTCGGTATAGGCGCCGTTCTCGTCGACGGTGTAGGGGATCGCACTGTTGATGCCGCGGGCATCGAGCTCGCGGGTGTTCGCCATCCAGACGTCGAAGTCTTCACGGCCGTGGCTCGGCGCGGTGTGCACGAAGCCGGTGCCGGTGTCATCGGTGACGTGGTCGCCGGACAACAGCGGCACGGTGAATTCGTAGCCGCCGGCGAGGCCCTTCAGCGGATGGGCGCATTCGATCGCGTCCATGGTGTCGCCGGGGATGTCGCGGACCTTCTCGTAGGCGGTCACGCGCGCCTGCTTGAACACTTCTGCGGCGAGCGCGTCGGCGAGGATCAGGAGATCGCCGGTCTTGGCCCAATTGTCCGCGGGCGCGTCCGTCACCTTGTAGAGGCCATAGGCGATCTTCGGCGAGAACGAGATGGCGCGATTGCCGGGCAGCGTCCAGGGCGTGGTGGTCCAGATCACGACGCTTGCGGAGGCGAGCGCGCCATGCGCCGGCGAGGTGACCGGGAATTTCACCCAGACCATGTCGCTCGTGTAGTCCTCGTACTCGACCTCGGCTTCGGCGAGCGCGGTCTTCTCGACCACGCTCCACATCACTGGCTTGGAGCCGCGATACAGCGTGCCATTGGCCGCGAACTTCATCAGCTCGCGCGCGATCTGGGCTTCGGCCGGATAATTCATGGTGGCGTAGGGATGAGCCCAATCGCCGATCACGCCGAGCCGCTTGAACTCCTCGCGCTGCACGTTGAGCCAGTGCGTGGCGTAGGCGCGGCACTCCTTGCGGAAATCGATCATCGCAGCGCTGTCGCGGAAGTCAGGCTTCTGCTTGCCCTTCTTGCGATAGTTCTCCTCCTCGACCTTCCACTCGATGGGCAGGCCGTGGCAGTCCCAGCCGGGCACGTAGTTGGAATCGAAGCCCAGCATCTGCTGGCTCTTGGTGACGAGATCCTTGAGGATCTTGTTCAGCGCCGTGCCGATATGGATGTTGCCGTTGGCATAGGGCGGGCCGTCATGCAGCACGAACTTGGCGCGGCCTTTTGCGCTGTCGCGCAGCTTTTCGTAGAGGCCGATCTCGTACCAGCGCTTGAGGATTTCCGGCTCGCGCTGCGGCAGGCCGGCGCGCATCGGGAATTCGGTCTGCGGCAGGAACAGGGTCTTCGAATAGTCTTTGGCTTCAGACTTTTGGGACTTCTGCGGCTTTTCGGACATGAGGCTGACTGGCTCGGAAATGGCGCGGGAACAGATGGCGATGCGGAATCGCGGGGTGAAACGACAAAATCCCGGTCTTGCGCCGAGCCTTTAGGCTCAGGCGGAAGCCGGGCCGCTAATCCCTATGATGCGCCGCGCAAACATGGGCTCTCCATAGCAGGGGGCCAAGGGAAGCGCAAAACAGAAGCGCAATAGGGAAGCGCAAAGGTCCGGCGAGCCGGTTTTGGCCCCTCAATCGACCGTCCCGAGCCGCGGAAATGCGTTCGGAGCGGCGGCCAGCATGGCACGGGCGCGGGCGGAATCATCGTCCATCTGGCGGATCAGGGCGTCGATACCGTCGAATTTCAGCTCCTCGCGGATGAAGCCGACAAAGGCGCAATCCAGCGCCTGCCCATAGAGGTCGCCCTTGAAGTCGAACAGGAAGATTTCCAGCAGCGGCGCGCCATTATCGAAGGTCGGGCGGCGGCCGAAGCTCGCGACCCCGTTCAGCCGCTCAGCGCCGCGGCCGACCCGGACCGCGTAGATGCCGTGCTTCAAGCCGCAATTGGCATCGAGCCGGATATTGGCAGTGGGATAACCGAGGTCGCGGCCGCGTTTCTCGC